>JAFTAM010000144.1 GCA_017458675.1 bacterium
ATCAGTGTCGGTGTCCGTGTCGGTATCGGTATCCGTATCCGTATCGGTATCCGTATCCGTATCGGTGTCCGTATCGGTGTCGGTATCGGTGTCCGTATCAGTATCGGTGTCCGTATCGGTGTCGGTATCGGTATCGGTGTCACTGTCGGTATCGGTATCCGTATCAGTGTCGGTGTCGGTATCGGTGTCACTGTCGGTATCGGTGTCCGTATCAGTGTCACTGTCGGTATCGGTATCCGTATCGGTGTCCGTATCGGTATCCGTATCGGTATCGGAGTCACTGTCGGTATCCGTATCGGTGTCCGTATCGGGAACGGTGTCACTATCGGTATCAGTATCACTGTCGGTATCGGTATCCGTATCGGTGTCCGTATCGCTGTCTGTATCGGTATCCGTATCGGTATCCGTATCGGTGTCCGTGTCGGTATCCGTATCCGTATCGGTATCGGTGTCCGTGTCGGTATCGGTGTCGGTATCCGTGTCCGTATCGGTATCGGTGTCCGTGTCGGTATCGGTATCCGTATCGGTATCCGTATCGTCGTCGGTATCGGTGTCCGTGTCGGTATCGGTGTCGGTATCCGTGTCCGTATCGGTATCGTCGTCGGTATCGGTGTCCGTGTCGGTATCGGTATCAGTGTCGGTATCGGTGTCGGTATCGGTATCGGTGTCCGTGTCGGTGTCCGTATCCGTATCGGTATCGTCGTCGCCGCCGTTTACGTCGTCGATGAATTCCTCAGGATTAGTGTAAATTTCACCCACATACAAAATGGCAGTCAGGCTGCCGCAGCCTTTAAATGCGTCTTTAGCCACGCTGTCCAATTTTGTCGGGATCAGAATCTCTTTCAAAGCTTCGCAGTCAGCGAAAGCTCCGCTGCCGATTTCTTTGAGGCCTTCAGGCATGTTTACCGCATGCAGACCTTTGGAGCCGGCGAAGGCGTTGCCTACGCGCTTGATGCCCTTGGGCAGTATAGCTTTGTAGGCTTCGTTCAAAAGCTGGTAGAGCGGACTTACTTTAGGATTGAGAGTGTCGATTTGTCCGCCGATGATGGTAGGATCATAATCTTTCTCAATATCCAGACCGTAATGGTTGACCAGATAGTCCCAGTTTACGGTCAGTTTTCCGCTGGCGTCATAAAGTCCGGCAACTTCTCCCTGAGGAGCGGCTGATACAGTCGATCCGCTGGTTCCGCAGCCTGTGACGGTTAATCCTAGTAATAGGAATAGCGAAATAGCTAAGGAGAATATTAAAGAATATCCTCTTTTGCCGTTTGATTTAAGCACGGTATCCCTCCTTTTCAGTAGAATGCACGTAATATTAGTATACTATAAGCAATTAAAAATAATCAATGAGCTGGAGGTTAAACAGGCCTTTTTTCAGCCTGATTTTTCGATTTTTCAATAAATAAAGCGATTAAAACACAGATTCTTCGCTTCGCTCAGAATGACCGTTTTGAGCGCTCGCCGTGGGAAGGAGCCGCTGAGAAATATCTCCCGTGATATCATCCTGAGCCGGTATATCTGCCATTCTGAGCCTCAGGCGAAGGAACTGTAATGAAAAACTGTATAGGTTTAAATTACTGCCGGTAAGTTAAGTAAAAACAAGCTTTCAGCAGACAAGCTTTGCGCTGGTTTTGTTCTGCGCAAGAGCTGACGTCCGAGCCAGATGCAGCCGCTGAGCCAAAAGCAAAAAAAACGATCCAGCGAAAACCACTGTCGGTAAGTTAAGCAAAAACAGGCTTTCAGCAGACATGTTATATTTAGGTTTATCTTTTGCGCAAAAGCGAGCGTCCGAGCTCCGGGTACGGCGAGTCGCGGAGCGGAGCGCAAAAGAAAACCGACATAACGAAAACATGCTTTATAGATTCTTCGCTGCGCTCAGAATGATAAGAAAAACTTTTCCAAGCATCGGCAAAACAAGATAATGTACCTTTTTAGCAATAATTTGCCTTAACTTTATGACATTGCAGCGAAAACGTGCAGAACGCGTTTGAAAGATTCTTCGCTGCGATCAGAATGACAGGGTAAGATTATCAAGCATTGCGCAGACAAGCTGCAGTAATATTATCAGCAAAATATCGCCTAAATTAATAACGCTGCCGTTTTCGGGGGAACGGCAGCGTCTGATTTATCAGCCTTTGCGGTAAGGAGTGTCAGCCAGAGGCAGGCTTTGGCGGAATTTGCCGTCCAGGCGGTAATAGGCGTGCGCAGCGGCGGGAGCGGTGGGGATCATGCAGAGCTCGCCGCAGCCCTTAGCGCCTAAAGAGTAGGGCAGGCGATCCTCGGCTTTGGGACGGCACAGAATAACCTCCTGCTCTGGAGCCTGGTGGGCCTGCATCAGTCCCAGGGTTCCGAATTTGGTCTTGGGACGGCCGCCTTCGCAGACAAATTTTTCCGTGACCGCATAGCCTAAACCCATCAGCACGCCGCCCTCGATCTGTCCCTCGACGGACTGAATATTGACCGGCGTGCCGACGTCAAAGGCGGAGACTACCTTTTTAAACCGGCCTTCTTCGTCTAAAACGACAACCTGTACGCCGTAGGAATAGGCGATATGGCTGATGGGATTCTCCTTTACTGCGCCAAGAGGATCGGTCTGAGCCGAATATTCGCCGAAAAACTCCTGTCCTTCGAGATCGGCTAAGCTCTGAACGCTCTGCAGGGCCTCGCGCAGCTTTTCTCCCACCCGCCGGGCCGCTTCGCCGGTGACGACGGTCTGGCGGGAGGCGGTGGAGGTGCCGGAATCGGGGGTCCTTTGGGTGTCGGAGGCTTCAAAGACGAAGAGCGAGGGATTGAGGCCGGTTACGTGACAGATCTCGGTGAGCGCCATCTGACCCAGTCCCTGGCCCATGCAGGCCGCCGAGGTGCGGATGTGGATTCTGCCCTCTTCTACCGAAAGCAGGACGCGGCCTATGTCCTTTTTGCCCATGCCGGTGCCGGAATTTTTAAAGCCGCAGGCGATGCCGGCATAGGGATGAGCGTAATAAATATCCTTGACGGCGTCCAGGCAGGCGGCGATATTGGTGTCCGGGGCGGCCTTCTGGCCGTTGGGCAGCGTCTGGCCGGGCTCAATGGCGTTGCGGCGGCGGATTTCCCAGGGGTCCAGACCGACCATTTCCGCCAGCAGATTGATGTTCATTTCCGAGGCAAAGCAGCTCTGAGCCACGCCGAAGCCGCGGAAGGCTCCGGAGACGACGTTGTTGGTATAGACGGAGCGTCCCAGAATATCTAAATTCTGATAGTTGTAGGGACCGGCGGCGTGGGTGCAGGCCCGGGCCAGAACCGGACCGCCCAGCGAGGCGTAAGCTCCGGTATCGGCGGTAATAGTTGCCTTCATGGCGGTCAAACGTCCGTTTTCGTCGCAGGCGGTGGTGAATTCCATCTCCATGGGATGGCGCTTGACATGATAATCCAGCGATTCCTGGCGCGTGTATTTAACCTTGACGGGCTGCTTCAAAATCCAGGCGGCCAGAACCGCGTAAGGCTGAACCGACATATCCTCCTTGCCGCCGAAGCCGCCGCCCACCAGAGGGGCCCGGCAGTGGAGCTTCTCCCGGGGGACCTGCAGCATGGCCGCGCATTCGCGCTGTACGTCGTAAACGGACTGGCTGGTGGTATAGACGAGGAGGCCGTCTTCGCCTTCGGGGACGGCTACGCAGCACTCAGGCTCCATAAAGGCGTGCTCCTGCCAGGAGGTGGTATAGCGCCTGGTGACGACGTATTTGGAATTTTTGATAGCCTCGTCGGCATTGCCGCGCACTAAATGGGACTCGCTCATAATATTGCCGTCGGGGTGGATCAGGGGAGCGCCCTCGGCCAGGGCCTGGGCCGGGGAAGTTACGGGCGGCAGGTCGGTGCATTCCAGCTCGATCAGGGCGCAGATTTCCTCCAGGCTCTCTTTTTTGTCGCTGACAACCACGGCTGCGGCGTTGCCGACGTACTTGCTGACGTCTCCTACGCCTAAGAGGACGTCCCAATCCTGCTTTATGTGGCCGATTTTATTGCAGGGCACGTCTTCCTTGGTCAGGATTTCCACGCAGTCGGGATGCTGCAGGGCTTTGCCGAAGTCCAGCCTGTCAATTCTGGCCCGGGGGCGGTTTATGTACAGCGGCTTGGCAAAGAGCATTCCGGGAATATCCAGGTCGTCGGCAAAGAGGCCGCTGCCGTCAACCTTTTCGGCGGCGTCGAGGCGGACGGCGTGTTCGTCCATATGCAGGGAGGTCGGGGGAGCGGGCGGACTTTTATGTTCGCGGAGATATTCGGCGGCCGTTAAAATGGCTTCTTCGATCTTTTTGTAGCCGGTGCAGCGGCAGATATTGCCGCGCAGGGCTTTTTTCACTTCGTCCCGGCTGGGGTTTAAATTTTTGTCCAGCAGCGCCTTGGCGGAAATGACCATGCCGGGGATGCAGAAGCCGCACTGAACGGCTCCGGCCTGGGCGAAGCAATATTTGTATATGGCCATCTCTTCCGGGGGGATGCCTTCGACGGTAAGGATTTTTTTGCCCTGGAGTCTGCTGAGAGGCATCAGGCAAGACTTGGCCTTTCTGCCGTCTATCAGCACCGTGCAGGTTCCGCATACGCCTTCGCTGCAGCCGTCCTTGGCCGCCGTCAGACGCAGATCGTCCCTTAAAAAGCGCAGCAGCTTTTTATCGTGCCGGGCTTCGTAATCTTTGCCGTTTACATTGATAATATACATTAATTGCTTTTCTTTCTGTAAATACCGCCGTTCCGTGCTTTCGGCGAAGGACTTTTTTCAGATTGCCGCAGCTTTAAGATTCTTCGCTGCGCTCAGAATGACAAATGTGGGCGCTCAGAATGACAGAGGGGGCGGTCGAAACGACAGAGGGAATGGCAAGAGCGCTGTTCGGCGCGTTTAAGGAGCCGCCCGGGAAGAATAATTGAAGCTCGGCTGCGGCAAAGGCAAAAAAGCCGTCAGTCAGGCCTTAATGGCGCTTCAGACGGCTTTTTTCTTAAGTTTATATTCCGTACTGGGTGAGGAAATCTCTCAGCAGGTTCATGCAGACGGTTTTGCGGTATTCGGCGGAAACGCGTCCGCGGGTCAGCACCATGCGCTCGTTGTAGGCTTTCAGGAATTCCTCCTTGAGCTCTTTGGCTTCGGCCAAAGTTTTGCCGAGAAGCATATTTTCCAGGTCTTTGTAGCGGAGGACGGTGTCGGCCACCGCTCCGAAGGCGGAGGCGATATTGGTTATTCTGCCGTCTTCAATGGCAAAAAGGCCGGCAAAGGAGACGCGGGAGATAGCCAGAGCGTTGCGTCCGCCTACCTTCTGGTAGTAGAATTTGTCCCAGCCGTTTTTGGGCAGGAGGACTTCCACGATCAGCTCGTCGGCCGCCAAATCCAGCTTTTTGCGGCCCAGATAGAATTTATCGACTTCGACGAGGCGCTCTTTGTTCAAAGATTTAATGAGCAGTTTGGCGTCGGAGACGAACTCGATTAAAACCGAGTCGGCCTTGGCCGAGCCGTTGCCCAGGTTGCCTCCGAAGGTTCCGGCGTTGCGTATGGCCGGGGCGGCGATGCGGGAGACCGCTTCCTTCATCAGCTGAGGCACGCGCGCGTCGGCCAGCGCTTCCGTAAAGGTTACGGCCGCGCCGATGCGGATATATTCGTCATCGACTTTGATCTGCGTCATTTCCGGGATTTTGCGCAGGAAGAGGTAGGCCTCGCAGGGCTTGTTCTGGACCATTAAATCGGTTCCGCCTCCGTAGGGGACGGCGCTGTGCTGAGATAAAATCTCTAAAGCCTCCTGGAGTGAGTGGGGAAAAAAGCCGTTTACCACAGTCCTTCACCTTCCTTTGCCGCGTTGAGTATAGCCTTCACGATGGCGTTGTAGCCGGTGCAGCGGCATAAATTGCCGGAAAGACCTTCGCGTATTTCGTCTTCCGTGGGATGGGGATTTTTAGAGAGGATTGATTCGGCGGCTATGACCATGCCGGGAATGCAGAATCCGCACTGAACGGCGGAAACTTCGCCGAAGGCCTTGCTGATGACCTTAAAGCGTTCGGTCTCGCGGAAGCCCTCCAGGGTGACCACCGAAGCGCCTTCGACGGCGCCCATGGCCACGCAGCAGGAGTTGATCAGAACGCCGTCTATCAGGACCGAGCAGGCCCCGCATTCGCCTTCCTTGCAGCCGCACTTGACGCTGGTCATTCTGTACTTTTCTCTCAAAACGTCCAGAAGGCGATCGGTCGCCTTGCCTTCGTAAGCTGTTTCTTTACCGTTGAGTTTGAATCGGACAGCCTCCATTTCAGGCCTCCTTTGCTAATATTTCACAAACGTCTTCCGCGCTTATGGGAGCGTAACTGATGTAGGTTTTGTTGCCCAGAGCCTGTTCTACCGCGTTAATGTAGGCTGCGGGACCGGGAACTACGGGAAGCTCGCCCGCGCCCTTGGCGCCGTATGGGCCGTTGGGGTATTCGACCACATGGAGCATGGCCTTCAGGTGAGGCACGTCCTTGGCGGTGGGAATCAGGAAGTCGGAGAAGGAGTTGTTGCGGATGCGCCCTTTGGAGTCGTAGCCGATATGCTCGATGCAGGCGCAGCCGATGCTCTGCAGGAAGCCGCCTTCCATCTGGCCTAAGACGATATTTTCGTCGATAGGCGTTCCAACCTCATAGGACCCGCAGGCATCGATCACCTTTGTGAGTCCGGTTAAGGTGTCCAGCTCGATCTCAATGGCGTTGACCGCCCAGGAATAAGTAGGATAGGCGTCGCCGTGGAAATTGGCCAGGGTAAAGGGGATCATAAAGTCTGGCTGCTTGAACTGTTCTTCGACGACCTGTTCTTCACCGTCTATCCAGCTTTCGCGCAGCTTGATGGAAGCCCGGCGCACCAGCTCGCCCACCACCATCATCGATCTTGAAGCGGCGGTCGGACCCGAATCGGGGACCCGATTGGTGTCGGGAAGCTTCATTTTAATCTTGCTGTAGGGCAGATTTAATTCCTTAGCGGCAATTTTAGGAACGGTACTGTGGAGTCCCTGTCCCATGTCCGTATTGGAAATTAAAATCTCCACGCTGTTGTCAGAATATTTATGCAGTCTGGCTACGGCCTTAATTACGTCCTGTTCGGCCGAGCCGGTGAAACCGGCGCCGTGGAAGCACAGCGACATGCCGATGCCTTTGCGGTAGCGTCCGGTCTGAGGCTTGGAATACTCCGCATGTTTCCGGCTGTAGCCGATGGCCTCGTCAACTTCCTGAATCATCTCCGGCAGAGGTACGCGGAAATGGTATTTTCCGGAGGTGGCGGTCAGGTCGCCCTGCTTGCATAAATTGGCTTTTTTAAACTCCAGAACGTCTAAGCCCAGCTTTCTGGCAATATGAGAGACGAACGTTTCGGCCGTAAAGAAGGTTTGGGGACCGCCGAAGCCTCGGTAAGCTCCGTTGGGCACGCTGTTGGTCTTGACCGCTCTGCCGCGGATATGCAGGTTCTCAACGTTATAGACGCCGCTGGCGCAGATGATGCCGCGCTGGAGAACTACCGGGGTCAGAGTCGTATAGGCTCCGGCGTTGAATTTGACGTCGATATCCATAGCCGTAATTTTTCCGTCTTTTACGGCGGCCTTGTAGACGCTGACCGAAGGGTGTTTTTTGGAAGTAAATTCGATATCCTCGCGCCTGTCAAGGATGCAGACGACCGGGGCCTTGGCTTTATTGGCGGTTACGGCCACCTGAGCGCCCAGCATCGAGGGGAAGCCTTCCTTGCCTCCGAAAGCGCCGCCGGTGACGTCCTGGTAGACGTGGACTTTTTCCGCCGGCAGGCCCAGGACGCGCTTTAAAGCGTTTTTAACATAGAAGGGACACTGCAGAGAGCCGTGTATGCACATGGAGCCGTCAGCTTCGGGCTCAGCCATCATGCTCTGGGTTTCCATGTAAGCCTGTTCGGTATGGCCGGTCCGCAGGGTCTCCGTAAAGACGTGATCGGCTTCAGCAAAAGCCTTTTCCAGGTCGCCCTTTCCGTAGTTGTAATCGAAGAAGAACTCTTCGGACGTTTCCATATCCAGAGTGGGCTCAAGCTCTTCGTAGTGAACCTGGCACTGGGAAATGAGCTTTTCTACCACCTCCGGATCGGGACCGGCGATCATGGCGATAGGATCGCCGATATATTCGGCGGTCTCCCTGGTAAAGACCGGCGTGTCGTCGCAGACCATCTGCACATTGTTGTCGCCGGGGATGTCGCGGGCGTCGGCATAGACGTAGCCTTCGGGAAGTTCGGGCACGTCGACGCCCAGGATTCTGGCTTTGGCGTATTTTGAGCGCAGCAGCTTGCCGGTCAGGATGCCGTCCCGGGGATAATCGCACAGATATAAGGCTCTCCCCGATATTTTAGCGTCATGATCTCTTTTGACTACAGGATCGCTGATAGACGTCATAATCTGGTACTCCTATAAAATGCAGATTCCGAAAATTCTAATAGTTGAAGCTGGAACCGCCTATGAATTCGCGCAGCAGCGAATTGGAGGGGATATCGTCGGGGAAGATGGGCACGAACATATCCAGGAAGCGCAGCAGCGCCTGGGCCTGAACACGGGCGGGATCGTTCTGGGGAACTTCCAGAAGGTAGCGCCAGGCGAAGGTTTTGAGCACCGCGGTTTCATAGACCAGCGAGGAGTTGAACATGACGTCGCAGTTCTCCTGGAAGGGGAATATGTTGTTCCTTTCGCCCCGGCGGACTTTGGGCCACATGGCGATGGTCTTGGCCGCCGAAGTGCCTCTGTAGCGGCGGTCGCGCACGATGCGGCGCAGCAGGCGGGTGTCGGAGGTGGGGATGCGGGTGTGTTCGTCTATGACCAGCTGGGTGAGGGAGCTGACAAAGATGCGGAAGCGCGATTCCTCGGGCACGGAGTCGGCGATGGCCGGATTCAGGCCGTGGATGCCTTCAATTAAGAGCATTTGATTGGGGCCGAGCTGCAGAGGGGTAAATTTTTCGGGCGCGACTCTGGTTCCGGTGGAGAAATCGAAGTGAGGCGCCAGAATTTTGCCGCCGTCCACCAAAGTCTGCAGGTGTTCGCGCAGCAGGTCGACGTCGAGGGCCTCCAGGGATTCCAGGTCGAGGTTTTTGCGCTGTTCGGGAGTCATCAGGGAGCGGTCGGCATAGTAGTCGTCCAGGCTGATAGTAACAGGCTGAATGCCGGCGATGCTGAGCTGCACGCTGAGGCGTTTCAGGAAGGTGGTCTTGCTGGAGGAAGAGGGGCCGGCGATGCAGATCAGGCGCAGTTTGTCTCTGTTGGCCGCGATTTTATCGGCGATTTCGATGATCTTCTTTTCGTGCAGGCCTTCCTGCATTCTGATTATGTCATTAATTTTTCCGGTGAGGATCGATTCGTTGAGATCGCCCACGGTGGCCACGCCGATCATTTTGTTCCAGGCCCGGTTTTCGCGGTAGGTCTGCATCAGATGGGCGTTTCCGCTGGGTTTGACCTGCTTGCGGAATTGGAGGATGATGCCGCCGTCGTAGGGGATTATGCTGATGCCATTGCAGTATTTGGCGGAGGGGGCCATGGTGCCGTACTGGATGGCGTAAAAATTGTCGAGTTTGGCCAGAGGCACGCTGTTGTAAGGCCAGGCGTTGAGCAGCTTAATCATGGCGACGCCGTTATCCTTCAAAAGGACGCAGGCGGTTTCCACATTATAGAAGTTGCTGTTGAACTGCAGGTCCGCTTCAATGGCCTCGTGCACGGCCGCGTCAATCTTTTCGGCCAGAGCCTCTATATCGAGATCGGGGAATTCGGAAGCGTTTAAAAGCTCATAATAATATCCCTGATTTAAAGACTGCCCCACCTGGAAGTGATAAGCGGGAAAGCGGGTGGCCATTATATATTCCAGCAGGAAAGAACTGGTTCTGTTGATTATCTGATGGCCTTCGCGGGTATTGCGGTGGACGGGACTGAGGTTTACCGGCACGGTCAGAGGCATGCTGAGGCCGACAATGGCCCCTCCGATCAGACCGCCTACGATATCAAGATCGTTTTCTGCGTGCAGAACTTCTTTAACGGTAGTTTGAGGAGCTATGCTGAAAATTTCGTTGTTGACAACTATATTGATATAATCTTCGGCCATTTCTTTCCCTTTATTGCAAAAAAATAAAATGTGCGGTTATACTGCCAAAAGGATATTTTTATTTTTAATAAGAGCAGTTCCTGCTTATAAGTGCATATTTACGCACTTTTAAAATGCAGAAGGCAAGGTATATTTGTATGAATAACGGCGGCGGCCGCCGCCGGCAGCATCCAAAATAACCTCTTCCGGCGGCTCTGCGTCTGCTCTGCCGTACTGAGAAAAGCGAAGCATTTCCCGGGCTCAGGCGAGGAAAATCTTCGCCGCGCCCGGAACGGCGGCTGAGGAACTTTTTAGAACTGCAGATGAAGAATTGATCGGAATCCAACTGAAGAATTGTTCAGAATAAAACGGAAAAAACTCTTTGGTACCGCAGTTGAGAAGAATTCTGAACGGAAGCATACGACTGCATGAATGACAGCGAATAAACGCTCAAAATGATAAAACCCTTGTACCCTTCGGCTAAATGGACTTCGGACCGGGGTATTTATTCATCTGTTCAATGGCGGCGGCAACGACCTTTTCGACGCTGACAGCTTTCAGGCAACCGCCGGTTTTGCAGAGGCTGTTTTTGCCGTTGGCCGGACAGACGCAGGGGCTGCAGAGCCAGTTTTCGTATATAATTTTAGTTCTGTCTCCCAGAGGGGCGAAGAGCTTGGGCGTTTCCGGGCCGTAAAGCACGACGCTGGGCAGACCGACGATGGGGGCCAGATGCGCCGGGCCGCTGTCGTTGGTAATTAAGAGACGGCAGCGTCTGTAGAGGGCCAGGAGCTGCGGAAGCGTGGTCTGTCCCGTAAAATCGCAGATCTGGCAGTCGGGAAGCTTGGAAGCCAGAGCCATGAAGCCCGCCCTTTCGTTCGCGGTGCCGGTCACGATGAAGGCGGTTTTGGGATTGTAAGCGCGCAGATAGGCTATAACCTGAGCATAGCGCTCCAGAGGCCATTTGCGCAGAGGCAGCATGTCGGAGCTGTTGGGATTGACGATAACCAGGTCTTGGCACGCGTTCAGATTGAGAAGGGCCAGCTTTCGCTCTATGCAGGCCTCGTCCTCCGGATCGGGCCGATAGCTGAATTCATAGGGAATCGGCTTTTCCGGGTCAAAGTCAGAGGGAGGAATCTGCGGGAAGGGCTCGTTATCGGGATCGGCAAAGAGGGCGCTGACCAGCGTCCAGTAAAAATGGGAAATGTGGCGGTGGGGAGTATATAAAACCTTATGAGTCAGGGTGCTGCCCCGATAAAGATGGGGAAGCTGATAAGGATGCATGCCGACTCTTATGCCTTTGGGACATATTAAAGCTCCCAGAATTGCCGAGACCCGGGAATATCCTTCAAAGTCCAGGACGCAGTCTATGCCGGCGCTTCTCAGGACCTGCAGGCTTTTCAGAGCGCTGCCGGCGAGGCTGACCGGAGTGGTCGGATCTATAGTCAGGCAATGATCTGCGGGGGCGTTCTTCAGAGTCTGAAACAGCGCTTGGGCGATAGGAAAGCTCAGAAAATAAAGTTCGGCCTGCGGCAGCCTGCGCCTTAGCTCGGCTATGGCCGGCTGCGCCGGAACCGCCGCTCCCATTTCCGAAAGGTGGATTATGAGAATCTTAATCTTTTCTTTTTGGAGAAGCTGTCCGATTTCCGGGGCTTTTTTGTTTGTAAACAGACTGGCGGCGGCGCACATTGGAATTCCCGCCAGACAGTCCAGGGTGCGCATAGTGCTTATTTTCATGGCCATTACCTTAAATCTTAATTATATTTATACCGTATTCGTACTGCAGCCTTATACTCCCTATGCTTGGGGAGCGGCTTGGCATAATGACATTGTCTGCAAAGAGCCTATCGGTCCGGCGGCCGGCGGCTATATATAAAACAACCCCGCCTGTCAGCGGACAGACGGGGTCAGCGTTTTGCAATCTGCATTAAATATCAGTTGTCGTAGCCGTAATCTATAGCGCTGCCGTCGCCCAGCCAGCCGCTCTTATTTTCGGTGTTCGAGTACTGATCGGTTTTAGGCGGCATGCCTCCGGGCAGGCCGGCAAAGTAGCGGGGACGCGAACTCTGCTTGGGCTGGTAGCCGAGATAGGACGGATCCTGCTCATCTTCAAGCGAAACGTTGCTTTCCAGCTCCTGAACTCCGTAATCTATCTGTTCGATCGCTTCCGGTCCCAGTTGGATGACCAGCTTTTCGATGAGCTTACGGATGGTGGGGGTGGCCAGATTCAGAGGATCTAAAGTTATAAATCTCTTATACTGCCTGTAGGCCTCGCGCTGGTCCTTGCGCTTATCGGCCAGCATGCCCAGGCCGCAGACGGCGGTGGCGTTCATGGCGTCGTATTTGATGGCCTGACGGTAAGCGTGCTCGGCTTCGTCGGTAATGCGCATCAACACGCAGGCGTCGCCCAAAAGGCACCAAAGCGAGGAGGAGGCGGGAGCGCAGCCGGTCTGATGTTCGGCGGACTCCTTAACCTCGCCTATAAGTTTGAAGGCCTCCTGTGAGCGTTTGTGGAGGATCAGCAGCTTGGCTTTGCGGAAGACGCACTGAATGGAGTCTGGATACAAGGCGCAGATCTCGTCCATCGTCTGCAGAGCCTTTTCATATTCCTGCAGTTTCATGTAAGAGGTAGCCAGGGCCACGGATAAGCTGGTGTGGACTTCTTCGGTGGCATAATTGCAGGAAAGTCCGTTTTGAGCCGATTCTATGGCTTTGTCCCAGTTGGAATGGCGCACCCAGTATTCGGCCATGCCCAAGTGGCATTTGGCGTTTCGGGGAGACTGAGCTACCGATTTCAGATAGACCTGCTCGGCTTCTTCAATCTGTCCGGTGGCTTCCAGTATGGGAGCGATAAACTGAGCGTTGGCGTCCTCTTCGCGCAGATAAATATTTAAGGCTTCGTCATAGTATCCGAGTTTGAAATACAGCTCGGCCAGAGACTTCTCAATGGCTCGCCGAATCGACTTCTGCTCGTTGGGATCGTCAATGATGTCGCGATAATATTCTATCGCCTCCTGAGAGCGTCCGCAGCGGACGTATAAACGTCCCAGTTCCCAGAGAGCCTGGGCGTTTTTGGAGTCGGCCGAGAGAGCGTCCTTCAAAGTTTCGATAGCGTCCTCAAAGTGACCGGCCTGAATCTGCAGCGTGCCCAGCAGGTTCCAGTTTCTCTGGACGGTGCGATCCATGGAAACGGCTTCTTTCAATTCGGCAATGAAGCTTTCGCAGAGAGAATGCCAGCGCTGCTGCATTCCGCGCTGAGCATAAACGCGCAGGAGCTCGACCTTCCAGGCGCTGGCGTTGCGGTGATCTGGGTTGGTCTTTATGGCCTGTTCGTAAGCGCCCTGAGATTCGGTGTAATTTTTGGTTCTGTAGGCTAAGCGGGCGGCGGTTTCCAGCAGACCTGCGTTAGTCATGTTTTTGGAGAGAGCTTTGGCTACCAGGCGCAGGCCCATCTGCTGAAGCTCAAGGCGCTGCTCGGGAGTTAAGCCTTTGCCCAGCATTTCTTCATAGAAGGCTGCTCCTAAGGGCGCTTCTTCATTGGCTCTCAGTTCCACAAGCTTACTGTAATAATGTTCGGCTGTAGGCAGGTCGAAAGCGCGGGCAGAGGTCTGAGCCAGTCTGCGGACGGAATCCGGATCGTCAGGCTGCTGGTCTATGACCCATTTTCTCCAGGTCTGAGCTTTGGCGTATGCTCCCTTGCCCTCCATAACATCGGCCAGCTTAACGGCAAAATAGACGCTGGGACAGGCGTCCATCGCTTGTTCCAGAGCGGTCTGCAGAGCGGAAGCATCTTCCATTTTGCGCAGGATCTGGGTTTTGCGTTTATGTAATTCCGGATCTTTGGGGGATTGCAGTAAGGACTGATTGATCTCTTCAAGCGCTTCGTCGAGAGGTTCGTTAATGTCTCCGTACAGCGGCTTGCCGAATTTATCTTCCTTTTTTGCGGAAGATTTTACAGAGGATTGCTGCTTGCGTACTAGCCCGCCCCCCTGATCAGCTTTATCTTTACCGGGCATGGCCGGTTTGAATTGCTTGCTGGAACCGAATTTTGGTGTCATGGCCTATTCTCCTCACAAGCGGGAGCTCATCCGCTTGGGGTCATTTTTACTTAGAAATGAATTGAATTTGCTTCAATTTATAAAAAGCTATAAAGAAGCATAAATATATTTCTGTATAGTTTATTACTTTCCTACTTATATGATGAGTAAAAAGAAACTTAAATAATTTAAGCGCCGCGGCGCCCGGCTTAAGCGGGCTTGTCAGCCGGAATTATTCTTCTCCGGCCTTCTTTTAAGCTTGCGCGTCCCTGTCCGAACGGCGCGGGCTCGCTTTCGCCGCGCGAAGATGCGCCGGGCTGCCGCTGATTAGACGTTCTTTTTCTGTCCGGCGGCGCGTTCAAAGCCTTTAAGTTAAAAAGGAAAGAAGGTCCGAGTAGGAAAAGCATAACGGTTATGATTGGTAAAACTGTAGCCGGACGTTATAAAGTCATGTCTTTGCTGGGTACGGGAGGCATGGCTAAAGTTTATAGGGCCGAGGATCTCAATTTGGGACGCGAAGTGGCCTTGAAGATGCTTTCCGACAGCGCGGCGGGCAACGCCGAGTTCAGAGAGCGGTTCCGCAGGGAGGCCAAGGCCAGCGCGGCCCTGACGCATCCTAACATCGTGCAGGTCTATGACTTTTTTGAGTCCGATGACGGTGTTTTTATAGTAATGGAGCTTGTAAATGGCTGCGATATCCGGGCGCTTCTGCATAAGGGGCGATTCGCCGCGGCCGAAGCCGTCCGCATAACCGCCGATGTTTTGTCAGCCTTGGACTTTGCCCACTGCAGAGGAATAGTGCACCGCGATATTTCCTCCCGCAACGTGATGCTGGCCGACGACGGCACGGTAAAGGTGTCCGATTTCGGCATCGCCATGATTGTGGGCGAGCGGACTCTGACCAAGACCGGCGAGCTCATAGGTTCGGTTCAGTATATCGCTCCGGAACAGGCCAACGGCGGCGAAGCCACCTATAAAGCGGATATTTATTCCGCAGGCGTGCTTCTCTATGAGATGCTGACAGGAAGGCTGCCTTACATCTCCGACAATGTTGTCAAGCTGGCTCTCATGCATGTGCAGAATCCCGTCCCCGTGCCTTCGCTCCAGGAACCTTCCGTTCCGGCTTTTCTGGATGAAATTGTCGGCAGAGCTATGGCCAAAAGACCGGAGGATCGTTTCGCTTCGGCCGAAGCCATGGCTAAGGCATTGAGAAGCGGACTGTCAGGAAACAGGTTCGGCGGTTTTACTCTGTCCGGAACGGCGGGACAGGCGGACGCTGCTGCGGAGAAGAGCGCGCCGGACCCGGAGACGGAGCGCACCCTGCTGCGCCCGCAGATACCGCACGCCTTGAAGCGCATGAACGCCGACGCCGTCGAAGTCTCCGGCGGAGAAGGCTTCAGCTATACCGGCGAAAGCACCGTAGACGTAGTCGATATCAGCGCCGCTGACGACGGCGAATATGACGGCTGTGAGGATTATGAGAACGGCGAATATGAGGAATTCCCCGAGGACGGAGAGATCCCGGCGGAAGGCTATGAGTACGGAGAGGAGACCGAGGAGCTTCCGCCCGAAGATATGGGCGGCTCCCTGGCTTACGGAGGCTTAAAGCTGCTGATTATTACCGCGGCCGTAATACTGCTGGCCTTTGCCGGAGGCGTATATTGGGTGACGGCTAAAGGGCCGGGAGAGGTTACCGTGCCCAATTTTATCGGTCAGCGTCTGGAAGAGGCCAGAGCGGCCGCCGAGTCCAGCGGACTGAGACTGGAAGTCAAGCAGCAGAAGTTTGCAGAAGGAGTCGCTCCCAGCTCGATTCTGTCTCAGGATCCGCAGGGAGGCTCGGCCATAGCCGACGGCAGCGTAGTGTGGGTAGATATCAGCGTAGGGCGCGAATATATTTCCCTTCCCGACCTCAGCGGCTTCAGCGAAGAGAGGGCCTGCCGCGAACTCAACGATCTGGGACTGAATTTTACAGTTATTCTCAAGGAAAATAAGGAAATTGCCGCAGGAGCGGTTCTGGGACAGGAACCGGAGGCGGGGACAAGCCTTGCCGTCGGCTCTGAGGTCACTCTGTATGTAAGCAAAGGAGACTTGGGCATAACCCTTCCCGACGTCAGCGGCAAGGAGGCCAAGAGCGCCGAGGCCGAGCTTCAGAAATTAGGCTTGAAGGCGGTAATTAAGCCTATCCCCGCCGTCCCGGGCTCTAAACCCGGCTGCGTGGCCTCCCAGAGCCCGGCCGCCGGCTCCAAAATGCAGAAGGGTCAGGCGGTGATTCTGGATATTTACGGTCAGGTCGGCGCCGCCCAGGCAGCTCCCAATTTTGTTGGCAGAAGTCTGGGAGAAGCGGAAAATACCGCGAAAAAGCTGGGACTGATCCTGACGGTTGAAGGAGACAAAGAATCGGGCGCTTCCGTAACTTCTCAGAGCGTAAGTCCGGGTACGATTATTTCGGACGGAAAACTGACCGTGGTTTGTACCGTGAAAATTTATGTGCCCAATGTCTGCGGCGCTAATTTGGAAAGCGCCGTACAGACGCTGAATCAGGCAGGTTTAAAGCTGGGAGGAATCACAACCGTTTCCGGAGGAACGCCCGGAACCGTCGTGGAGCAGAATCCCGGAGCGGGCGAGGCGGCGGTAAAGGGGACGGAGATAAATCTGGCCGTCGCCGGCAGCGCGCCGCAGACTGCGCCAGCCGAGGCGAGCAATGGATCCGGCGGAGGACAGGCGGAGGTCAGGGGACGGGAAAAAGCGCCTTCAGCAGGCGCAGACAGTCCTCCCTCGGTTCAGGAATCCGTTCCCGTGCCCGCTCCTTCTGCGGTAAGGGCGCCGGCCGAATCCGCTCCTGAAAAGAATGAAGCGGCGGAGGAGAACGATCCTTATATCCCCGGCGATTTGCCTTAACGGAGGAGCAGATCTCCGCTTATTAAGATTCTTCGCTCAGAATGATGAGCCCGTTTTGTTATTCTGAAATGCGGCGAAGGTTATGCAGAAGCAAAACGGTATATATTTTTTGTCTTTATTTTTGTATAATACAAGACGTTATTTTTTCGCAGGGCCGTACTCTGAGCGGGTGCGCCGGCCAAAAACGATTTTAGGAAATTTTGGACAGAGGAATTTTCGAGATGGGTAAAGAGGCCGTTAAGGCTAGGGATAATAAAAACGGTTCTTCCGGCAAAAAACAGGAGCCCGGAGTTTCGGTTGAAAAGCCGGTCCTTGAAACCGGGGAACGTCCTAAAAAGCAGACTGAGAGCGTCAGGGCCGAAGCCAGCCGAGACCGGGAAGCGGAAAAGCAGCCCGCCCCCGAAGGAGAACCTTCGGCGTCCGGTTCTGCGGAGAGCGCCTCCGAGAAGCGCCAGGCTGCCGAGGAACGCCGCGAAAAACCTGCGGAAGATAAGCCTGCCGGCTGTCTCTTTACGTCCTGGTCGGCCTGGCTGGGACTGCTTTGGTCGGTATTTAAGGTCTGTACCGTAGGTCTGGCTTTGTTTACGTCTCTGGCCTTCGGCATAGTTTTCGGCATAACCATTTACCGAACCTATTTTGCCATTCCGGAGGAGATCGAAGTCCCGGCCATTCAGGGCCAGGATTTTGCCAAGGCCAACGATTTTCTGAAAAATATGGGCCTGCGTCTGCGCCTGACTGAAGGACGCTACAGTTCTAAGTTCCCCAACAGGGTAATTATTTATCAGGAGCCCGCCGCCGGTAAGCCGGTGCGCAAGGACAGAGAGATTCTGGCGGTGGTCAGCCTGGGCCCCGAGCGCAGTAAAATTCCCAACCTCAAGGGCTATACGCTTCGCGAGGTCAAGAAAATTTTAGCCAACAATAAGCTCAATTTAGGCAAAGTCGTCTATGTAGAAAAGGACAACAACCGTCCCGAGGAGGTCCTCGAACAGAGTCCTGCCGCCGGCAGCACCGTCAATAAGGGCGATAAGGTTAATATTACTATAAACAAGGGCTTCGGCATGGCCAAAGTAGTTGTGCCCGACTGCGTGGGACGCCAGGTCGGCAACGCCTCCGCGCTGCTCAAAAAATCGAACCTTTCCGTCGGCAGCATCAAATGGTCCGTCTCCGAGGACAAGGCGGCCGGTCAGGTTCTGTCGCAGAGCCCTCCGGGAAGCTCCAACGTCATGAGCGATTCAGAAGTTGAGCTGGAAGTCTCTCTGGGCGCGGGTGGCCGCAATATGCTCTGCAAGCATAAGCTGGAGCTTTTCCTTCCCGCCGGAAGCGAGCCTCAGGACGTGCGCGTAATGATCTTCAACGGCAGAGTAGAGGAAGAAGTTTATCGAGCTTCCCATGTCATGGGCGACAACGTCTGTCTGTGGATTTCCGGCTCTCCCGGCAACGATATTGAGGTTTATCTGAACGACAAGTTATTTATGAGGGATAAATTCTGATGAATAAAGTTTTGGTTTCGGCTTCGGTGCTGTCTGCGGACTTTCTGCATTTTGCCGAGGATATAGAACGCGTATCGGCGGCCGGCGCCGATCAGCTCCACCTCGACGTCATGGACGGCCATTTTGTTCCCAACCTCAGTTTCGGCGCTCCGGTTTTTAAGGCTTTGAAGAGCTTAAAGGCTAAGCCGGCCCTGGACGCTCACTTTATGGTGTCCAATCCCATGGATTATCTGCAGCTCTGCAGAGATACCGGCGTAAAACCATGACCGTTCATGCGGAAGCCTGTCTGCATCTGCACAGATGTCTGGGGCAAATCCGGGAAGCGGGCATGGAAGCGGGAGTCGCCTTTAATCCGGCTACCTCGGCCGAATGTCTGAACTATGTTGGCGATCTGCTCGACTTTGTCTTGATTATGAGCGTCAATCCCGGTTTTTCCGGTCAGAAATTTATCCCCGCCGTTTTGGAAAAAATTTCCTGGGTGCGGCGCAGGTTCGGAGACAGAGTGAGGATTGGCGTGGACGGAGGCGTGACTCCGGAGACGGCCGGGCTCTGCCGTGAGGCGGGAGCGGACGTTATGATTGCGGCCACGGCTATATTCGGACAAAAGGATTACGGCGCGGCCGTAAGAGCCCTGCGCGGCTGACAAAGGAAGCTTGGTTATGCCGAAAACCGACATTTTCAGCAGAGCTTTAGCGGGAGCGGGAGCGGCGGCCCTGGTTTTTAACATATGGGGCTGTTCCTTTTTAGGCTACGTTTCGACGGACCTGTCAGTATCGCTGACCAATGACAGCAACAGGCTTCTGACTGTGGAAGGCAAGACTTCTCTGCCCGACGGCATGCCGCTGCGCATTACGCTCAAGGAGGACGGCGAAACCATTTCCGGCGGCAGAACCGTGGTTAAAAACGGGCGTTTCGCCGAAACCGTCGATCTCAGCGGAGCTCCAGGCAACTGCATGTTAAATCTGGACATCGTAGCCGATCCCTCCGAAGCCTCCCCGGAGGTTCAGGATATTGTGGGCAGCCGGGGCGAATATCTGCTGGGAGAGCAGCTGGAAGATATCGACGGCAGCACCTGCGTAACCGAGCACAAGCGGATCATTCTGCCCATGGATAAGCGCGAAGTGGCTATCCGCCGGGTGCGCTGCGGAGATTATAATTTAGGCATAGTCGGTTTGGAAAATGTCTTATCGGCCAATCCCGACGATCAGGAGGCCAAAGCCTGGATGGCTTACGCTCTGCTGAACAATGATCCCCGTGAAAATGAGGTGGGCTCCCGGGCTTACGATTTGCTCCACTCCGTAAATGTCAGAAATTTGCCAGAACCGCTGCGGTCAGGCTGCGTAAAATGGCTGGGGAAATGGGAAATTAAGGAAACCGCCGCCCGCAAGGAGAGAGAGAGAAAGGCCAATATCGCCAGAACCAACGCCTTGCTGGAGGCTAAAAAGAAGGTAATTGAGCCCGGAGTGGGTCTGGGAGGCGTCTATATAGGAGCGACGGCCCGCGACGTCTATAAGCTGGCTATTCCCGATAAATATCCTGCCTGGACCGACGGCGCGGTCTATTATAAAATGCCGGACCGCGATGTAGAGGTCTTTTTTGACAGCAAAAGCGGAAGGGTCATTGAGGCTCATACCGCCAACACTCTTTATTCTCTGCGCGGCGACGTGGGAGTCGGCAGCAAAATTGAATCGGTGAAAAAGTATTTCCCCGAAGGCCGGCTGGAAATGGATGAGGCGAAGCCTCAGCAGGACGGTTCTTTTGTCGCTTTCGGCAAATATCTGTGCCCTGAGGGCATTATTTTTGACATTAAGCGCATACTCGGCAATGACGGCGTGGTCGTCAGCGAGAGAGTCCGGGGCATGTCGGTGGTGGCCCCCTTTGCCGTCGATTTGGAATCTCCCGACGATTCGGCGGTGGAAGCTGAAGCCCCGATCGATTTTAACGAGGGGAAATATCCTAAATTTGGAGACAGATAAATTGCGGCAGCGTCCGCTTTTTGTTTTGGAGGAAGCAGTTATGGAATTGAGACGCACCAAGATCGTAGCGACTATAGGTCCGGCTTCGCAGTCGGAGGAGGTACTGGAAAAGCTCTTTGACGCCGGCATCAACGTGGCCCGCCTTAACTTTTCCCACGGAACTCACGAGAGCCACGAAAAGCTGTTCAG
Source organism: bacterium (assembly GCA_017458675.1). GTDB lineage: Bacteria > Vulcanimicrobiota > Xenobia > Xenobiales > Xenobiaceae > RGIG3641. The sequence goes on from JAFTAM010000144.1 coordinate 20,638, forward strand.
GTCTCTGAGGACTATGAGCGAAAAGAAAAACGCTTATCTGAGCATTCTTCAGGATCTTTGCGGCCCTAAAATCCGTCTGGGAGAGGTCAAGCCCGGCACGGTTCTGAAGGTCGGCGATATTTGCGCCTTTACAGCCGAAGAGGTCGAAGGCGACGCCCATCTCATGCACGTTTCCTATGAACGCCTGGCCGAAGAGCTCAAGCCCGGAGACCGCATTCTGCTCGACGACGGTTCCCTGCAGTGCGTCGTGGAATCGACCGAGGACGGTTTGGTCAAGACCAGAGTGACCGTAGGCGGTCCGGTCAGCTCTCATAAGGGCGTAAACCTGCCCGGCGCCAAGCTTTCCATTCCCGCTCTGACGGAAAAGGACGCCGACGATCTGCGTTTCGGTCTGAAAATGGGCGTAGATTATGTGGCTATGTCCTTCGTGCGCAGCCCTAAAGACGTGGAGCCGGCCCGGGCCATTATGGAAGAGCTGGGCATAAAGCGTCCCATTATCGCCAAAATCGAAAAGCCCGAGGCTCTGGAATGCATTGAGGAGATCGTCGAGGCTTTCGACGGCATTATGGTGGCCCGCGGCGATCTGGGCGTAGAGATGCCCATTGAGGAAATTCCCTTAGCTCAGAAAAAGATCATCAGCGCGGCCCGCGAGCATTTTAAGCCGGTCATCTGCGCCACTCAGATGCTCGATTCCATGATCCGCAATCCCCGGCCCACCCGCGCCGAAGTGACCGATATCGCCAACGCCATTATCGACGGCGTAGACGCGGTCATGCTTTCCGGCGAAACCGCCTCCGGCAGCTATCCGGTCGAAGCCGTCGAGGTCATGTCGGACGTGGCCCGCAGCGCCGAGAAGTGCCTGCCTTATTCGAAAATCTTTATCCTCGACAACGACTCCTGCCGTCAGATCGACCACAATATCGCTCTCTGCGCCTGCGAGATCGCCGAAGCCTCCAAGGCTAAGGCCATTCTGGCCTGCACTTCCGGCGGCAAGACCGTGGTCAATATTTCCCACTTCCGTCCTTCCAGCCTGATTATCGGCATGGCCCACGACGAGGTCCTGGCCCGCCAGCTCAACCTCTATTTCGGCGTCAGGCCCGCTTATATGGAGAAAGTAGACATAATCAACACCCTGCTGAGGGAAGCGGCTCAGAAGTCCTGCCGTCTCGGCTACATCAACCACGGCGATAAGATCGTGGCCGTGGCCGGTTTCCCGCTCTCTGAGGACAGCAACCTGGTCTGCCTGACCGATGTTCGCTGAATAAGGCCGCGCTGAGCGGTTGAATGCGCCGGCTCCGCCGTTTGGAGCCGGCGCATTTTTTTTGATCGCTTTTTGACGGCCTTCGCGCCGCCGGCCGGATTTTCTGTCAGTATGAAGCGGCGAAGAATTCCAGCAAAGCGGATATCTTTCAGTTTAATTGACTTTATTTGCTATAGGGTTAAAATAATAATATGTATTCGGCAGATATACTGAAAAATGAGAGCAGAGCCATCTGCGAAAAGCTCAAGCCGATCTTTGAGGAAAACGGTGTCAGGAGCGCTGTTCTTTTCGGTTCTCATGCCAGCGGCAGACAGACAGAGAACAGTGATATTGATATTTTGGCTGACAGCGGTCTGCGGGGGTTAAGGTTTTACGGCCTGCTGGAGGATATCTGCAGTGCGGTCGGCAGTCCAGTAGATTTGATAGACGTCTGTCAGCTGGAGGCAGACAGCAAAATGGCGCAGAATATTGATAAGACGGGAGTTTTGATTTATGAACGAGCACGAAGTGAAGGTCATCAAAACGATGATCAGACACATAGCGAAGGTCATTGAATAAAATTGCCGGGAATTTATCCTGAACTGTTGACAAATTAGTCGGAATCTGCTAATATACTCGCCGTCAAGGGCGTGTGGCAGAGTGGACAATTGCATCAGACTGTAAATCTGACGCGCGACGCGCTACAGAGGTTCGAATCCTTTCGCGCCCACCAATAATGACAGGATAGCCTGGATAAGCGATTATCCGGGTTATTTTTTTTGTTCTTTTGAAAGATCGGCGGCAGAATGGTATAATATCCTTGTTTTGATTGGGGCCGGATGCCGTGGGGTAAACACCGGAGAAAAACAGGAAAGGACGCTCTTCTCTCTTTATGCGCAAGCGCCGTTTGGGACGTACAGAACTTATGGTGTCGGAGGTCGGCATCGGCGGACTGGGAATTATTTCCAATATTCTGCCGGACCGTCAGGCCGGCGTGGATACGGTTCGCTATGCGCTGGACCGCGGCATGAACTATATTGATACGGCCCGCGGCTATTTTGACGCTGAAAGCGTCATCGGCCTGGCCATCGAAGGACGCAGGGACGAAGTCATTCTCTCTTCCAAGAGCTATCTGCGCTCCGGCGCTCTGGCCTACCGCGATTTGGAGACCAGTCTGGCTACTCTGAAGGTTAAGAAGCTGGATATGTTCCAGGTTCACCATGTCCAGTACAAATCGGAGCTGGAGCAGGTTATGGCCCCCAAGGGAGCGCTTGAGGCCCTGGAAACGGCCAAGCGCGAGGGGCTGATTGATCATATCGGCATTACCTCCCACCATACCAGAGTGCTGGCCGAGGCTCTGGAAACCGGGCGCTTCGATACGGTGATGTTTCCCTTTTCTCCGGTCGAGCATGAGGGATTCGAAGAGATTTACCGGGCGGCCAAGCGCTTTGACGTGGGCATTATCGCCATGAAGGTGCTTTCTTCCGGACGTCTGACGGCGGTCGAGGAAGCCATACAGTTCTGTTTGGCTCACGATATCGCCATGTGCGTTCTGGGCTGCACCACCAGGGAGCATGTGGACAGAGATATCGCCGCCGCCGAGGCTTTCCATGAACTGACTGAGGAGCAAAAGCGGAATCTGTGCAGTCAGGGAGCGGGTCTGGCCGAAGGCTTCTGCCGGCGCTGCCGCATCTGCGAAGGGCTCTGTCCTATGAAAATTCCTATAGCCGACGTCTTTCGCTGCGAAGATTATTTAATTTTGAACGCCACCTATGCCCGCAACGAATACCGGGCTTTGGAGCGCAGGGCCGACGACTGCCTGGGCTGCGGTCAGTGCGAAATGGTCTGTCCTTTTAAGCTGCCGGTCCGACAGGGGCTGCAGAGGGCTCACGAGCGCTTGAACAGAGGCAAATTTGAGGATATGGCCGTAAATTTTCTGCATAAGGTCAAGCTTTACGATCTGGCCCGCAAGGCTTATTTCAGCTTAGGCGGGAAATTGCCTGAGCGTTAAGTATATATAACTTTTTAGATTTGCTTTTGTGATATGTTTGTTTGCATTATGACTGGGAGGCGTTAGTGGCAGAAGAAAGCGATAACTGCGTTTGGATGGAGGAAAGCGGGGCCGAGCGCATCATTAGTCCTCCCGAACAGCGTTGGAATATGGGCTTTATCTCCCTTTACGATGTGGAGAATAATGCCGTGCGCCTGCTTTCAGCCTGCGCCCGCAAGGCCGGTTATAAAGTTACGGAAATATATTTCAAAGATTGGGTCAACAATAAATTCAATCCGCCGACGGAGCGGGAAATTCAGAATCTGCTTTCAGTAATTGAAGAGCGCGGTCTTAAATTTGTCGGCATTTCGGTCAGAGCTTCGGCCTATCACAAGGCGGCCGCTTATTTAACCGAGCGCATCAGAAAGCGCTTTCCCGGTATTTTAATAATGTGGGGCGGCACGCATACGGTTCTGGACCCGGAAAAATGTATTCTGGAGGCCGATCTGGTCTGCTGCGGCGAAGGCGAGATCGCTATAGTTCAGATTTTGGACAGGCTCTCTGCCAATATGCCCCTGGATGGAATTCCCAGCGTCTGGGTCCGTCACGGACGCGAAGTTGTCCGCAGCCGCATAGGCAAGCATGTGCAGAATCTGGACAGTCTGCCTTTCCGCGATTATACCTCGCCGGACAAATATTTTATTATGGGACGTTTCGTCAGGCGCGGCGATCCCATGGTCAGCGACTCCTGCTTCCAGATGATGAACTCCCGCGGCTGCGTCTTTCACTGCGCTTACTGCTATAATTCCGAGCTCTCCCAGCTCTATAAAAACAGCGGCCGCTACTTCCGCACCCGCAGCGTCGATTCAGTGCTGGCCGAGATTAAGGCCGCCAGAGCGGCTTTTCCCAACATGAAGCGCATCCGCTTCGACGACGAGGTCTTTCTGTTTTCTGACGAATGGTACAAGGAATTTGCCGAGCGCTACCCCAAGGAGGTCGGGTTGCCCTTTGAGGTCTTTACCGAGCCTAAATTGGTAAAAAGAGAGCTCTTCGCCCTGCTGCGTCAGGCCGGCCTGGACGCTCTCTACATGGGCATTCAGTCCAGCGGCCGGGTCAACAGCGAGCTGTTCGATCGCTCCGGAAACGACGAGCAGCTTCTGGAAAGCGCCAGAATTTTTGCCGAGCTGGGCATCGACGCCCGCTACCATCTCATGCTCGACGACGTGGAGTCTACCTGGGACGATAAGCGCCACCTTTTCGATCTGCTTATGCATTTTCCCAGGGGGCATTATCAGGTATATCTTTTCAGCGTGGTCATCTTTCCCAACACTATGCTGGCCCGCAAGCTTCTGGCGGAGGGAAAAATCACCCCCAAGGATCTGGAGGGCGAGCGCAATAAGACCTTCCAGCAGATTCGGGTGAGCTTAAATTATCCGCGTCCTCCCGAGGATATGTTCTGGGCGGCTATGTTCGTTCTGGTAAGCAAGAGCTTTCTCAGCGACGCCTTTTTGTATCGGCTGGCCGACAGCGAATTTCTGCGCCGCCATCCGAAGGTTCTGGTGGCTTTTGCTCAGGTCTGCAACTTTATAAAGATGGCCGGCGTCTGCTTCAAAATGCTGGTTCACGGGGAAATGACCCGGACCCTGATTCGCCGCTGGCTGAATTGGGATTCTCTTATCTCTCAGTAGGCGGGGCGGGAGCTGACAGTTATGCCGGAGCGTCTGAAAGCATTTTGGGCAAAATTGAGCGAGCCTCTCTGGGTTATCGGCGGCTACATATTGGCGGCGCTGATATATACTTATCCTCTGGCGCTCAATTTCAGCTCTTATATTGTAGGCGATATGGAGAGCGACGTCTGGAAGCATCTCTGGGGCTTTTGGTGGGTCAGGCTGAAGCTGGCGGACGAATGCGTGCCTCCGCTGTATACCTATCTGCTCAATTATCCCTACGGCGGAGCTCTATGGTTTATTGATACCTTAAACGGCGTCCTTTCCGTGCCGCTGCAGAGTTTTTTCACCATTGTGCAGACCTTCAATCTCATGGTGATTTTCAACCTGGTGCTGGCGGCCTGCGGCGGCTATGTTCTGGCCAAAGGTCTGTGCGGCCATAAGGGCGCTTCCTTCTGCGCCGGGTTGATTTACGCATACTCCGCTTATATGGGGACCAGCATAACCTCGGGCATTACCGAATCCATCAATATAGGCTGGATGCCTTTTTTCTGTCATTATTTTATTCGCATCTTCAAATATCGGAAGACCTCCGACGCCGTTTTGGCGGGCGTTTTCTTTGCCTTTAACACCGTAGGCTGCTGGTATTTCGGGGCCTTTGCGGTTCTCTTTGCGGTTTTTTATTATATGTTTATTATTTTCAGACAAACCGGCCGGGCCGGGGGACGGGCTCTTTGGGATCTCTTCCTGTGTTTTCTGCCTAAATGGAGCGACAATTTTCTGGCCGGCGCGGCGGCGGTGGCCAGCGTCTGCTGGCTGGCCGTCAAGTCGCCGGCTGCAGCCGAACATTTAAACGGCAATTTTATTTTCTTCAGAGACTGGGCTTATTTTACGGTTTGTCCTTTTTTGGCGCTCTGCGCTCTGCTGGCCTGGATGCAGGAAAAGCCCAGAGTCGGGAAGAGGCTGACGGTCATCGCTCAGGGCCTGTGGGCGTCGTTGGCCGTTTTGCTCATCGGCAGCTTGCTGTGGAAGATTCTCAACCTTTCCTGGCCCTGTTCCGCGCTTAAATTCTGGTTTTTGATCGGCGGCGGACTGTTTTTGGAGTTCATGCTGCTGGGGCTGCAGATCGTCAGTTTGTATCGGCGGCAGACCGAGACCGCTGAGAGCGGGGGCGAAGCGGGAGAGCATAGCTGGCCGCGAAAATTCAAGACTGAGTATTTGCCGCTTTTTGCCGTTCTTTCGGTCGTTACTCTTACTTTCTATGCTCTCAGCGTCAGTTTGGGGTCATTTGAAACGGAGCTTAAAAACTGGTTTAGTTTTAAGGGCGCTTTAACGGCCGGGCTGGATCTGCTGCTGTGGGGACTGACTCTGGCGCTGCTGCGCTCCTTCTGCGGTAAGCTGTCGGAAGGAAAGAGTTTTGTCTCGGCCTGCTGCGCCTTCTGCAGCGGAAAGCTGTTTTTGCTTTACGCTCTTTCGACGCTGCTGTGTCTGGGGCTCAATCATTTGGCGCCGGATTTTTCCAAAGAGACCGTAACCGTATTATGGACGGTCTGGAGCGCTGCCGCGGCGGTATTCCTTTTTGCCTTTGAGCGTATCAGGATCGCCTGGGAGAATTACTGCCGGAAAAACTTCAGCCGTTCCTTAAATGAGATTTTATGGGAGTTTTACCGCCGCTTCCTGGCTAAGCCCTTAATTATGTTTGCGGTCTGCCTGCTGGGAATTCTGGGCCCCACTTTAGCCTTTAAGGGAACGCTGAACGCAGACAATTCCATCGTTTTCCGCGGACGCGACAAGGACAGTTCCATGGTCGATCTGCACTTGTCCAGAGAGTTCTGCAATGTAGTCAATTTGGTGGATTTCTTCATCCCCGGCAAGGACAGGGCCGTTAAGAGCTATACGGTCGATAAGATAGTCCGGGCCTGCTACATAGGCTGGGTTCCTCTGCTTCTGACCGCTTATGGCTGTCTGTGGGGACGGAAAAGGAGGGATCGCGCCTTCTGGCTGTTTATCTGCGCCCTCTTTATGCTCTTTGCCATGGGCCCCTTCATGTATGTGAGCGAAAATATTTATTCGACCGTAAAATCTCCGCTTTACATGCTCTTTTTCAATTATTTCCCGACTTTTTCTTCAATATCCATACCCTTCCGCTTTACGATGCTGGTGATGATGGGTTTCGCGGTTCTGACTGCCTATGCGCTGACCGATATTTTGAGAAAATTCAGCAAGCGGGAAAGCCTGATGGCCTGCGGAACGGTCTGTCTGGCGGTTTTATTTGAATTTATGGCCTTTTCGCCTTCGCCCTTCCCTCTGCCCCTTTCGGAGGCGCGTCTGCCCCAATATACGAAGATGCTGGCGGAAAGCGGCGACAGCTTCGGGCTGGTGGATTATCCCATTCAGAGAAAAAAGGGCGAACTGCTGCCCGGAGAGTATTTTTTCTATCAGATCGGCCATAAAAAGCCGATCCCCAATCGCGTCGAAGGCACGATACCTCTGTATGTCTATCAGAACCGCTTTACCAGCTATCTCTTTATTCTGGAGCATTCCTCCGGAGATCTGCCTTACCGCAGCCGGGAGGACCTGGAAAGCGCCATGGAGGATCTGGTGCGCTTCCGGCTGCGCTATATAGTCATCCACGACGCCTATCTGCGCATAAGGTCCAGAGAGAAAATTCACAATATGCTGCAATACTACTGCGGCGCTCCCATTTTTCGCGAAGATAAGGTATGCGTTTACAAAATTCCCGAAAAACGTCGCTGAGTATGCATCTGAGGTGTATTTGTGTTTAACCGTAAATATAAATATATAAAATGCTCCTATAAAATATTGAATGAAGAAACCGTAGGCGTCATTCTGTTCTCGCTGGCAGCGGTGCAGATTTTTTTCTGGCTGTCGCTGACAAGAGATATAAAAGCTTCCGAAAACGTCACCTTCGTTGTGACCAGAACGGTAGAACGGCAGAAGAGCCAAAACGTAGAATCATTGGCCAACGAGAGCTCCGACACTCCCTTGGGGCCTAAGGCCAACACCGCGCCGAGGCAGGAGTGATTAAGGCGGGCGGCGGACAGGAGGATAAAAAGCGCAAGTGGACCTGGCTGGGAAGGATCGCGGCCGGGATAGGTCTGATCGTCTGTTTTTGGCCCTTTGTCAACGGCGGAGACCTTGTCCGTTCACTGCAGTCCCTGAGTCCTGAAGCCTTTTGTCTGTCGCTGTTTCTGTTTCTGCTGGGAGCGGTTCCGGCGGCGGTAGTCTGGAAATATACGCTGCATTTAATGAAGGTGCGCATAAGCCTCTGGAACTCCTGGCGGCTCTCCCTGATAGGCTTTTTCTGGAATAATATCGTTCCCGGCGGCGTGGCCGGAGATTTGGCCCGGGTCTGGGCCCTTCACAATAACAAGGTTGATTTCCCTAAGGGCGCCGCTTCAGTATTTACGGAGCGCTGGAGCGCCTTTTTTGCTCTCTTTTTCGCTTCTCTGGCCGCCTGGTTTATGGCCGCTCCCATTTTTGAAAATCTGAAGCTGCCGGAGGCGGTCGGCAAATTTTTCCCCGGCCTGGACCTTCCTGATCTTAAGTGGGGGATGCTCTCCGTCATTGGAGCTATGGCCGCCGTCCTGCTGTTGGGAAGCGTGCTGATGTGGTCCTCTGGCGTCTGGCAGGGGCTCAGAGAGAAATTTCTGCATAAGTTCAGCCTGGGGACGTCGGTTTCTGAATTCGGTCAGGAACTTCTGGCGGGCAGAAAACACGCCTTTTTATTTACTCTGTTCTGCTTTATCAACATTCTGGCCCCCGTCTTTGAGGCCCTGGCCGTCTATGTTATATTTGAGGACGTCTGCGGCGTCTCTCTGCCCTTTGAGTATTTTCTGGTCTTTATACCTATCTTCCGCATTATGCTCCATCTGCCCATTTCCGTAAACGGCATAGGCACTCAGGAAGCGGCCTTCGCCCTGTACTGGAGCATTCTGGGGCTGCCTCTGGAGCCGGTTCTGGCGGTTTCCATTCTGATTCATATCGTCAAATTCGCCATGTGCCTGGTGGGCGCGATCCTCTATTTCTGGCCGGTAAAGCACAGCGTCTGCGCCCCGGAGGATGACTGAAGCGTTCTTCATCCGTGTTTATTCGGTTGGCGTCGGATAGTTCTGTCTGTTGTTTCATTATAGTGTATTTGAATAATGCTTGTGAATGTTTCCTTTGTCATTCTGAGCGCAGCGAAGAATATATAACGCATGTTTTACATGTTTTCGTTATGCCGGTTTTCTTTTGCGCTCCGCTCCGCGGCTCGCCGTACCCGGAGCTCGGACGCTCGCTTTCGCGCAAAAGATAAACCTAAATAAAAATGTCTGCTGAAAGCACGTTTTGCTTAAATTAAAGACAGTGATTCTGTCAATGTCGTAAAGTTAAGGCAAAATATTGCTAAAAAAGGTACATTAGTTTGTTTTACTAATGCTTGTAACTGTTTCCCTTGTCATTCTGAGCGCAGCGAAGAATCTTTAGAACAAGTTCTGCATGTTTTCGCTATGTCGGTTTTCTTTGTCGCTGCCGCTCCGCGCGAAGCTGTGCTCGAATCTCCGCGTACGCGTCAAAGAAAACCTTTATTAAGCGTGTATGCTGAAAGCTTGTTTTTCCTTAACTTACCGACAGTAGTGATTCTGTCTGTTGTTTTTTTTGCGCGCCGGCGCTTTGATTGGACGATAAGCTTGTCGGCAGTCTCTGATTTCGTTAAAAATATGTTAATTAATTTTATCCGGACAAACAGCTGTCTGCCTCTGCTGATATGATAGCGCTGAGCGAAAGAGTCTGAGTCTGCCGGATCCGGCAGACTCCTCCTGACGACAATAATCAGCGACGCAGCGCTTTGGAGGTAGGTTTCGTATGACAGATCATGTAATGCTATTTTATTTTTTACTGTTTGCCGTTCCGGGATTCTTTCTGTTTGATTCTGAAAAAGGCTGCTCGGGCAGAGCTGTTAATGCGTTTATATTTGGTTTGATAATGGGGACCCTGACGCTTTATTTTTGGTATGTAACCTGCATTATTATTTTATTGGTGGGCTTTGCCATATCCGACGGCAAAAAATATGTAATGTATATCGCTGCGGTATTGGCGCTGGTTACAGCTATCACCGGCATAAGTTTTAGGAAGGATGCTGATAAGCGGCATAATAATGAGCCGGACAAACGTGAGGTTCAGAGACAAGCGCAGGAAATAGAAGAACAGCGTAAGCGGGCGGAACAGGAACAAAAGAAGCCCGAGCCGAAGCCTGCTTCCGAATCGGCTTCACAGTCCTCGCCGAAGCCCGTTGTTGAAACGGCTTCTTCTGCCCCGGCAGCCGCGGCGTATGCGGATAAGCAGGTGGGCGATCGTTTTGAGTTCGGAAGCTATCCGCAAGGGGACAACGGGGAAGTAAAGCCGATAACCTGGCGGGTGCTGAAGCGCGAAAGCGACTCTCTGCTGGTAATTTCGGAGCTTTGCTTGGATGCTGAGCCGTACAATTATGGAAAAATGGCAGTATCTTGGTCGAAGTGCACCCTGCGGCGCTGGCTGAACGATGAGTTTCTGCATAAGGCGTTCAGCTCAAGCGAGCAAGCTTTAATCAGAACGAGCAAGCTGGACAACAATGCGGGACCCGCCACGGAAGATTTGGTATTTTTGCTGAGTGAAGATGAGGCGAAGAGTTTAATTGTGAACACTGATGGCAGCAAGGCTATGCCTACTGCGTATGCAATTGAATCTGGAGCTGATACATACGACAGCTATGCGTGGTGGTGGCTGCGTTCGCGCGGCTCCAGTGATGACAGCGCGGCGCGCGTGGGCAGCTACGGCAACATCAACAGCTACTACGTAAACAGCGCCTCCGGCTCCGTGCGTCCTGCCTTTCGAATAGCAATCTGATATTTATAAATCTTAAGCTCGGTTTTTGTCATCCTGGGCCTCCGGCGAAGGATCTCGGTTTTTACAGATTCTTCGCCGCGCTCTCAATGACAGCGGTCAGCCCCGGAGGGCTGCCCGCATGCGTTTCCTATGGAATAAACGCCCGCTGCTTAAGCGGCTGCGCTATGCCGGGCGGAGGCGCGGCTAGTGCAGAATTTTGCCCTGCGAGGCTTCGTAGGCCTGGCGGACGGCTTTGGCCAGCTGATCGGGGCAGGAGGTCGGCTTGGGACCGCAGGTTATGCCCTTTAAGGCCGCCTCGATTTGTTCCACGGTCTGGCCTTCGATCAGCTTGCCGATGCCCTTGAGGTTGCCGTTGCAGCCGCCGTCAAAGGCGACGTCGGTTATAATGTTGCCTTCTATTTTGAAGTGGATAGCGCGGGAACAGGTTCCCTGGGTTTTGTAGGTATAATCCATAAAAATCTCCCTGTAATAAATTAAGTGCAGAAAAACGTTTTGACTGCGTACTTCTGCACTTGGCCGGTATTGCTTTTTTAAACTGAATTTATTTCTTCACTTCAAAGAACTCGTCGGTGAGGTTCTGATTGAATTTGTAGTTGGCGTAGGTCGCGTAGGCTTTGGCGCTGACGGCGATTTTGGGGAAGGAGAACTCGGCGTTCATGCTTTCAAATACCTTGTAGCCTTCCTTGTCGGCGTACTTGGCGTTGACGGTAATTTTGCCGTCGTTTTTGTAGTTGGTGATCTGGCGGGGAATGGTGTAGTCCTTGCAGTTGACCCACATCTCCAGAGTGGTAATATCGCCTAACCCGGGCTTGCGGTTTAAAACTATGTGCCAGACTTCCTGGCCGTCGAGCGTGGTGGTTTCGACTACCTTGCCGGAGGCGTATTTCTCTAAATTGGGCAGGTTGTAGCCGAACATGTTGGGATACTTTTTGACGTAGCTGGGAGCGTCTTCCAAAACGAGCTTATGCTTGCCGGGATTTTTGAAATAGTATTTGCCGTTCATGGTGGGGTTGTAGGGAATGAAGGCCACTCTGGCGTTGAGCTTGATATTGATGTCGGCCTGATAATCCTTGAGATTGCCGTTAAACTGGCGAAGGTGGGTAAAGATTTGATCGACCTGCTCGTCGGCGCGGGCGGCGCTGCCGATGATGAGCAGCAAAATGGCGGCAATAAAGAGAATAAGCGAAGCTTTGAGGTAAGTTTTCATTTTATATGAGGCTCCTTTGCAGAGAATTGTATGCGCTTTATTTTTGCATGTGCTTACGTATAATACATTTTTAAAGGATTAGTTGCCCTTTCAGCGTCAATTTTTAAAGGTGTATATTACATAGGTTTCTTTGAGATCGCTTCTGAGCAGGCTGAAGTATTCGGCTGAGGCTATGGAGCGGTTGAGCATAGCTTCTATTTCCCGCCGCGGAGTAATATTCAGATACTTTTCCTCCCGGGCAGAATTTATGGCCGAAACGCGTTCAATATAAAGGCAGCTTTTTGGGTAGCTTTTTACGGGAGAGCTGTAATATTGAAACCGTTTAATATTGTACCAGCGGGGAGGGCCGGGCAGGCTGAGATCTATCACATAGCGGCTGTCGGTTTGGTGAGTGAGGATTACCAGGAAGGGATCGAAGTCCTCTTTGTTCTGCAGGCGGCATACGGCGGCTGCCGGTTTTTCTGCGTCTGAAACCGCCAGGGCGGCAATTTTTCGGCCCAGAATTTCCAGGCGGCTGCTTTTGGGAGGGGTCAGGAGCCCCAGAGGATCCTCAAAACTGCTGACGGTCGTCATGTAGGTCTCATAAATGCTGTTGAAGCCGGGAGTAAAGAACACCGGGCTTTTCAGGAAATGCTCCTTGGGCAGGGCCCAGCTGCTCAGCACCGTCATGGCTGCGGTTATATAAACGGCGGCGAGCAGTTTCTGCCCTTTTTCCTGCATTAAGCTGAGCGGAGCAAAGCAGATAAAAACGAGCAGCGGCAAAATGGGAAATACATATCTGAGCGTACATTCCGGTTCGAATAGCTGCGGCGACGGATAAAAGGAAAAGACGGCCGTATTGAGCAGGACGGTCAGCAAGGCTGCAAAGGGAGCGCTGTCTGTTAGAGAGGATAGGCCGAATGAGAGTCTGCGTAAGCATAATCTTTTCGGCAGAAAGGCCGCCCCCAAAAGCAAGGCTGCGCCGAATATCAGCAGAGCCTGAAGCTGAATGGGAAGCACGGTCTTAAGAATATACAGATACATGCATAAAGGCGGGATTCGCTGTATGAATACCGGCAGCGTATGCTTGAAATGGCCGACTACGGTCTGAATTTCCTGAGCTCGGCTTTGAACATAGTAGCTCTGCAGAAAGCTCAGGCTGCCGCCTCCCGAGGCTGAACCCGGAAAGTACCATAAGGAGATAAACCAGATAAAAAACGCGCTGGTCAGCAAAACCGCCGCCGCTGCCGGCAGAGCCTTTTTTATCTGCGCCGGCGAGGGAAGAGCCCGTCTCTTATTCAGCAGAATTTTAAGGATTTGCAGGACGCCAATAACTGAGATTACGGAAAAAATGTAGGAAACGAAGGTCCATTTGCACATTAAGCCCATGGCCAGGCTGAAGGCGATAAAGAAGCAGCGTGCCGCAAAGGGAATTTTGCTTTTAGTGGTCAGAAAGTAAAATGACAGCGGGATCCAGGCGGTCAGAGAATAGTCTATATAATAACCGTCGAGCAGCAGCGAGGTTGTCAGAAGCGAGAGCAGGGTGAGAGCGCAGCCGAAAGCCGCCGCCGAGCTGATATATTCCTTGGCAATGGCATAAACGGAGCAGGCGGATATGATAAAAAACGGAGCAATCGAAAGTATGGCGATATATTCGTTTTGGGTGTTGAATAATTTAAACCACAGAGCGGTATTTATGTAAAATACCGGCGGATAGGTGGGCGTCCTTAAGATTTCAGACAGTGAAGCGCCGTTTTCAATTTTGGCGAACATGTCGCAGACATAATGAATATGCTTGGCATTTTCCGATATCAGGGTGCTGTTGTCCAGAAAGCCGAGGGCCAGCCAGGTATTGAAAAGGCAAATCAGGGCTAAAACTGTATAGGGGATGAATTTTTTGCAGGTATTCATGTCTTTTTCGAGCGGCTGTAAAAGTCTATCTGATATATTTCAGTCATGTCGTTTCTGTAAACTAAGGCATAAAATCGGCTCAGGCATGCGAGATCTGACGGTAATTGGCGGCTGAGGCCGCGGGGATTGCGTATCAGCTCATCGTCTTTGAGCTGTAATATTCTCTGAACGGCTATAAAACCGCCGAAATCTTCAAGATGCACCGGAAGCTCTTCCGGCGACTGCATCAGAGCGTTGGTCCAAATAAATTCGGTTTTATGCGTCTCGGGGTCGGGCTGGATAGAAATAATAAAAACTTCGCCCAGCTTTGCGTAAATCTCGGCAAAAAAGGGATCGAAATTTTCTTTGTTGACAAGATTAATGACGAGCTGCGTATTCTGAGCGTCAGGCTCATACCTGGAGTTGAATTTTCCCTGCCTGGGCAGCGGAAGCATGGCGTAAGCTTGGGCTTTTTGGATTATATCGGAGGCCAGCGCGTCGAGAGTATAAATATTTTTCATATTTAGATGCGATACTGAAGCCCGGTTTTTTATGAGGCTTCCGTATGAAGCAAAGCTGAGGGCATAGGCTGCCAGCAGGACGATCGCCGTTTTTTTGCCGGAAATTTTCAGCTCAGTCAGCCAGTTAAAGGCCATAAAGACGGCCAGAGGCGCCAGAGGGGCGATGTGTCTTACGGACTGTTCGGGGATAAACAGCTTTTCGCTGGGATAGAACGAATAAATAAAGATAATAAACAGCGCGGATAAAAGAGTTATGACAGACGGGGAAAAGAGTTCCGCTTTCCGAAGGTTAGGATCTTTTCTGAAATAAAAGAGCCGACGCAGAAACTTTCCGAAGGCAGCCAGGCAGCCTGCCGCTGTCAGCAGGCTTAAATAAGGCGGGCAGACCGCCATGAGGGCGTATAAGGCGAAGCAGACGGGAGCGAATCTGAGAATGCCGCTGTAATGGGATCTGAAGCCGGTCTTATGAATAGGATCGGCGTTATGTATGTTGAGCTCGTAACTGTGGCTGGTATGATAGTGGCTGAAGGTCTCCTGCCAGTTGGTGGCGCCCGGAGTATGCCCGGCGCCGTACCATAGGTTCATCGTACAAAAGGCGGCGGCAGCGGCCGTTAGAGTATACAGGCCTATGACAATCCCTTTGACGCAGTCTTTTTTTGTGATTTCTGTCTTTTTCAGGTAAAGGGCATAGAACTTATTGATGAGCGTGCAGGCGGCCAGAGGAAGAATATAAGTAAAAAAATTCCATTTGCAGAGCATGCCCATGCTTATGCAGAAGGCCAGAAGAGGAATTTTCAGCCAGATAGGCATTTTGGCGCAGGACAGAGTCAAGGCAAAGACGGCGGCGACCCAGGCGGTCAGGGAGTATTCGATCAGATAGCCTTCCTGAACTAAAGAGGCGGCAAACAGGTTGACGCTTATTAAAGAAGCGGTCAGGGCGGCCGGTAAGCTTTGTTCTCTGATTAAGGAGTAAACAGACCATACGCTAATTATTATGTAGGTCAAAACTGAAAAGTTGGCCGTAAATTCATTGTGGCATTGAAAAAGCTTAAAATAAAGGACGGTATTTAAATAAAAGCAGGGCGGATAGGTGACGGTGTTGAGAATCTCCGACCAGGGCAGGCCGTAATTGAGCTTAT
The DNA here is from genome assembly GCA_017458675.1 of bacterium. Taxonomy (GTDB): domain Bacteria; phylum Vulcanimicrobiota; class Xenobia; order Xenobiales; family Xenobiaceae; genus RGIG3641. The sequence goes on from JAFTAM010000144.1 coordinate 36,157, forward strand.
CCAGCATTTCATAGGCCTTGAGCAGGTGCTTGGTATTTTCCGAATACAGAGCGGAATAAGGGTCGAGAGCTAAAGCCGCATACACTCCTGCCGCCGCGGCCAGAGCCAGCAGAAATAACGGAAATACTGAGCTGCTGCAGATCTTTTTCAGCATAGGTCAGCTTTGGGAGGGCTCAGTTTTGCCCAGACGGGGAAAAGATATATAGAATAAACCGCCGATTATGCCTATGCCCAGGCGGACGGCATGAAAGGCGATGGAAAGAGTCAGGGCGCTGGCCGGAGTCAGGCTGCTGCCCAGAAACTGCACCATGAAATAATCCTGCAGCCCGAATCCATTTACGGTTATCGGCAGCTGAGCAAAAATAGATACGGTGGGGATATAGAAAAAGAGACTGGTCAGGGAAAGCTGCATCCCTAAGGCTTTTACCAGAAAAAAATGGACTATAACCAGGGTTATCGGACCGACAAAGCCCAGCAGCAGTCCGGATATTAAAAAGAGGCGGTTGCTGCGGTAGACTGTAAATGCTTTCTGGATATTCCACAGATATTTAATAAATGAATTTGATATTTTTTCCGTATCGGGAGTTTTCAGCGAAGCTATCAGATAAAAAGCCAGGAACATTCCGGCAATAAGCAAAA
>JAFTAM010000145.1 GCA_017458675.1 bacterium
GTAGGAAATCATCCCGATCCGCAGGTCCGTGAAGATTTTCGGCGTCTAACTCAAAAAATAGACGACTATCGTCCCAGAATCAAAAGCTGTGAAGACAAAGAAGAGCTCAAGCAGCTTAAGGAAGAGCTTGATCAGACTGTAGAAGACTGGATTTATCAGTTCCAGGTTATAGTTTCATCCATAATGGGCGTAGCCCCGCCCGGACAAGCCGTACAAAGCGACGTATCGGTACTTTAAAGATTAAAAAGACGCCCTCGTCGGCGGCTTTTTTTTTGCCGCTGCCGAATAAAGCCTTTATCGCCGCAGCGCGCAGGCAAAGGATCTCCGAATCTGTCATGGTATAATTAGCGGCAAATGCGAAAGAGCTTTCTAAAAAACAGCCTGAAAGACGAATGCAGATCGTTTTTTTTTATTATTGCCGCCATTGCGGTTATCGGGCTTTGCTGCGGCAGCTGCAGGCTGTGCAGGGAAGAGGATCCCCGCACTGCCGACGGCAATCCGATAATTCAGCTTGAAGTCTGGACTATAGCTTTAAAGCCGAAATTTACCGGCTATATGGAAAAGCTCTTTGCCGATTTTGAACATGCTCACCGCAATATAAAGATTGTCTGGACCGATCTGCCTCAGCAGAATATCATGACTAAGCTCATGGCTTCGGTCGCCGGAGACGTGCCGCCGGATCTGGTTAACCTTACTACCGCCAACGCCGTATTTCTGGCCGGACACAGCAGTCTGGCCTCAGTCAGCGAACTGGACAGAGACAGGCGAAGCAAAGAGTATTTTCCCAACATCTGGAATGCCGCCGCTTACAAAGGCGAGATATATGCCGTTCCCTGGTACGTATCTACCCGAGTGCTGATTTTCAATCGAAACCTGCTGAAGGAAGCAGGCTTTGCAGCGCCTCCGGCAGACCGGGCAGGCGTATACGCTCTGGCTGAGAAAATGCGGGAGACAAATAAAGCTCACTGGGGATTTTTCCCGGTCATTCGCCTTTTGGACGATTTCGGAATGCTTAACGTCAGGCTTTACGAGCCTTCGACAAAAAAAGCGGCTTTTGTAACACCGGAGGCCGTCGGCCTTTTAAATTGGTACGCTGAGCTTTATTCGAAAGATCTGGTCCCCAAAGAGGTTCTGTCGGAAGGCTATCAGGGGGCCCTGGAGCGCTACAAACAAGGGACTTTGGCCCTTTTGGAGGCCGGCCCGCAGGTGCTGCTGCAGATTAAGAGCGACGCGCCGGAAGTATATTCCCATACCGACGTCGCTCCCCTGCCTTGGTCTCAAGAGGGCACGGTTCCGGCCGCGGTCATGAATTTTGTCATTCCCCGCTCCGGACGTCATAAAGAGGAAGCGGCCGAGCTGGCCTTTTTTATAACAAACTGGCAGAACCAGCTTGCTTTTGACAGAGAGGTTCCTTTGCTGCCTTCGACGCTGAAGACCGCCGAAGACGCATTTTTTGCCGAAGGCAGAGGCGAACAGCTTCTGGATAAGGCTATGAGCATATCCTTAAAACAGCTCGTCAAGGCCCATGATTTTTCTTTGGGAATAGCCCGTTCCAGGGAGTTGGAAAGATGTCTGAAAGAAGCCGCCGAAACGGTTATTTACGGCCAGAGCTCCGCCGAGACGGGACTGCAGAGCGCCGCCGAAGCCTGGAATGAAATAGTCTCCGGCGCCGCTGCGGATGAATAATTAAGTTATTATTCGGCGTCTTTATCGGACGCATTTCTGCTGAAAGGCCATACCGCTTCCAAAACGGCGGCGGCCAGAGCGCCGGCGCCGTCGATTATGACGTCGGCTGCGCAGCCGCAGCGGTTGGGGACAAAGCTCTGATGCCATTCGTCGGAAGCCGCATAGAGAAGAGAAACCACGGCCGCCTGCCATATCTTCAGGCCGCCTCTGCGCCAAAGAAAATAGAGAATGCCGAATTCGGTCATGTGGGCCAGTTTTCTGAGCAGAACGTGTATTCCCAGAAGAGTCTCTTCAGATGGAATGCCCAGATGCAGGGATCGGCAGAGCCATTCTATGAGCTGCACCAGCAAAAGCGAATGCTCTCCCGAGCCCTCGTCGGCGGAGAAAATAAAAATGACGGCCATCCAGAGGACGGCCGCCGCTCTGTAAATATTTCTGCCCTTAAATACCGGTGGGCACATCGGCAAAGGCGGTTTCCAGACCGAACTGCTTCTCTATATACTCCTTAAGAGCCAGCACTCCGAAGGTTTCGGAATTGTAATGGCCCACGCAGGCCACGTTCATGCCGCGCTCTTTGCTTTCATGGTACATTCGGTAATCGGTTTCGCCGGTAATATATAAATCGAGTCCGTTTTCCATGGCCTTGGTGAAATAGCTTCCTCCGCCTCCGCCGCTGCAGACGCCGATCCGGCGGATCGTATCGCTGCCGTAAGGGAAAAGCTGTCTGGGATTGGGGAAAAGCTCATTGAGCCTGCGGAAGGCCTCCTCCTTGCTCACCGGCTCCTCCAGATCGCAGAGCCAGCCGTATTTGTCAAATTCGCCGGTCGCCTCCCAGCCCAGCTTCTTCAGGATCTGAGCGTTGTTGCCCACCTGAGGATGACGGTCCAGAGGCAGATGGCAGACATACAGATTTATATCGCGATCCAGCAGAAACTTGATGCGGCGGCGGTTGATATCAGTGACGCTGGCCAGGCTCTTCCAGATGAAGCCGTGATGGACGCAGATCATCTGGCAGTCCTTCAGAGCCTCAAAGCTGTCGATGCAGGCGTCGACGGCAAAGCCGACCTTGGCAATTTCCTCGGTTCCCTCGACCTCCAGGCCGTTTAAGGTAAAATCCTCAAATTCCTTAATCCGCAGCAGATCGTTCAAATATTTGACAACCTCAAATCGGGCAGCCTTCATCGGCGCAGACCTCCGTAAAAAATCAATCTTTATTTATTTACCAAAATATCCAAAGAAAGCATCTTAATCTTTAAGCTCAGCTCTCTGACCTTAACCATAATCAACTCGGGCTTAGGCAGACCGGAGCTGTTCTGAATCACATTCATCAGGCATCCGGAGGCGCAGTCGCGCAGCAGACTGACAGCCGCACTTAAGTCAGAAAGGCAGACCTTATTGCATTTATCCTTAATCCCCCTGATGTCTTCCAAAAGCTTAACGCACAGATCACAGGCCTGCATAGGCAGTTCAACGGCCCTGACGAGCGCCTTCTGCATAGCCTCGTCTCTGGCCTTTTTCTCCTCCTCGCTCTCCTGGGGCATTTTGCCGGCTTCCAGATAATCCAAATAGGCCTGTCCGTCCAGAGCAGCCATATCCGTAAATACGCCGGCCATCTGCTTAAAGACAACCGCCTTTTTCTGCAGCAGCTCCGCGTCGGCTTCCGAAGCGCCGCGCTTAACGGTTACTCCGGCCGCCATAGCCGCCAGACACGAGCCCATGGCCGCTCCGAACAGGACTGCGCTTCCGCCGCCGCACTCAGCGTCGGGCGCCGCCAGCTTATCCAAAAACTCACTGACCTTCAAATCGGCAATCTTTTCCGCCATACCCAAATACCTCGCTTAAAAAGTTCCGCTCTTAAAAATATCATAAACCGCAGGGGAAAACAAGAGGCGCTCCTTCTCTCAGCCGCTGCAGCAGAGAAATTCCGCCCGCCATCAACCTGCGCCCGTTTGCCATTAAGGGACCCTCCTTATCCTTCCTGAACTTCCCCCTGATCATCATGAGCTTCCCCCCTCCTGTTATCAGGAGCTTTTCCTCCCCCATGTCATTCTGAGCGAAGAATCTTTATAGACAGATCCTTCGCCGGGGGGAACTATTGACCGGCTCAGGATGACATTAAATCGTCATCCTGAGCGCAGCAAGGAATCTTATTGCTCAGCGCGCGCTCTCCCGGACCTTGACGAAGCTTTCCTTTTTCCAGAAAGCTATGCCGTAACTCACGGCTCTCCTTATCTGCGGACCCAGCCCCGCCTCGTACCGGCGTTCCTCAATCTGCTTTAAGCCCTCTTCGGCTTTCGCTTCCAGATCTTCGTACTCGGGGGCAATTTTCAGCTCAATTATCAGAGCCCGCCTCCTGCGGCCGTCCTCTACCAGGAGATCGCTTCGGCCCAGACCGTGTTCGCGGTTGGATTTTACATTGAGCCCGGTCCCGCGCAGCAGGCCGCTCATAAAACCGTGATAATAGTTCTCGGCGCTGTCAAAATAGCTGATCGTACCGTAAAGAAGATCGGTAAGCGTATTCTGCACCGCCTCGGCGTCACCGTCCCAAAGCGCCTGCACAAAGCCGCTGAGATCCTGCTTTTTCAAGGATTCATTAAACCATTTGGATACCGTGCCGACAAAAATCTGCCGAACCTCTTTGTTGGGTATGACCAGGGCTGTATTTGCGCCCTCCGGCTGCTCGGGAGCTTTGGTCAGATAGCCTGTCAGATAGAGTATCGTCCAGATATTGCTTTCGCTTTCATAGACAATATCATAGGTCAGACTTTCAGCAAGTTCCTCTTCAATGGCCTCGCCGGCGATCAGGCGCTCAATTTTGTCCTTGACATCGTCTCCTGCCCGGTTTATCAGCGTCCGCACTATGGCGTTGCCGCTGGTGTTGTTCCAATAGGCCTGAGGCAGAGCCGAAGCGTCATGCTGCAGGTCGTCAAGGTACAGCAGAACGTCCCAGGGACAGTATATTTCCGATATGTTTCCGAAGCGGTAGCCGTCGTACCATTCCTTCA
>JAFTAM010000146.1 GCA_017458675.1 bacterium
AAAAATCCTTGCTTGGCATTAAAATATGGTTGTGTTAGGTTTTTCATTTTAAATTATTTCTAACACAAAAAGGGGTCACCTGGATTATCCAGATGACCTCTTTTATTAAGACTGTTTTTTCACAGCCCCTTTTTTTTTGCGCTTCGGCAGAGGCTGCATGCGTGTGCGGCCGGGAACACCGCGAGGGGCGGGAAAATGTGCGGCCCCCGTTGTCATTGAGGCGCCAGCGACGATAAAACACTTGTCATTCTGAGCGAAGAATCTATTTTTGTACGACGTGTCTGACGCTCGCTTTCAGTCAAAATAAAAACCGCCCGACAGTTGAATGACTGAAAAGCGGTTTATTATCCGAGCGCTGCGAAGAATTCTGCGGCCTTTATTATATCAAAGCCCCTTCGCCGGCTGCCCGGAACGCTGTCAATTATATTATTTTACGCAAGATATATAACGGGGTGTTTAGTAGGCTTTCTTAACAGCGTACTGTCCCTGCCAGCGTTTTTTGATTTCATTGCAGTTGGTGTGTTCCTGAAGACCACCGGCATAAGGGGAATATAAGGGGCATCCATACCCTAATCCCATACTTTTGCCGTGCGTATCCTCAGCGTGACAGGTGATCATGTAACCGACAATTTTTTTGCCGACTATATCATAATGGTAATGATAAATTTTAGGCTTGCCTTTAGCGCTGGCGCCGCCGCTCGGGCAGGTGGGAATCGATTTCAGATATTTAGGAATCAGCATCGGCAGAGTTGAGGGATAACTGCCGTCGTTATCTGCGGCATACAGTTCCAAAGCGGTCGCTATATTTTTTTCGTTCTCTTCGCAGGCGGTTAAGGTGGCCCTGGCTCTGGATCTTACAAAGTTGGGAACTATGATGGCCGCCAGTATGGCGATAATGGCAATGACAATCATCAGCTCAACCAAAGTAAATCCGCGCTTCGTTTTGCCGTATAGCATGGAATATGACTTAATCATAATTCGCTCCTTTACGTAAAAATAGAATATAAAGCATAATTAAACATTATTATACAATATTTCAAGATTTTTTGAACCTCCTTTTGTAAATTTTTCTAAATTCTTTATTAAATACTTATAGCGGCATGGCTCGTCAGGGGACAGCTGCGCGGCTGAATTGCGAAATTTTTATTAAAATTCGCTTGCTGAGTCATTTGTGGGACAACAAATTGTTGACATGAGGCGGCCTCTGTTATAGCCTTATAATTACAGAGGCTTCAGCTGATTGCTGATTCCTGAAGCCGCGGTTCGGAGGTTTTCCCCATGACAATTAAGGTCGGCCATTTTCCTATAACAGTAAGATATATTTATATAAAAAGAGGCGAGGTTTCCAAGGTTAAGGCCTGTTACAGACGGGTCAGCCGCATATTTGAAGATGAAGCCGTCAAGTACCGTTTTGTGCTGTACTTAATTACCGAGGGGCTGTCCAGGCCTAATTTTGATTGCGGCGATTTACATCTGCCGCTGCGTATCGATTATCAACGCAAAGACGGTCCGGATTTGCCCAAAAAGAAATTTACCGAGGCAGAGCTGGCTTTATTCGGGGAAATTCTGTCTGTATACGACTATTTGGACGAGGTTACCACTGACAGCGTAGACGGCTTTTATTTTTTTAAGTATGCCCGGTTTAAGTATTATTCACTGTTTTCCGAAAGTTTGCCGAGCCGGATAACCTCTTTTTTCAAGTCTGTTTTTGAGCTTTTCAGGAGCTGACGATTGAGGGGAGGCGTTATGGACTTTGAAAAAATTACGCTGAATATAGACGAATCGTTTTTAGGTTTCAAGCAATTTGAATTCAATAAAACCGAGAACGGAATTGAAATGCAGTGTTATCAGCATTTCAGAAACGACTATGGCCGTTATATTTTGGATGCGTCCGTAAGCGAAAATGATGAATTATATCTGCGGCTGGCTGAATTGCTGGATGAATGCGGCGCGGCCTCCTGGGACGGTTTTGACAGAACTTTGCTATGTTTAGAAGGGAGCGGTTTTGATTTAAAGATAGAGCTGGGCGGTGGCAAAGTGATTTCCGCCCGGGGCTCCAACGCCTTTCCCGATAATTTCGGCAAGTTTGTCAGAAGCATTGAAACCTTGCTATATATCGGGGGCGCGTCGGCGCCGATTAACGGAGATGTTGTTAATCTCAAAAAAGAAGACTTGTCTGAGCTCAAAGCCCTGCTGATGAAGGTGATCAAGCTTTATAATAATCACCGTGAGCTTTTTGATGACAATGAAGCTATGGATAATTATTACTTTGCCTGTTTGGACAGGATGTCCGGTCTGGAAGCTGAGTCGGATAATTCCGTCGGTTCGGAGGCAAAAGAAGACGCGCTTAGCGAGAATGAGCGGGCCTTGGCGGAGGAGGCTGCCTCGGCGGTTTTCCGTTTATTTAATTTGCAAAACGCCTCGGATAAAGCCGACAATGACGGAGATGACACTGTCAGCGTCAATATTGGAGAGCTGTTCAATGATTTGAAATATAACATGCTGTATAAAGATTCCGTTCCGGATTTTACCATGCTCACTTTTACGGAAGATGCCGCTGCACTCCCGTTCTGCAAAACCGTACGTATTTTAAGGACAGAAAACGGGGCTTTCGCTTTATATGATTGCCGCAAAGGCGACGGCTTCAGCATGTTTATACGTCTGTATGGAAATAAGTTTTTTTATTCGGCAATTACCGATATTTTGGCCAAATGCGGGGCACTCGGCTGGGACGGTCTGCAGGGGCGGCGTCAGTCTATTCTCGACGGCACAGACTATGATTTTACGCTGAAGCTCAGCGGCGGCAAAACGATCTCCGCTTCCGCTGAAGGCTGGAACTCTCCCGGCCGCTTCGGCAGATTCATAAGCGGGGTCGAGGCGCTGCTGTTTGACCGGAGTCGGTTTTAAAGAGCCAAGGGAGGCGTCGGTTATGACTATTAAGTGCGGTATGCTGCCCACTAGAAGAGACGGCATATATATAAAAAAAGGCGAAGTTCTTAAAGTCAGGTCCCGTTACAGAAAAGTCTGCAAAATGCTTAAAAACGAAGGTATAAAAGACCGTTTTGTGATGTACTTAATTTCCGAGGGACTGTCCTGGCCTAATTCTGCCCGCGGCGAACTTTATCATGGTGTAAGCGTATTCAATGTAAATAATAAAAATGGATTTTCTTATAGAGAGAGAGTTAAATTCGCAGAGATTTTATCTATATATGATTATTTGGACGAAGTTACTGCAGACAGTATAGATGAGTCTGAAGCCGGTAAATATGTTTTAATAAGAAATTGGTCTCTGTTTTTTAAAAGTTGGCCGGCCTGGATACTATGGTCTTTTATAAGGTTTATATTTGAACGTTTAGAGGATATGTCGAAACGTTAAGGCAGAGCAGCGGACTGATCATATAAGGAGCTGACGACTGACGGGAAGCGTCACGGACTTTGAAAAAATAAGGCTGAGATAGTATCCCCGGCCGCCTAAAAAATGCTTATCGGACCGAACCGCCGTCCGGGCAAGGCGGTTTCCCGCAGCCAAGACATGAAAAGCCCGCATAGCGGTTTACGGAAGGAACAGAGTTTATGCTGCTGAGATTTTGCGACATTAAGAGCGATACGCCCGTTACGGTCAAAAAAGCGGATATTCCCGAAATAAAACGCCGCCTGAAGGGGATGGCCGCCTTTTTTTACATTGTGGAGAACCGTCCGGAGCTGCGGGATAAATTTGATAAATTCTGCGCCGATATAAGCGAAAACCGGCTGGCGGCCGAAGACCTTGACGAAATCCGAGACGACGGCGATTATGCGTTTTTTAAAGCCTATCTGGCCCTTAACGGCGAGCTGATGAGCCTGATAAATTTTGACGCCGGCAGCGCAGGGGAGGGCGCGGGCGATGAGTTTGCAAGCGTCAGGTTTGCCGAGCTCGCCGGCGATATTAAGCTCGACCGGCTATCCGGGGAAGATATTATTGATTTTGAAGAGATCTCAATATCTATTGATCTGAGACGCCACAGATTTAAACACTGTACGATAAAGAGACTGAAGCATGGAGTCAGGATTACTGCCAGCAGCTTGATTTATGATAGACCTTCATTAGCATTTGGGCATTTAATAAGGGCACATATGCGCGGAAATGAAACTTTTTATTCGGCGATAGGCTATCTTTTAGCCAGATGCCGCGCAGACAGATGGCCTGAAATGCGCGACGGCGTACCATTTAAAGTCGATGGACAGGGCGGAAGCATAATGGGAAAGTTGAGCTGCGGAGAGTCATTTTGTACGACACATTATTTCTGGCGTGAACCGCAGAAACTGTTTGTGCGCTGTATAGAGATTCTTCTGCAGAATCAGGATGCAGGCTTATGGAAGGCTCTGACATCTGAGCGGCATTTCCGCAGCGCTGTCGATTTTATGATCGAGTTTGCAGATTGTTGGGATATGCGGCCTTTTCGCTTTGAGCTGAAGCCTTAATTGTATTAGGAGGGCGATTAAGACGTTTATCAGGTGTTTAGATATGGTTTTACGCCGTGAAGACATCGCCGCGAAGTTTTAGCTGAATGAAAAAGCGAATTCTGCGCTTATGCAATAAAGGCAGTTTTTCTGCCTAAAGGCGTCTGTTTTCTGAGCAGGACAGGGGCAGGAATTTTTCAGGCTTTTAAGAACTTCCCGCCGTTTATGCTTACGGAAAACGGACTCAAGTTTTCCGTATAATAAAAGATTTTTTCAGCTTATAGTCAGGTCTTTCTTTAGGGGGCCGGCGCCCGTTTCAGACGTTATCGGCTTTAAACTGCGGCCTTTCGGCAGAATGAGGGCGCATTTTAATATGAGCGTTAATTTATACAGAGGAGAACTTGGAAATTGACAGATCAATGCAAGTGCAGCTGCGGTTGCATTAAACCGAACGATCCCAGGTTTGAAGAACTTCAGCGTTATATCGATTCCTTTGGCGATGATAACAAGGGTATTGCCATGAGGGTCCTCCAGGAGGCTCAGCATATTTTCGGATATCTGCCTCTCGAGGTTTTGAAGTATATTTCAGAGCATATCGGCGTACCCGTGGCCGAGCTTTACGGCGTAGCTACATTTTACAGCCAGTTTTCCATTACTCCCAAGGGCAAGCACCGCGTCAGCGTCTGTCTGGGCACGGCCTGCTATGTGAGGGGCGCTCCGAAGGTGCTCGACAAGGTCTGCGAGGAGCTCAAGGTCAAGATCGGCGAAACCACCGCCGACGGACTGTTCACTTTGGACGCTACCCGCTGCCTGGGCTGCTGCGGCATGGCCCCGGTCATGATGATAGACGACGACGTTTACGGCAAGCTTGAAGACGTGTCTGTCATTCCCGACATCCTGAAGAAGTACGAATAGGGGGAGCGCTGCAAGATGATAGATATCGATTTGAGAACCCGCAAGGAAAAGAATCTGCAGGCCATGGAGTCCAAAACCCGCATCGTGGTCGGTATGGCCAGCTGCGGCATCTCCGCCGGCGCCCGTCCGGTCCTGGAGGCCCTGCAGAAGGAATGCCGGGAGAATAAGCTTGAGGACGTCAAGGTCTGCCTCACCGGCTGCATCGGCATGTGCACCTATGAGCCCCTGGTAGAGGTTACCGTACCCGGTCAGGACAAAGTTACCTACATCCATATGACCCCCGAAAAGGCCGCCAGAGTTATCAAAGAGCACATCGTCGGCGGTAAAGTCGTTGAAGAGTACACCATCGCCGGCGACAAGAGCAACGACGCCAAGCGCCTGGAGGACCTGAAGTTCTATGCCAAGCAGCAGCGCATCGTCATGCGCAACTGCGGCATTATCAATCCCGAAGACATAGAAGAGTACATAGCCAAGGACGGCTATGCCGCTCTGCATAAGTGCCTCACCTCGATGACTCAGGAAGAGGTGGTCGAGGAAGTCACTAAGTCGGGACTGCGCGGACGCGGAGGCGGCGGCTTCCCCACCGGACGCAAGTGGAAGGCGGCTCTGGTCAATACCGAGCCTCAGAAATATATTATCTGCAACGCCGATGAGGGCGACCCCGGCGCATTTATGGACCGCTCCGTTCTCGAGGGCGACCCCCACGCCGTTCTGGAAGCTATGGCTATCGGCGGCTACGCTATCGGCGCCGATCAGGGCATCGTCTATGTGCGCGCCGAGTATCCGGTCGCGGTAGAGCGTCTGAAGATCGCCATCGCCCAGGCCCGCGAGCAGGGCTTCTTAGGCAAAAACATTTTCGGCTCCGGCTTCAACTTTGATATAGACATCCGTCTGGGCGCAGGCGCTTTCGTCTGCGGCGAAGCGACGGCTATGGTGGCCTCGATTGAAGGCCGCCGCGGCATGGCCCGCAAGAAGCCCCCGCGCACTTCCGACAAGGGCCTGTGGGGCAAGCCCACGGTCATCAACAACGTAGAGACCTTTGCCAACGTGGCTCAGATTATCGTCAAGGGCGCCGACTGGTTCCGCAGCTTCGGCACCGAGAAATCTCCCGGCACCAAGGTCTTTGCTCTGGGCGGACGCATCGTCAATACCGGACTTCTGGAAGTTCCCATGGGCATCACCCTGCGCGAAGTCATTTATGACATCGGCGGCGGCTGTCCCAACGGCAAGGCCTTCAAGGCCGTCCAGACCGGCGGTCCCTCCGGCGGCTGCATCACCGCGGCCAATCTGGATACTCCCAT
>JAFTAM010000147.1 GCA_017458675.1 bacterium
CTAACACAAAAAGGGGTCACCTGGATTATCCAGATGACCTCTTTTATTAAGACTGTTTTTTCACAGCCCCTTTTATTAAGACTGTTTTTTCACAGCCCCGTCTTTGATGGCGGAGAGCAAGGGATTCGAACCCCCGGTAACATTACTGCTACGTCGGTTTTCAAGACCGATGCTTTAAACCACTCAGCCAACTCTCCGTATATATCTTACAGCTTCCGTCCTCAAACGAAAGCTATAAGATTTTAACATATTTTCCGCAAAAGGCAAGAGCTAAATATTCCAGCCTCAGCAAAAAACCGTACGCTGAAATGCAGCCTGCGCTTCCGTCCCGGGCTCGGCCCAAAAGTTCAGCTCTGTCTATTCGGCAAAAAAGGCGTCGACGGCGGCGCAGATACCTTCGGCTTTGGACTCGGCGCCGTATTTGTCCACCTGGCGGGCGTCGCCAGGGCCGTGGGTAAGGCAGCCGGCTCCGGATATGCAGCCGCCCTCGCAGGCCATGCCTTCGATAAAATTGTTGGGCAGTTTGCCCCGGGAAGCCAGCAGCAGGGCGCGGCGGCATTCCTCCAGGCCGCTGCAGACGAGGGGCTTCAGTTCAAAAGAGCCGTCCAGACCGTGCTCTTTGAGCCCCTGGGCCACGGCTTCGGCCAGACCGCCGCTGCGGGCGAAGATGCGCCCGTAATAGGAAGCGCCGTGCAGAGGCGTGTCCGGCAGATTGCGGATATCTATATCCAGGCCGTTAAAGAGGGCCTGAAGTTCCTCAAAGGTTATGGCCGAATCCACATAGGGACTGACGCTGTCGTACTTTACCTCCATTTTTTTGGCGGTGCACGGGCCGATAAAGACGACCTTGCTCTGCGGGTCCTTTTCCTTGATGCGCTTGGCGATTTCCGCCATCGGTGAGAGATTGTGAGATATATGCTCAGCCATCTCCGGGAATTCAGTGCGGACAAACCTTACAAAAGCCGGGCAGCAGGAGCTCAGCAAAAAGCCCTTCTCCGCCAGCTCCTTCGATTCGCCGCGGGCTACCATATCGGCGCCCAGCGCCGCCTCCTCCACCTTGTAAAAGCCGCACTCCTTAATGCCGCTTATAACCTGCCCCGGCTTGCCATAGACAAACTGAGTGGAAATCGAAGGAGCGACTACGGCGTACACTCTGTAGGCCTCGTTGGAGCGCGACTCCTTGAGAATATAGAGAACGTCCAGAAGCGACGATTTATCCACAATGGCTCCGAATGGACACCTGTAAACGCAGGAGCCGCAGCGCACGCATCTTTCTTCATCGATTACGGCCATATGCTCTTCGTTCATGCTGATGGCGCCGACCTTGCAGGACTGCATGCAGGGGCGCTTCAGATCGACGATAGCGCCGTAAGGGCAGACTTTGGCGCACAGGCCGCAGTTCACGCATAAATCCTTATCGATCTGCGCCTTCTGGCGGGCGTCGAAAGTGATAGCTTTGCGCCGGCAGGCCTCTTTGCAGCGGTGAGCGATGCAGCCGCGGCAGGATTCCGTCACCGTATAGCCGCCCACCGGACAGTCGTCGCAGGCTATATCGATGACTTCGACAATATTTTTATTGCTCCGATGTCCTCCCAAAGCTCTCTGAACGCGCTCGGCCAGGATAGCTCTCTCTTTAAAGACACAGCAGCGCATGGTGGGGGTTTTGCCGGGCACTATCGTCTTAGGAATATCGCATATGCCTTCCTCAAGTTCCTTAAAGCCCTTTGTGGCCAGGCGCACCACCTCGCTGAGCACTCTGTATTTCAGATACTGCACCTTGGTATCGAATTTCCGTCCCAGATACATAGCCAAACCGTCCCTTTCACGCTTCTGCTTAATTAACCGTATTTATTCTGCATATTCTGCGCCGCTCCGGCGAAAAAGCCTGCGTCCGAAGTATATAAGTTCCTCGGCAGAAGCAAGAAAATCCCTAAAAAAAATGCGCCCCTCTTCCGAACCGCCGAGGGCTCGGAAAAAGGAACGCGCCGCTTAAATTAAGGCTTAAGCCTCAATGATATGCTTATATTTTAGGAAAAATCGGTGATATTAGCCCACTTAAACAGCAGCTCGCGCTCCTCGGGGTGTTTTTTCACCGACTGAGAGGCGGCGACGATGGGCATCCACTTCTGGACCTGCTGACGGGCAGTATCGGTCATCTCGCAGTATTTCTGCACATACTTTTCGGCAAGGTCCTTCTTGCCGGCCAGAATAAAGACCAAATAGGTTCTGGCCACATCGGCCTCGGCGTTGCCGCGGGTTACGTGAGCCCAGTCGATAACATAGTCGTGGCCGTTTTCACAGCAGATAATGTTGCTGGGACAGAAGTCGCCGTGGCAGAGCTTGTCCTGATGAGCCATGGCGTTCAGGCGCATGTGCAGCTCATAGCGCACGGTAGCCTGCAGTTCGGTCTTGCTGACCTTGCCCTGCATTTTGTCGATGAGCTTATTGAGCATAGGAGGCTTAATATTCAAAATTCTGTTCTGCAGATTGATGAAGCGCTCCAGATACTCCGCTTCCTTCTCAGGATTCTGAGCCATTAAATCTCCCAGCGTAGGACCGGAGATATATTCGCTGACGATGGCCCAGCGGCCGTCGTACTTGCCGACTTCCAGCACCTTGGGAATATCCTTGAAGACCTCTTCCACTCTGGCCTGATTCAAAGCCTCGTTCAAAATATCGGCCTTAGAAAAATTGCTGTCAAACACCTTAACCGCACAGTTTTCATAGCGGTAAATCACCTTGTGCTCACGCCTGGCCAGCACTTCGGCCTTGCTTAAATCTATTTGAATTTCCTGCATATGTCATCGTCTCCAATTCTGTCAAATTGCTTTACTGCGGCAAAAACTCCGTAAGACGCACTACAAAGGATTATTTTTATATAAAAACGCCTTACCTTCCTTCAAAGCCCGCCTTACCGCGCCGGAGGCAGAAACGGCCGCCTAATCGGAAAGCCCGTCCCACGGCCAGACATGCCGGGAGACGAACCTTCCTTGCCGCTCAAGGGATCTATTTGCCGTAATAGGCCTTCAGGTACATCTCTTTAATCTCGCTCATAAGCGGATAGCGGGGATTGGCGCCGGTGCACTGGTCGTCGAAAGCCTGCTCGGTCATCTTGTCGAGATTGTCCAGGAAATACTGCTCGTCGACGCCGTAATCGGCGATGGTCGCCTTGATGCCGACCTGCTTCTTGAGGTCCTCGATGGCGTTGATGAGGTTGTCCAGGCTCTCCTGATCGTCCTTGCCGCCGAAGCCCAGATAGCGGGAATATTCGGCATAGCGGTGCAGAGTGCAGGGGTACTGATACTGCGGGAATGTTCCCATCTTGGGAGGAACCTCTTCGGCATTGTAGCGCAGCACCAGACAGATCAGCAGCGCGTTGGCGATGCCGTGAGGGATGTGGTGGAAAGCGCCCAGTTTGTGAGCCATAGAGTGGCATACGCCCAGGAAGGCGTTGGCGAAAGCCATACCGGCCATGCAGGAGGCGTGAGCCATCTTTTCGCGGGCTTCAGGATCGGCGGCGCCGTTATTGTAAGCCCTGGGCAGATAATCGAAGATGGAGCGGGCCGCTCTCAGAGCCACGCCGTCGGAGAACTCGGTAGCCATCATGGAGGCGTAAGCTTCCAGAGAGTGGGTCAGAGCGTCGATGCCGGAGGCGGAAGTCAGACCGCGGGGCATATTCATCATCATATCGGCATCGATGATGGCCATATCGGGCATAAGCTCATAATCGGCCAGAGGATACTTGACGCCGGTCTTTTCGTCGGTGATTACCGCAAAGGGCGTAACCTCGGAGCCGGTACCGGCGGAGGTAGGAACGGCGATGAAGTAAGCTTTTTCGCCCATGTGGGGGAAGGTATAGACGCGCTTGCGGATATCGACGAAGCGCATGGCCATATCCATGAAGTCAGCCTCGGGATGCTCGTAAAGCACCCACATGATCTTGCCGGCGTCCATAGCCGAGCCGCCGCCGATAGCGATGATGCAGTCGGGTTCAAAGGCCCGCATAGCCGCCGCGCCGGCCTTGGCCGAAGCCAGAGACGGATCGGGCGCGACCTCGAAGAAGGCGGTGTGGACGATACCCATTTCGTCGAGCTTATCGGTTATGGGCTTGGTATAGCCGTTCTTGTAAAGGAAGGAGTCGGTGACAATAAAGACGCGCTTTTTGTTCATGACTTCCTTGAGCTCTTTGAGAGCTACCGGCAGAGAACCGCGCTTAAAGTAAACCTTTTCGGGGGTACGGAACCACAGCATATTTTCTTTTCTCTCTGCGACAAATTTCTTATTGAGCAAATGCTTGACGCCGACGTTTTCGGCGACGGAGTTGCCGCCCCAGGAGCCGCAGCCCAGGGTCATGGAGGGCGCCAGACGGAAGTTGTAAAGGTCGCCTATGCCGCCGAATGATGAAGGCGTATTCACCAGAATTCGACAGGTCTTCATGGCATGGGTGAATTTTTCCAGCTTTTCTTTCTGTGTGGCGGCGTTGATGTAAATATCGCTGGTATGGCCCAGACCGCCGTTATCGACCAGATTGACGGCCTTAGCTACGGCGTCGTCAAAGTCGGAAGCTCTGTACATGCCCAGCACCGGCGACAGCTTTTCGTGGGCGAATTCTTCGCTGAAGCTGGCGTCCTCGACCTCGCCGATAAGCACTTTGGTCGTTTCCGGGACCTCAACGCCGGAAAGCTCGGCGATGGTATGGGCGGATTGACCGACGATCTTGGCGTTGAGCGCGCCGTTAATAATGATTGTATGGCGGACCTTATCGAGTTCTTCATCATTTAAGAAATAGCAGCCGCGCCTGGCGAATTCCGCTTTTACAGCCTCATAGACGCCGTCCAGAACGATGACCGACTGCTCGGAAGCGCAGATCATGCCGTTGTCAAAGGTCTTGGAATGGATGATGGAGTTGACGGCCAGAACCACGTCGGCGCTGTCGTCAATGACCACGGGAGCGTTGCCCGCGCCTACGCCCACGGCGGGAACGCCGGAGGAATAAGCGGCCTTTACCATGCCGGGACCGCCGGTAGCCAGAATGCGGTCTGAACACTTCATTACCGCATTGCTCAGTTCCAGATTGGGAGTATCTACCCAGGCGATGATGCCTTCGGGAGCGCCGGCGGCAACCGCAGCCTCCAAAACGACCTTAGCCGCTTCTATCGTGCATTTTTTGGCTCTGGGATGAGGGCTGATAATCAGACCGTTGCGGGTTTTGAGAGCCAGCAGAGACTTAAATATAGCCGTTGAGGTAGGATTGGTGGTCGGAATTATTGCAGAGACAACGCCGACAGGTTCAAGGTAGACTTTCATGCCGCCGGCAGCGTCGTCGCAGACTACGCCGCAGGTCTGGGTATTCTTGTAGGCATTGTAAATATATTCGGCCGCAAAGTGGTTTTTGATCACCTTGTCTTCCACGACGCCCATGCCGGTTTCCTCGCAGGCCATTTTGGCCAGGGGAATGCGGGCCTGATTGGCGGCGGTGGCGGCGGCCAGGAAGATTTTATCCACCTGTTCCTGAGTATAAGAGGCATAGATTTTCTGAGCTTCGCGCAGGCGCTTCAGCGCGCTGTTCAAAGCTTCCATGCTGTCTACGAGCGGATACTCTTTAGTGCTGATCATTATTTACTCTCCGTTTAGGAATTTACAAATTTATTTCTTTATCGGCGCTCTGTTCCAGAGGTCTGCGCAGATGGATCGATAACATTGCCAAATGGGCGGCCATATTTTCGTTGACCACCAAAATGTTGTTGCTGACGGCTATATGAACCGGCGCAAAATTCCAAATAGCTTTTACGCCGCATTCCGTCAATAAATCGCATACCTGCTGAGCCGCCTGAGCCGGCACGGCAATAATGCCGATCTTCGGCTTCAGCTCGCTGCAGATCTCCTTCATACGATCGATATGAAAGATACTGCCGCTTTTTTCTTCAGACAAAATTTTTTCATTATTGTCGAAGGCTGCCAAAATCTTCAGGCCGTAAGCCTGAAAGCCGCTGTAATGCAGAAGCGCCTTGCCCAAATGGCCGGCGCCGACAATCACGGCCGAATCAACGTCATGGTAGCCTAAAAAGCTTTCCAGATCTTTAATAAGCACCTCGATCGGATAACCTTTCCTTGGACGGCCGGCATTACTGACATAGGCCAAATCCTTGCGAACCTGAACGTTGTTGAGGTTCAAAGCCGCCGCTATGGAAGTTGCGGAAATATAGCCCTCTTTCTTGGCTATTCCGTGCAGATAATTGAGATAATCCGGCAAACGCCTCAAGGTCTGAACAGATATATCAAATTTATTCACATCATACCTCGCTGCCGCAGCGGCAAAAAAAAATCAACAGATATAATTATATCCATTGGCCCGGTCAGTTCACTCGACAGAAATTTACTCCTGCCGATAAATCTGGGAATAGATAAAATTTTATAGAAAAATTTTTATCTATAAAAAAATTTCTATTCAGCATCCCAATTAACAGCCCTCAATAGGCAGCGGCCTTCTCTTCGCTTTCACCTTCAGATTCGCCGATGCGCTCTGAACGACAAGGACAGTACCGCCTTCAGCAAGCTGCCGCGGCATTGCGTACGCCTGAGCCATGTCGTCCAGAGGCGGCGCGCGTACTGCAGCGCCGGCCAAGCCGTCATTCTGAGCAGCCTCGCTCTGTCATCCTCAGCCAAAAGCGAAGGATCTATATATAATA
>JAFTAM010000148.1 GCA_017458675.1 bacterium
CAGGTTTGCACATGGGGCGCGTCCGGACAGGCAGAACGGCGAACCCACCGCGCCTGTCATCCTGTCCCGACCCGCCTCTGCTATCCTTAGCCGACCGCCAGCCTGTCATCCTGAGCCAAAGGCGAAGGATCTTTGCCGACGCCGGAGGACAGCTTCGCTCAGTATGATAGGAATTTCACGTTATCCAGTGCCGTTTTTTCATACTGGCATCCTGAGCCGACAGGCGAAAGTTATGCGCGACATCCGGCGCAGTTTTTTTGCAGCGCTCTAAATAAATGAATTACAGACGGCTCGCTTGGCACTGCTGGACGGCCGCTGCTCTGACATAGCCAAACATAAACAAAAGATAATAAAAACTCAAAAAATACAAAGGACCCTCAAAACCTGAATGCGAATTTAAAATGGATTGTTTGCTTTCAAGAAATTTTATCTCGGAAAGAGGTTAAAACGCCAGTATGAGTATGCAGAATATGATTTTACAGCCCAAGGGCTTAAATCTGTTTTTCTTAATTGATTGCTCCGACGAAACCGGCAGGCGCATCGACGAAGTTATCGACGCTGTTAATTCAGTGATTCCGAGTCTTCAGGAGTATAATAAGCGCTATTCCAAAATGAACATGTCAGTTCGGGTGCTGAGAATCTCCTCCGGAGCATCCTTCACTAATCCTGCAGCCGTTCACATCAACAACTTCCGGGCCGGACGCCTCTTCCCGGGCGGCGGCTTTGACTTCGGCAAAGGCTTGGATATTATTTATCAGCAGCTTCAGGGCATGGGCAAAGAATCCGTACCGCCGGTCATGGTGCTGGTTTCAAACGGACATCCCAGCGACGACTACAAGGCGGCTTTAGCCAAGCTGAAGACTCTTCCTATTTATAAGGCCACCATCCGTCTGGCCTTTGCCTTAGACGATAAGGCTGACAAAAAAGTGCTCAGAGAATTCGCCTGCACCGACACCGACGTGCGTGATTTCAAGAGATTTACTGATTTCCCGAGACTCTTCGAGCACTAGAGCCATCAATAAATTGGGTTCGGAGCTTTCAGCCGAATGCGCTGTCTTAACTTTTCGCAGTCGGTAAAGAGCTGAAAAAGAACCTGTTTTAAGGAGAAATAACAAAAATGAAAAAATATGTATGCGAAGCCTGCGGCTGGGTCTACGACGAAGAATTGGGCGATCCCGAAAACGGCATAGCCCCCGGCACTAAATTTGAAGACCTTCCCGAGGACTTTGCCTGCCCTCTCTGCGGCGTAGGCAAGGATATGTTCTCAGAGGAATAACGCTTTACGCATTAACATAGGCTAAGTCCGCTTCCGAACGCCTGTAGCAGGCGCGGGAGCGGACTTTTGTATGATAAAGCAAACCCATATACCGCACATCGGCGTCCGTTCAGACGCTTCTGTAACTCTGAGCGCCGGCGAAGACTATCGCATGGCAAGATCCATTCACTAAACTCAGAGATAAGATTAAGCTCAGCGCTGATTATTCGTTTTGTATGCTGCACAAAAGAGAGGCTCTTAATGTACAATCCCAGTTCACACAAGGCTGAAGAATTCATTGATAATCAGGAGATCCTGGAAACTCTGGCTTATGCCGATCGAGGCAAGGCTGATCCTCAGCTGACTGAAAAGATACTGCAGAAAGCGGCTCAGCGCAAAGGCTTGAATCACCGCGAAGCTTCAGTGCTTCTGGCCTGCGAGGATCCGAAAATTGTTGAGCGCATTTACGGACTGGCCGAACAGATCAAAAAAGACTTCTACGGCAACCGCATTGTCATCTTTGCCCCTCTCTACCTCTCAAACTACTGCGTCAACGGCTGCCTGTACTGCCCCTATCATATCAAGAATAAGCATATCGCCCGCAAAAAACTCACGCAGGAGGATATTAAAAGAGAGGTCATAGCGCTGCAGGATATGGGCCATAAGCGCCTGGCCTTGGAAACCGGCGAGGACCCGATCAACAATCCTATTGAATATGTGCTCGAATCGATTCGGACCATTTATTCCATCAAGCACCGCAACGGAGCTATCCGCCGCGTCAATGTTAATATTGCAGCTACAACCGTAGAGAATTACCGCAGACTCAAGGATGCCGGTATCGGCACTAATATCCTCTTCCAGGAGACCTACAATAAAGAGAGTTACGAAATACTCCACCCCACCGGTCCCAAGCACGACTACGCCTATCACACCGAGGCCATGGATCGGGCCATGGAAGGCGGCATAGACGACGTAGGCCTGGGCGTTCTGTTCGGGCTGGAGGGCTACCGCTACGAATTTGCGGCCCTGTTAATGCACGCCGAGCATCTCGAAACCGTTTTCGGCGTCGGTCCGCACACCATCAGCGTGCCCCGCCTCAAGCGCGCCGACGATATCAATCCTGACGCCTTCCAAAACGGCATTTCCGACGAAACCTTTGCCAAAATCTGCGCCTGTATCCGCATTGCCGTGCCGTATACCGGCATGATCATATCCACCCGCGAAAGTCAGCAGGTGCGCGAAAAGGTCCTCCATTTAGGCATTTCTCAGATCAGCGGCGCTTCCCGCACCAGCGTAGGCGGCTATGCTGAGCCGGAGCCCGAGGAAGAAAACTCCGCCCAATTTGACGTAAGCGACAAACGCACTTTAGACGAGGTGGTCAACTGGCTCATACGCATAGGCTATCTGCCCAGCTTCTGCACCGCCTGCTACCGGGAAGGACGCACCGGCGATCGCTTCATGTCTCTGTGCAAAAACCGTCAGATCCTCAACTGCTGCCATCCTAACGCCATTATGACCTTAAAGGAATATCTGCAGGACTACGCTTCCGAAGATACCAAGGTTTTAGGCGAAAGAATGATAGCTGAAGAACTCAATAAAATTCCCAATCCTAAAGTAAGAGATATAACCGCCCAGCGTCTGCAGCTGATTGCCCGGGGAGAACGCGATTTCCGTTTTTAAGCTGTTTCTGTTAAACTGTACGCAGTGAGGAACCTGAGCCTTAAACGAGGATAGACGAAGTGAACGATCTCAATTCAACTCCCCGCGCCGGACGCGTGCATATAGGTTTTTTCGGACGCCGCAACAGCGGAAAGTCCTCGCTCATCAACAATCTTGCCAATCAGGAAGTGACCATCGTTTCCGATCAGCCCGGAACCACTACCGATCCGGTCCTCAAGGCCATAGAGCTGCCAAAGCTGGGGCCCTGCGTACTTCAAGACACCGCCGGATTTGACGATGAAGGCGAACTGGGACAACTGCGTGTGGATAAAAGCCGTTTTATTGCAGAAAAGACCGACATCGCCGTGATCCTGATCCCGGCCGACCTGCCGGAAAACGAGCTGAACACGCTCAGGCAGGAAAAAGAATGGCTGCAGAGCTTTCAAAAGCGCCGTCTGCCTGTACTTTTGGCCGTCAGCAAGGCCGATAAGATCAATCAGGAAAAAATTTCCGAAATTATCAATAAACTCCGTCCTCTGCTTCCCGAAAATCCCGATTTAATTGTAAAGCTGGACAACGGTTCCCCGAAAAGCGCCGCCGAGCTGAGAGAGAGACTCTGCGCTCTGGCCGACGTCCTTGAACCCGCGCCCTTTATAACCGGAAAACTGGTAAAGGCCGGCGATACTGTTCTTCTGGTTATGCCGCAGGATATTCAGGCGCCTCAGGGCAGACTGATCCTGCCCCAGGTGCAGACTATCCGCGAACTCCTGGATCGCCGGGCTTTTGTCGTCTCAACGGCCGCCGAAGGCTTCCCTGCTGTTCTGGAAAAGCTCAGCCTTCCGCCGAATCTGATCATTACCGATTCCCAGGTCTTTGCCCATGTTTATGCGCATAAGCCGGCGGAAATTCCGCTGACCTCCTTTTCCGTTCTCTTTGCCGCCTACAAGGGCGATCTCGCTTATTACCTCAAAGGAGCGGAAGCGTTCGATTCTCTGATTGAAAGCAGCCGGATTTTAATAGCCGAATGCTGCAGCCATGTGCCTTTGAACGAAG
>JAFTAM010000149.1 GCA_017458675.1 bacterium
AAAGGGACAGCCGCGGCTGGTGACCATTGTGAAAAAGGGACTTTCCACGGTAAGGGCCCGATAGAGGCTTCGGTCCAGCAAATCGACGGCGGGAAAAGGATACTCGTCAATAGATTTAAACTGGCGGCGGGGCTCATTGAGCTTTACTCCGTCCGCAGTTCTTACGACAGTTCCGGCAATATTCTCAATGCTTTCTCTCTTGCTGTAATTATCAATAATTTCCAGCAGGCTCTCTTCTCCGTCTCCGATTACGCCGATATCAAACTCTTTAAAATGCAGACAAAGCTCAGGATATACCGACAGATGCGGACCGCCGACAATCAGCAGAGATTCTGGGAGAACTTCCTTGATTATTTTTGCCGCTTCAACCGTAGAAGGCCAGCCGGCGGTCATAGTAGTCATGGCTATAACATCCGGCTTTTTATCCTCCAGAATTCTGCGAAATTTTTCAGGAGCAATGCGGGCGGCGTTGGTATCGACAAAATCGACCTCATAGCCGGCTTTGCGCACATAAGCGGCTAAATATAAAATTCCCAGGGACGGCGTAACCTGCAAAGCTCTTTCAGCTTCATCCGGTATAGGTCTGATATTTACGTCGTGGTATTTAACAAATAAAACTTTCAAACGAGAAGAATCCGTCATTTATTTTACCTCAAAAGACAGCTCGACATGGCCTCTTTCCGCAGCTTCAGTCTTCAGATTCAATAAGCAGCCAATCTTTTTTGCTGCGGGCTCTGCGCACGGCGTCGCAGATCAGGTTGCTGATCTGTCTGGGGATGCTGGGCGCTCCGGGTTCCTGCACCGCCTGTCCCAGAGCTAAGGCCAGACCCGGCTTGGAAGCGGTGCGGACAGCTCTTTTTATGACGTCCTTGGCCTTCTCAGCTTTCTTATTGTTGCCGGCGGGCGCCGGACCGGCTATGTCGCGGAAAACTTCTTCAAAACCATTTTCCCAGAAGCAGCTCTCGACGTCGTCCTCCTTCAGCTTGGTGACTTGGCCTAAGCCCAGCTTTCTGGCATAAGGCGCCGCCTGTTTGGCATACGTATCTCCGGCCTTATCGCCGTCGCAGAGAAGGTGCCAGCTTATGCCCAGCTCGTTGGCCAGCTCAACCAAAGGCTTTAGGCCGCACTGAGCAAATTCTACAAATTCAATACCCTCGCTGCGCAGGTCGTAGCCCATGAATTTAGCAATTTCCGGCAGCAGCCAGTATTCGGTTTCTCCCTCAACCAGCAGCCAGAAGCGCATAAACAGAGCCGTACCTCGGCGCACGCGCAGATGGTAAGCTATTCTGCGCAGATCATTGAGCTGCATGTGGCCGGGACGGACGCTGAAAACACGGGCCAGTCCTTCAGGAGCGCGGACTATGCGGCGCGTGCTGGTCAAGGGCACCGCCAGAAGCAGATCGGGATTGTTGGTGCAGATTATGCGCTGCGGGGTCATGCGCTCGATCAGGTTCCAGACCGAAGTGAGCATCAAGGGATGCAGAAAGACCTCGGGGTCCTCGATAGAAAGCAGCGGAGAATAATCAACAATATCGTCGTTGCCCTCGGCCTGAACTCTGAAAAAAGCGTCGGCAAAGGCCAGCATAGCCATGCTTCTGGCGCCGGTACCTCTCAAAAGCGCGTTAAAGCGGTTGTAATCCCGCTCATCGGTGGCGGTATCGGCAGCGTCGGCATTAAAGCTTAAAGTAGACAAGGGAGCGGCGACGCGTCCCTTCACAACGGCCAAGTTTATATTATCAGGTTCTGAGTTATGTTTCCCGCCTTCTGTTTTGTTTGTCTCCATCAATTCGGCATACTGAGCCGAAGCGTCCACTATGTCGCTGAAATCGTCGGCAGCCTTATGCGCTAAAACCTTGTCCAGTCTGACTAAGCTCTGCTCCAGTTCATCGCGGTTGCTCTCTATAAACGTCTTGGCCAGAACCTGACCCTTAGCGGGGTCCGGCGCTGAGCCGCAATCTTTGGAATAATAAGCCTGTCCGTTTTCCGTAAGTTCCAGATAAGCCTGTCTCAATACGGAATCTACTTTTTCGCGGGCGGAACCGTTATTTTGGATAGGCAGAGCCAAAGAAGCGGCGCGAATACGCAAAAAAGGCTTGACTGTCTTCAAAGTAATCAAATAAGGCAACGGATCCTGCAGCTGTATCTCTTCATGCCGGCTGTTTTCAAACCGATAGGACGTACTTACGGTTTCATCATCGACCCGGTGCGCATCTATACATAAATAGAAGCTGAAGATGGGTATTTTGTTATCTTCGCTCACGACGGGCGTTTCCAACAGTTCTTCCCTCTTGGAGAGAATTTCACTGCCGTCGATATACTCATAAAAATTCGGACGCCTGAATTTCTGAAGACTGCCAAAGGAATCTTCGGAATGCTTCAAATGCTTCACTCGCTTTTCAGCGCAGACCTCGTCGCTGTCATGTTCGTCGTCCACATAC
>JAFTAM010000150.1 GCA_017458675.1 bacterium
GCGGAACGAAGTGCAAAACAAAACCGGCATAACGAAAACATGAAGAACATGCTTGAAAGATTCTTCGCTGCGCTCTCAATGGCAAGGAGACATTCTCAAGCATAATGCAGTCAAGCCATTATGCCATTTTAGTAGAATATTGCCTTAGCTTAATGACATTGATGCTCATACTGTCGGTAAGTTAAGCAAACACAGGCTTTAAGCAGACTTTTATTACACAGGTTTTGTTTTGCTCTGAAGCGAGCGTCCGAGCTCCGGTTACGGCGAGCGCGGAGCGAAGTGCAAAACAAAACCGGCATAGCGAAAACATGAAGAACATGCTTGAAAGATTCTTAGCTCAGAATGACAGAGTAAACATTCACAAGCATTGCTCAAACAAGTTATAGTGACATTTTCAGCAAAAAATAGCCTTAACTTAACGTCATTGATGCCGAAGTTAAGATCATTATCGGTCCGACATACGCACAGTCATTCCAGCCGCCAAATGCCGCCGGGAGCCGGCAGTTATTCTACCGATAAAAGCGCCGCATCTGCTTTCTGCCGCTATGGCCAACCCAGTATCCCCCGAGTCTCCGTCCGTTCTGAGACGCATGCCGCGAAAACGCCGGCGAGCCCTATCGCTTTATTGCTTTTTTTGGCTCCATGCGTTATATTCTAATTTATATACCGGCAAAAATCCGTATTTAATCCAATATTTATCGAGGCAGTAAACAGTATGACAGACTATGTAAAAATGTGGGAAAACCTGGGCATGGACCTTAAGAATCACGACGCCCTCTGCCAGGTGCTGCCCACCGCCTTCGGAGACGTGTATCTCTCTCAGCAGAACCGCCCGCAGGCTATGGCTTTTTGGGACTTTGTCGTTTCTGAAATACACGGAATCCGCCCTTCGGAACTGATTGAAGCCCAGAAAAAAGGACAAAAAGTATTCGGAACCTTTTGTGTTTACGTCCCTGACGAAATCGTTATAGCCGCCAACGGCATCGTCACCGGCTTATGCGGAGGTTCGCAGTTCTGGGTTCCCGGCGGCGAAAAGGTTCTGCCTAAAAGTACATGTCCGTTAATTAAAGCCTCTGTAGGCGCGAGATTGGACCGCACTTGTCCCTTCTTCAGAATTGCGGACATGTATGTGGGCGAAACCACCTGCGACGGCAAAAAGAAGGCCTGGGAGATCCTGGGACAGGACGTTCCCATGCACATTATGGATCTGCCTCAGATGAAGCGCAGCAAAGATATCCGCAAATGGACGGAAGAAATCGCCGATTTTGCCAAAGTCGTCGAAGAATTCACCGGCAATAAGATTTCCGCCGAAAGCCTGGGCCAGGCCATAAAGACCATTAACAATAAGCGCAGAGCTTTAGCCCGCATGTACGAGGCCAGAAAAGCCGAAAATATCCCCATAAGCGGCAAGGACGCCCTTCTGGTTATGCAGATCGCCTTCTTCGACGACCCGGTGCGCTGCGCCAAGACGGTCAACGATCTGGCTGACGAGCTTGAGAAACGCATCGCCGACGGCGTCTCCGTCTTCCCCAAAGGAACCAAGCGCATACTTCTGACCGGAACTCCTCTGGCTATTCCCAACTGGAAGCTCCATCACATTATCGAAACTTCCGGAGCGGCCGTGGTCTGCGAAGAGATGTGCACCGGAACCAGATACTTTGAAAATCTGGTCGACGAGAGCAAAAACACTCTGGAAGAGCAGTTCGAGGCCATTTCTCAGCGCTATATGAAGACCAACTGCGCCTGCTTCACCCCCAACGCCGGACGCATCGACGATATTATCCGTCTGGCCAAGGAATACAAGGCCGACGGCGTCATCGACGCCAGTCTGAAGTTCTGCTGTCTCTACGATACCGAAAAGTACAAGGTAAACGCGGCCCTGAAAGAAGCGGGCATACCCGTTCTGAGCCTGGAGACCGATTACGCCGACGCCGACGCAGAGCAGCTCAAGACCAGAATCGAAGCCTTCATCGAAATGTTGGGTTAAAATATCTTGTCCGAAGATATCAACTACTACATTTTATTCGACAATTACACGCACGGCCTGGCCTTGTACAAGCTTCTGCAGCTCGATAGCATACCGGCCCGCATTTCCCCTACTCCTCATATTCTTCAGGAAAAAGTATCCTGCGGCATGTCTCTGCTGATAATGCCAGAGGATATTGAAGCGGTCAGGGCCTGCATAGCCGAGCACGGCGCCGCCTATCACGATATAGCCGCTCTGCCCTGCCAGATAAAGACCGACCGCTTCAGATTCTGCTGAAGTCCCTTATGCAGACAGAGAGCGGGGCTGCCGCCGCAGACCCGCTCTTTCTGCGGTTATACGAAAATAAGGTAAATATATGAACTATATAGGTATAGACATAGGCTCCACCTATGCAAAAGCAGCCGTCCTCGACGCTCAGAAACAGCTGATCTTTACGGACATCAGACCCACCGGCTGGAGCAGCGCCGATATCGCCGCCTCTTTAAAAGAGGACCTGCTCAAGGCCGGACTGGCCGTTGAAGACAGCCGATGCACCGCAACCGGATACGGCAGAAGTTCGGTAGAATTTGCCGGCAGGAAGATTACCGAAATTACCTGCCATGCCAAGGGCTGCGCCTATATATTCAGCGACGGCAGTTTTACGCTCATTGATATCGGCGGCCAGGATACTAAAATTATTTCAGTATCCGACGGCGCGGTCAGCGACTTTATGATGAACGACAAATGCTCCGCCGGCACCGGCCGATTTTTGGAGGTCATGGCCAATGTGCTGCGCATGTCCGTTGAAGAAATGTGCGCTCTGGCCCGCCAAGGCGGCGGAGTGACCATCAGCTCCATGTGCACGGTCTTTGCTGAATCCGAAGTCATCAGCCTGATAGGCAAAGCCGAGAAAAAAGCCAACATAGCTTATGCCATTGTCGAATCCGTAGCTTCCAAAGTCGCGACTCAAGCCCGGCGGCTGCTCAATGAAGGCGGTCCCGTCTTTTTAACCGGCGGACTGTGCGAATATGCCTACATAGCCGAAAGTTTGAGCCGTCTTTTAAATACTCAGGTCAAAACCGATCCTCTGGGACGCTTTGCCGGCGCCATAGGAGCGGCAATCTGCACCTATGAAAAGAACCGAAACGCATGATCTATTTAGACAACGCCGCTACCACGCTGCATAAGCCGTCTCAGACCGTCAGAGCGATCGCGGAAGCCTTAAACACTTTCGGCAACAGCTCGCGGGGGACCCATTCCGTAAGCCTCAGCGCCGCCTTCTCCGTCTATGAAGCCAGAGTAAAGATCGCCGAGTTCTTCAACTGCCCCAAGCCCGAATACGCGGCCTTCACCCTCAACGCCACCCACGCCTTGAATATCGCCATAAACGGTCTGCTGAAGGAAGGCGATCATGTCATATCAACCGACTGGGAGCACAATTCCGTCCTGCGCCCTCTCTATCGCCTGGAAGCGGAAAGACAGGTTTCGCTGAGCTTTTTGAAAGCCGATTCTAAAGGACGGACAGACTTTCTTTCCATCCCCGAATACATTACCCCAAAAACCAGAGCCGTAATCTGCACCCACGCCTCCAACGTAACCGGCAATATGGCCGATCTGGAAATGATAGGCGAAATTGCCCGCCGTCACGGCCTCTTATTCATAGTCGACGCTTCCCAGAGCGCCGGCTTTGCCGATATCGACATGCAGAAAATGAACATCGACGTTCTCTGCTATACCGGCCACAAAGGCCTGATGGGCCCCCAGGGCACGGGCGGAATCTGTCTCAGAGAGCCCCTGGATATCCGTCCCTTTTACTGCGGAGGCACGGGCGTGCAGAGCCATAACCAAAGACAGCCCGAGCAGCTGCCGACCCTTCTGGAAGCCGGCACCTTAAACTCGCACGGCCTGGCCGGTCTGTCGGCTTCTCTCGATTTTATCAAAGAGATCGGCCTGGAGAATATCCGGGCCAAAGAAAAACAGCTGGCCGAACTCTTCCTGAAGCAAGTTAAAGACTGCGAAAGCGTAACCATTTACGGTGATTTTGAGTCTGCCCAAAGAGCGCCGCTCATTTCCTTAAATATCGGCGATCTCCCCTCCGGAACCGCCGCCGACATCCTGGCGCTGCAATATGACATAGCCGTGCGCCCCGGCATCCACTGCGCTCCCCGGATACACGAGGCCTTAGGCACGGCCGAACGCGGCGCGGTGCGCTTCAGCTTCTCCTATTTAAACACCGAAGCCGAAGTCATGCAGGCGGCCCAGGCCGTCAAAGAGATCGCCGAAGCTTAGCTGTCATATAAAAATACGGCAGATACGCCTTCAAACCTCAGACTCTTCGCTTTCGCCCGCAATTCCGGAAAGCATGATAACGGCGGCTCATTCAGAATAACAGGCTTAATATTTTTTGTCCGGGAAGCCGCTATGTCACGAAAAAGCCGCAGCAGCGATGACGCTATCGCAAACTTTATTCTTTTAGTAATTGCCGTTTCGGCCATACTGGGCGGTCTGGTTCTGCTGTGGTGGGGAGAAAATCAGTCGGCGCGCTACGGCAGCCTCGGCGAAGAAGCCGCCCGAATTGTCGTCGAAATGAATGATGTCTCCAAAATAGACCCGGCCCTGGACGGAAAACTGGTTCACGCCGTAGGACAGGCCGAATGCGATACCGATCTTCAGGACCCCCTGTTCGGCTTCAGCGTCAAGGGCTTCACGCTGAAGCGCAAGGTGCGCTACTATCAGCTCGTCGAGCATAAGGAAAAGAAAAAGAACAGTCAAGGCAAATTCGAGACTTCTTACAGATATAAGGAAAAATGGACCGAAAAGCCCATTTCCTCATCAGGCTTTTACGAATACCGCTATCGCAGCAGAGCCGAAGCGCCCCATGTCACCCTGCCTGAACTGGAGAGCGCGGCGGAGAACGTGCGTTTCGGCGCTTATACTCTTCCGGAATTCCTCGTTTCCTCGCTCAAAAATTCCCAGACTCTGAAACCCCGGCTAGCGGCAAAACAGATGAGCGAAATTGCCGACAGACTCCATATTTCCGCCGATCTGTTGAATGAAACCGAAGACGGCTTCTACATAGGCGTCAATCCTTCAACGGCACACCTGGGAGATGTGCGCGTCTCCTTTTCGTACGTTCCCATTTCCGAGATCAGCATTTTAGCCAAGGTAAAGGGAAACAGCTTTGAACGCTTCCACAGAGATAAAGACCCGGAAAACGTCAATATCGGGCAGATCGCGGCAGGCGCAGTTCCAGCTGAGGAAATGATTAAAGATTTAAAAAGCGATGTCTCCTGGGGGGCCTGGCTGCTGCGCCTGGGGAGCCTGATTCTGGTTACAGCCGGCAGCTTCTTCCTGCCCTGGGACGATCTGACGGAACGCCGCTTTGTCCGCCTGATAATCAACGGCTCCGCCGCCAAGGCCAAAGAATGGCAGCTCGGCGGCGTACTCAGATTCGCCCTTGCGCTGCTCATGCTCACCGCCGGCCTGTCACGGCTGCTCAGCGGAGCGGCGGCCACCGGCGGAATATTCCTGGCCATAGCCGCGGCTCTGCTGTTCCTGCCCGCCCTAATGCCTGACAAACATTAACCGCCCAGCCGCCGTAAATATAACCCCGGCAAAAAGACTGAACAAGCCTCCTCCTAAGCTCCGCAGGCCAAAAGAGCCGCCGATTCAAACAACAGTTCCATTGCATCCGGGAAGCCGTTATGTCACAGAACAGCTCCAAACTCGATACCGTTATAAGCAATATATTTCTGAGCGGAATAGCCCTGATTCCCATTCTGAGCGGCCTGCTTCTGCTCTGGTGGGGCGAAAGCCAGTCGACGCGGTACGGCAGCCTCGGCGAAGAAGCCGCGCGAACTGTCGTTGAAATGAAAGACGTTTCCAAAATAGATCCGGCCCTGGACGGCAAACTTGTCCACGCCGTTGGGCAGGCCGAATGCGAAACCGAGCTCAAAGACCCCGTGCTCGGGGTCAGCGTCAAGGGATTTTGCTTGGAGCGCAGCGTAGAATACTATCAGCTTACCGAACGCCAAGAGAAACGCAAGGACAGCAGCGGCAGATTAAAAGAGTCTTATAAATATAAAGAAGAATGGACGGCCGTGCCCGTTCCTTTCGACGATTTTTACGATCTCAGCCGCCGAAAGAAGGCCAAGGCCCCTATTGTCACCCTGCCTTTTTTTCATGAAAAAGCTAAAAAAGTGCGCGTCGGCGCTTATGCCCTTTCAGATTTCCTCATATCGTCGGTTGAAGCCAACAGAACCCTGAAGCCAAACCTCACCGCGGAGCAGAAGCGCGCGCTGCCTAACAAGCTTAAAACAGCTGAAAATCTCGTTCATGTAACCGAAGACGGCGTCTATATAGGCAGCGATCCTACGGTCCCCCATCTGGGAGACGCGCGCATCACCTTTAAATTTGCCGCGCCTTCCGAGGTGAGTATTGTTGCTCAGGTCCAGGGAAACACCCTGGAAATGTATCACCGGGACAAGGACCCGGACAATGTCTTTATAGGACTGATCGTAAAGGGAAACGTTCCCGCTCAGCAGATGCTCAAAGACCTGAAGCGCAATGTCGCCGGCGGCGGCTGGCTGGCTCGCCTGGCAGGCATGCTGCTGGTTGTGCCCGGCTGTTTCTTCCTGCCCTGGAAAAGCCTCATGCAGCGCAGATACGTCCGCACGGTAATCAACGGCCCCGGCTCAAGAAGCACGGAATGGCAGCACTTCGGCGTAGTCAGATTCGCCTTTGCGCTGCTTCTGTTTACTTCAGGCTTGACCCGGCTGTTCAACGGCTCCTTTATTATAGGCGTCACGGTTCTGGCCTTAGCTGCGGCGATGCTGTTCCTGCCCTGTATTATGCCCAATAATAAACAGGAGACTTTTGCCGATTAGCAATTTATACAAAAACAAGCTTTCAGCACACAAGCTTTACACAGGTTTTGTTTTGCTCTGAAGCGAGCGTCCGAGCTCCGGCGGCGGCGAGCGCGGAGCGAAGTGCAAAACAAAACCGGCACAGCGAAAACAAGCTAAGCAAAAACAGGCTTTCAGCACACATGCTGATAAAGGTTTTCTTTGACGCGTACGCGGAGATTCGAGCGGAGCGAGCGCGGAGCGGTAACGGCAAAGAAAAACGGCATAACGAAAACAGGCAGAAGCGGCGGCTATTCTGCCGGAGGCAGATGGGACTGCAGTATATCGGCGGCCTGCCTAGGCTCAACAGGAAACTGATCCGTGCATAAGCCCTTCTTATGCAGCTCATTAAATATGCAGCAGATATCGGGAGCGCTCAGACCGGCCTGCGCCAGAATCTCTTCGGAATATAAAATTTTATCTATTTCGCCGTCGGCAGCAATTCGGCCACGGTCCATAACGATAAGCCGGCGGCATATTTTGGCCAATTCGTCAAAGCGGTGCGAAACCATAATTATTGTCAGTCTGCGCTCGGCCTGCATAGCCCTCAGCAGCTGCAAAATCTCCTCTGTCCCCCGAGGATCGAGACCGGCGGTAGGTTCGTCCAGAACCAAACACTTAGGGCGCATTGCCAGCACTCCGGCCAGCGCGGCCCGGCGCTTCTCTCCGCCGGACAAAAGCAGAGGCGAAGCTTTTTTACTGTCTAAATAATCCAGTCCCACCGATTTTAAGGCCTCTTCAACCCTCTCGGCTACCTCGTCCTCCGGCGCATTCATGTTGCGGGGACCGAAGGCCACGTCCTCAAAAAGGGTCTCCGCAAAGAGCTGCTGCTCAGGAAACTGAAAGAGCATGCCCACGGAAAAACGCACCTTGGCCAGTTCGCTGCCGGAAGCGGACGCGGCAATGTCAGTTCCCATTACTCTGACGCTGCCGCGCTCAGCCTGCAGCAGCCCGTTGAAATGCTGGCTCAAAGTAGATTTGCCGCTGCCGGTCGCTCCCACTATGCCCACCGTCTCTTCGGGAAAAATGCGCAGGGAAACATCCCGCAGAGCCTGACAGGCGAAAGGCGTATCCGGCATATAGGTATAGCTGACATTCCGCAGCTCAATTAAAGGTTCTTTTTCCATCATTTGCTCTTATAGTCGGCGCAGATGCGCTGATAGGCTTCAATCGTATTGTCGGCGCATCTCTTCCAGGTCAGCTCCTCCGCCCTCTTCAGTCCCTTAGCTTTAAGCTCCGTCCTCAGCTCCCGATCGGCGGCCAGACGCTCCGTAGCCGAGGAGAGCGCTTCAACGCTGTAAGGATCAAACATCAGCGCCGCCCCGCCGGCCGCCTCAGGCAGGCTGGCCGCGTCAGAACATATCACCGGAACGCCGCGGGCCATCGCCTCAATGACCGGCAGACCGAAGCCCTCCATTAACGAAGGAAATACAAAAGCGGAGGCGGCCCCGTAAAGACCGTCAAGGTCGGCCTGATCCACATAGCCGAGCCATACGGCTTTTACATTGGGGAAGGCGCTCCGCAGAGCCCTGACTTCATCCTCGCCGTGAGGACCGGCCAGACAAATCGGCCAGCTCTGTTTCAGGGAAAGAGCCTCAAAGACGGCCTTGACATTTTTATTACCGGCCAGACCGCCCACATACAGAAAATAATTTTCAGGCAGAGAGTATTTAGCGCGCACGCGCACCGCCTCCTCGCCCAGCTCCGACTGACTCAGCGCAAAGGGCTCCGAGCCCAGAAGCACGGTGAAGGCATTGCCGATTTTACCGTGGAAAAAGCGCTTTAATTCCTCTAAAGTAAACGCGGAGTCGCAGATAAAAGCATCCGAGCGCCTGTAGCTGCGCAGCAAAAGCCTATGCAGGCTCCGACTGAAAATATGCCTCAAAGGGTCCAAATGCGGATAGACCAGATCCGGACAGGTTACCGACATAATATCATGGACGGTCAGGATCCTGGGCGCCCCCGTATCAAACCAGGGGAATCCGTAAATGACCTCCTGGGGACTGGTAAAATGGATTAAATCCACCACCTGCGCCAAACGCCGGTAAAAGGCTCGGCAAAAAAGCCCTTCGTAAATAAATCCGAAATTGCGCAAAATGAATCTATCGGCAATTTTAGGTACGCGCAGCCATTTAACTCTTTCACACTGCGTCACCGCTTCAGCCAAAGCCGGCTTGACTTCGCCGCTGTACATCAGCTGTATGTTAATATCTCCGCGCTTCACATACTGCAGCAATAAATTTTTAATGTAATTGCCTATGCCTCTTTGACCGCTGTTAGTCATCAAGGGCCGGACGTCAAAAGCGATATTCATAGCTCAGCGCAGATTCATCTGCTTGCGCCTTCTGCTTCTCTGGTATTCTTCCACAAAGGCCTCATAAGCGATCCAGGTGGTTTCGGCGGTGCGCCTCCAGGAGAGATGCTGAGCCCGTTCCAAACCGCGGGTGCGCATCTGCATGCGCATATTTTCATTGTTCATCACTCCGTAAATGGCGTTGCGGATATCGTTTAAATTGTTGGGATTGAACATGACCGCCGCATTGCCCACTACCTCAGGCATACTGGCCGCATTGGAACAAACTACCGGCGTACCTACCGCCATGGCGTCTAAAATGGGCAGACCGAAACCTTCCATAAGCGAGGGGAAAGCAAAGATGTAAGCTGCGGCATAGAGCATGGGAAGCTCGTTCTTATCGACATAGCCCAGCCAGAAGATCTTCTGCTGCGGATACTTGGAGGCCAAATAGTTCTTTTCTTCCTCAGAATAGGGACCGGCAAAAACAAAGGGCCAGGGACACATAGGAGCGGTGGCCTTCAGAAGCGCCTCAACATTCTTATTGCCCAGGAGCGTACCGACATGAAGGATAAACTTAGCCGGCAGCTTCCTCTGCAGACGGTATTCGTCCACCTGCGCTACATAAGGAAGCACGTACCTGTCGGAGATGCCGTTCCAGATAGCCTTAACGGTAGGCAAACCGCTCTTAATTACATTGCGCAGAACGCTCTCCGTAAACTGGGAGACTGTGATAATGCCGTCAACGTCCTTGTAATGCTCCACATAACTCTTATAAAGCTGCTTGACGACCTGCCTTTTGACAATGTTAATGCCGTGGAAAATATGATCGGCGTTGGTGATCGTCATTAAATCGTGCACGGTAATGACCCGCGGAACTCCCACATCCTCCCAGGGGAAGCCGAAGCGAATATCCTGAGGATCGGTAAAATGGATAATGTCTGCATTCTGAGCCAGACCGGCAAAAAACTCTTTGTTTTCCTGACCGTCGCGTTTATATCCGAAACTCTTCGACCAAGGCATGGACGAAGTTTTAGGAGTTTCCAGAACACGGCACATACTGAGAATCTGAGGGTCCAGACCGATGGGCATTTCCGGCCAGGCAAAAAGGATCACCTCGCGGCTGCGCTTTAAATATTGCATGAGAAGCTCGCGCACATAAGTGCCGACTCCTCTATATTGGCTTTCGACCTGCATAGGCCTTACATCTAAAGCGACGCGCATATGACTGTTGCTCCAAAACAAAAACTAGCTAAACTTATTCAATACTGATCCACAGGAATTCTTTACATAACGGCCCTATCCTAGCAAGTCCGAAATTTTCTTGCTATTTCCTGCGAACAGACCTCCGGCTGAATAAAGCTTACGTTCCGCAGCCGCTGCCGTAAAGTTCAGCGAAACGGTCTTAAGCAAACAAGAATAATTCAGATTCATCTTTTGCGCTGAAGCGAGCGCCGTTAGCCAAGCGCAGCCGCAGTGCGAAGCGCAAAAGCTGTCCGCCATAACAAAAACAGGCCATATGCTGCACTGTCGGTAAGTTAAGCAAAAACAGGCTTTAAGCAGACTTTTATTGCACAGGTTTTGTTTTGCTCTGAAGCGAGCGTCCGAGCTCCTGCTGCGGCGAGCGCGGAGCGAAGTGCAAAACAAAACCGACATAACGAAAACACGCAGAACATGCTCTAAAGATTCTTCGCTGCGCTCAGGATGACAGGGGAAACATTTGCAAGCATTGTTAAAACAAGATAATGTGCCATTTTTAGCAAATTATAGCCTTAACTTTATGACATTGCCAAATGTTAAGAGACGCTGTTAGCAGCGGTCAGTATAACAAATACCGCTGAAAACTCTGCATCAGTTGCGCCAGACGGAGGTCAGGGCGCTGCAGAGTTCCTGCCAGCTCAGGCTCTGCTGCAGTTTGCAGCCTCTCTGCCTTAAAAGGTTGGCCAGTTCTATTACCGGGGGGACCTGCAGCCCCAGTTCCTTAAGCGTTGCCTCTTCAGAAAATAAATCCCGGGGAGAGCCTTCAAATATCAATTGACCCTCTTTGAGTCCCAAAACTCGATCACAGCGCAGCACCTCTTCCATGTGGTGCGTTATATAAATAATGCCAAGCCCCAATTTTGCGCGCAGAAAATCAATAGCTTCCAAAACGCTCCTCCTCCCTTTAGGGTCCAGCATCGCCGTAGGTTCGTCCATTACGATATATTTCGGCTGCATTACCAAAACACCGGCGATAGCGGCTCTCTGAGTCTGTCCGCCCGAAAGATAGTGAGGCTCTCTGTAGCGCAGAGACTCTAAATCCAGAATCTTTAAGGCCCAGTCTATCCTCTGCAGAATTTCCCGCGGCTCTACGCCTAAATTCTCAGGACCGAAAGCCAGCTCATCCTCTATAGTTGAAGCCACCATCTGCCTGGAGGGGTCCTGAAACACCATGCCCACCGTCTGCCGGATCTTCAAAATATTTTCTTCGCTGTCAGGAGCCAGGCCGTCAATTACAATTTTACCGGAGACAGGCAGAATCAGGCTGTTTATCAGCTTCCCGACCGTAGTTTTTCCGCTCCCGTTAGCTCCCAAAATACAGACAAATTCGCCGCTGCCGATGCTGAAGCTCAGACCTTTAATGACTTCTCCGTCAGATCGCGGCGTCGTCTCATTTTCAGACTCTTCCGTGTTATACGAAAAATGCACATCCTCAAACTGTATCAAAGCAATCACTCCAAAAGCCAAAGAACATCTCAGCGCGGATCAATATCGGTAAGTTAAGCAAAAACAGACGTTCAGCATCCATGTTTTATACAGGTTTTGTTTTGCACTGAAGCGAGCGTCCGAGCTCCAGCTGCGGCGAGCACGGAGCAAAGCGCAAAACAAAACCGACACAGCGAAAACATGCAGAACACGTTCTGAAGATTCTTCGCTGCGCTCTCAATGACAGGAGAAACATTTACAAGCATTAGTAAAACAAGCTAATGTACATTTTTTAGCAATATTTTGCCTTAACTTTATGACATTGCTGCGCGGATATAAAAAAATGAGGAAGCAAAGCCTCCTCATTTATCGCAATGCAGCTTATTATATTGCAAAAGCTACTTAACTAAAGCCACAACGGCCATAGGAGCGCCATCTCCCTTACGGAAGCCATTGTGAATAACTCTTACATAACCGCCGCACTTATTTGCAGTATGTCTGGCGTTGAAACGGGTCGCTAAATTGGTGAAAAGATCGTCTGCGACTTCACGATCCTTAATGTGACGAAATACGCGGCGCTTGCAGGCTAAGGCTTCCTCAGGCTTCTCAGCGTTCTGAGCTTTGCGGGCCCAGGAGATAAGCTCTTCGGCAAAGCGGGCGACCTCTCTGGCACGGGTGACTGTGGTTTCAATCTGCTCGTGTCTGAAAAGAGAAGTGGCCATATTTCTGAGCATCGCAAAACGATGACCTGTCTGACGTCCCAACGTGCGGCTACGAACTTTATGCCTCATCGGAAATACTCCTATAAAAAACTCTTAATTCTCTCAATTACATTCCTTCACAGCCTAAGCCGGAAGATTTTCGGGTTTAGCAATATATTCCCAAAAGGTCGATATCTCAACCTCAAATATATCCGTCCAGCCCTGCCCGCACTCCTTTGTACAGATCGGGACCGGCTCCACTTCGGCGACAGCCGCAATTTAATTCATAGAGTCATTGGCGCCGGGACGCAAAGTCAAACCGCGTTCCTGCAGCTTCTCACGAATTTCAACTAAAGACTTCTGGCCGAAATTCTTAAGCTTCATCAGCTGAGCCTCGTTGTAGGTAAGCAAGTCGCCCAGATAAAGGATTCCGGCTCTCTTCAGACAGTTGAGAGAACGCACCGAAAGCTCAAGCTGCTCAATGAGGGTGCAATCTTTGCCTGCAGGAGGCTGCTCAAGCTCTTCTACATCCTCTTCCTGAGTCTGCAGACGGGCAAAGAGTTCCAATCTGTCCTGCAGCAGCACAGCGGCATTGGCTACAGCTTCGCAGGGGCGCATACTGCCGTCGGTTTCGACTTCAAGAACTAATCTGTCATAATCGGTTCTCTGGCCGACGCGGGTATCCTGAACCTCATAATTTACTCTAACAACGGGACTGAATATCGAATCAATAGGAATAACGCCGATATTCACTTGAGGGACCTGTCTTTCCGCCGGCACGTAACCGGTGCCAAGCGATACAGACATATCCATAATCAAACGCGAATTTTCATCCGTCAAAGTAGCGATCTTGAGATCGGGATTGAGGATTTCCACTTCCGCGTCAGGCATAATATCGGCGGCAGTTACCACGCCGGCTCCGCTCACCTCGATTTTCAGAACCTTTTCCTCCTCTGTATTCATGCGCAGGCGGAGTTTTTTAAGGTTGAGAATAATCTCCGTGGTATCTTCCTTGACGCCAGGGATAGTAGAGAACTCGTGCAGCACGCCTTCAATACGGATATGAGTAACGGCTGCGCCGACCAGCGAGGAAAGCAGCACTCGTCTGAGAGAGTTGCCAAGGGTTATACCATAGCCGCGCTCCAAAGGCTCAACTATAAAACAGTTTTCACCGGCTTGATGAATTTCAGTTTTAGTCTGCTCGCTTATGGCATCTATCAAGTTTGTGTCCGGCATAAGTATACCTCATATTCAAATTGCTTTATTATGCAATCAAAGAGCGTTCTCTAAGCGCATAACGGCTAAGAGATACGCTCTCAAAACCACAAATACTAACCCATGCGGTTGTAGTACTCGACGATAACCTTCTCGTTGATAACGATGGCAATCTCATCTCTGTTGGGCAGGTTGATTACCTCGCCCTTAGCCTTGGCGTCATCAAGTTTCAGCCAAGCGGGTACCTTGCGGACGCGGGCAGAGTTGAGAGAATTCTGAATGAACTCCTGATTGGCGATCTTTTCATTGAGTTCAACGACCATTCCCGGCTTTACCAGGAAGGAAGGGATATCGACCTTACGTCCGTTGACGGAGATATTGCCGTGAGCGACTAACTGACGGGCAGCCGGACGGGAAGTAGTAAAACCGAGACGGTATACTACGTTGTCAAGTCTGCGCTCTAAAATGCGCAGGAAGTTGTCGCCGGCGATGCCTTCCTGACGGGTAGCTTTGGAAAAATAGCTTCTGAAGACACGCTCGGTAACGCCATAAATACGGCGAAGCTTCTGTTTCTCACGCAACTGCACGCTGTAAGCCGTGGCACGGCGGCGGGCAGTGGGACCGTGCTGTCCCGGGGCATAAGCGCGGCCGTTGCGATCCATGGCGCACTTAGGGGTATTGCAGCGATCGCCTTTTAAGAAGAGCTTCTCTTGTTCGCGCCGGCATAATTTGCAGACCGGCCCTGTATATCTGGACACAGATATTTCCTCCCAAGAATAGGAGCGGTTAAATATTTATTAACCGCACAATCTTTTTACTAATGTATGCTTATACCCTACGACGTTTCGGAGGGCGGCAACCGTTATGCGGGATAGGGGTAACGTCACGCATAATAGTGATATCCAAACCGGCGCTCTGTAAAGCACGGATGGCAGCTTCACGTCCCTGACCGGGACCCTTGACGTTAACGACAATCGAACGCATTCCGTGCTCGATAGCTATCAGAGCAGCTTTTTCAGCGGCAATCTGAGCGGCATAGGGAGTGCTCTTGCGGGAGCCCCTGAAGCCGTTGGCGCCGGCGGTTGACCATGACAACGCGTTTCCTGCGGGGTCTGTGATGGTAACAATAGTGTTGTTGAACGTCGACTGGATATGAGCAACACCAGTGGGCACGTTCTTTAAAACTCTCTTGCCGCGACCGCGAACGCGACTATTCTGTTTTTTAGCCATGTTCTATCTTCCTACGCTTTCTTACGACCTACGGTACGCTTAGGGCCCTTGCGAGTGTGAGCGTTGGTCTTAGTACGCTGACCACGCACGGGAAGATTGCGGCGATGACGGATACCGCGATAGCAGCCGATATCCATGAGCCGTTTAATGTTCTGAGTGATTTCACGGCGGAGATCACCCTCTACTTTGTGCTTGTGTTCAATGATTTCACGAAGGCGGGTAACCGTGTCTTCGGAAATGTCACGGACTCTAATGAGCGGGTTAATACCCACTTCTTCAATAATTTGATTGGCTGTAGTACGTCCAATGCCATAAATATAGGTAAGAGCAATTCCGATACCTTTATCTCTAGGCAGATCGACGCCGGCGATTCTGGCCACGAATCGATTCCTCCTATCCTTGGACCTGCTTATGTTTAGGGTTGGAGCAGATTATCCTAACCCTGCCTTTACGCGTAATTACGCGGCATTTCTCGCAGCGAACGCGTACAGAAGGTTTTACCTTCATAATTCGTTCCTCCAGATATTCCCTCCGAGAAAACCGCTGAGAAGAACGAAACCCCAGCAGGTTATCCGAGAGATTATCAATTTGATCTTACGATCATGTCCTAATTTGTAAACCTTTGGAAACTACGTTGCATATTCCCGCCTGAAACGGAGGCATACCCTAGCAGCCTTTGGGTTCCTAGCTACAGAACCACTATAAAAGGGTCGGAACAATGCCCGAAAATTTTACAATATACTGAGCAACTAATCAAGCCCATTTGTCAATATTTTCGGACCTTTTTTTGTAATTGCCACGGTATGTTCAAAATGTGCCGAAGGTTTTTTGTCTTCGGTTATATAAGTCCAGCCGTCGTTGAGCTGGCGCACCCGCCAGGTCCCCAAATTTATCATGGGCTCTATGGCGATAACCATGCCTTCCTTCAAGATGTGTCCCTTCAGGCCGCAGTCGTAATTGGGCACCTGAGGCGGCTCGTGCATCTTGCGTCCCACGCCGTGTCCTACCAGGACCTTAACTACTCCGAACCCGTTGTCTTCGGCATGTTTCTGCACGGCGACGCCTATATCGCGGATAAAATTACCCGGAACAGCCTGAGCGATGCCTAAAAATAGACACTCCTTGGTAACGTCCACCAAACGCCTGACCTCTTCAGGAACCTCCCCCACTATGTGGGTTCTGGCCGAATCGGAGACCCAGCCTTTTAAAGTGACGCCGCAGTCGATGCTGACGATATCGCCCTCTTTAATGACCTTAGGCCCCGGAATGCCGTGAACTACCTCTTCATTTATGGAAATACAGGTAGAGCCGGGGAAACCGCCGTAGCCCAAAAAGGTTGGGACTCCCCCATGACTGCGGATAAAATCTTCAGCCAGCTTGTCCAGCTCTTTGGTAGTAATTCCGGGCTTGCAGTGCTGAGCCAGCATATCATGACAGGCGCTGAGCACATCGCCGGATTTTTTCATAAGTTCTATTTCATGTTCATCCTTATAATGAACTTTTTCAACTAAACTGCGCATAATAAGTTTCGCTTTAATACTGATTAAAAATTCTTTCCCCGAATATAGCTGAAGAAATCGGCCTTGACCTGTTCGGACCCCTGGTCGGCGTTGAGATCGAGAAGCAGATTCTTTTTCCGGTAATAATCTATCAAAGGCTCGGTAGAAGCGTGATAGACCTTTAAGCGCTCCCTGACGACATCCTCATGATCATCACGGCGGTGAATCAATTCGCCGCCGCACTCGTCGCAGATATTTTCCTGCTTGGGGGCGTGGTAAGAGACGTTATAAACGGCATTGCACTTAGAGCAGATCCTGCGCGTAATAATACGCTGCACCAGTACATCGTCGGTGATATTGAAATTGGCGACAACGTCAAGAGCCTTCCCCGTCTTTTCAAAATAGCTCTGCAGAGCTTCAGCCTGAGCCAAAGTACGGGGGAAACCGTCTAAAATAAAGCCCTTCTCGCAGTCGGGCTGCTCCAAACGGTCAAAGACTATATCCAGAACTAACTCGTCCGGGACCAGACTTCCCTTATCGAGATACATGGCAATACGCTTGCCGAATTCGCTCTGCGAGGCGCGGTGAGCGCGGAAAATATCGCCGGTAGAAATATGGGCCAGTCCCAGCTCCTTAATTAAGCTGCCCGACAGAGTTCCTTTGCCGCACCCGGGCGGACCAACTAAAATACAACGCATATACTTATCACCAGCCTACCTAATATATTTTGGCCGACAGCCAACGCATAAAGACATCAAACCAATGTCATTAAGCCAAGACAA
Source organism: bacterium (assembly GCA_017458675.1). GTDB lineage: Bacteria > Vulcanimicrobiota > Xenobia > Xenobiales > Xenobiaceae > RGIG3641. The sequence continues at coordinate 17,276 of JAFTAM010000150.1, forward strand.
TATTTGCCAAAAACGGAAATAATGCCTATCAAAATATTCTTGCTTTGTTCCAGTCTGTTTCGCTATATCAGTTTTGTTCTGCACTTCGCTCCGCGGCTGCGCTCAGCTCGGACGCTCGCACTTGCACAAAACAAAACCTGCGCAATACATATATGCTGAAAGCATTTTTGCTTAGCTTTCTGACAGCTGACATCAAGCTGTAAGCTTTTGTCACAAACCGGGATCAGATTCCTTCAGCTATAAAAAAATAAACCGATCAAAGAGCGATCTTCGATCGGTTTGCTGTCAAAAGACTCTACAATCCGTTATTTCATAAAGCCCTGATAGTGACGCAGGGTCAAACGGGCCTGTATCTGCTGCATAACGTCCAGAGCTACGCCTACAATAATCAGCAGTGAGGTAGAACCTAAGAAGAATGTGTTGACTTTAGTCAGCTGCATAATATAGGTAGGAGCTACCGCCAGGAAAGCCAGGAATATTGAAGAGATAAAAGTGAGCCTGGAAAATACGCGCTCGAGATATTCGGCAGTAGGACGTCCGGGACGAATGCCGGGAATAAAGCCTCCGCCCTTCTTCAGATTGTCGGCTACATCGTTTACATTGAAAGTAATGGCGGAATAGAAATACGTAAAGAATATAACTAAAGCCGCATAACAGAGATTGTAAGTGAAGCCGTGAGGAGCGAAGATTCGTTCCACGTTCTGTGCGAATTCCGCAACCGCCGGATGGTTGGCGCCCCACATAGCGTTGGAAACCTGCGCTATGGTATTGGGGAGATACATAATCGAAATAGCAAAGATGATGGAGATTACGCCGGCATTATTGACTCGGATAGGCAGATAGCTGGTCTGACCGCCGTACATCTTATTGCCGACCTGACGTCTGGGATACTGGATGGGGATCTTGCGCATGCCGAGATGGATGAAAATGATGCCCGCTACCAAAGCGATTAAAATAATCGCAAAAATAATCAGAGCCAAATAATAAGTGGCGCCCTGAATATTGGCCACCTGGAGGCTGGTCTTGAGATAATCGGGGAAACGCAGAACGATACCGCCGAAAATCAGCATGGATATGCCGTTGCCGATGCCCTTTTCAGTCATCAGCTCGCCCAGCCACATCAGGAACATAGTGCCGGACACCAAAGCCAGCACCAGCATCACATAAAATCCCACTCCCGACATTGTGAAAACGCCGGAATGACCGTTGTCAATACGGGCCAGGGAAACCGTCATAAAGACGGCCTGAAGAGCCGCCAGACCCAGAGTTAAATATCTGGTATAGCGTCCAATCTCCCTGCGTCCCTGCTCGCCGCCTTCCTTCTGCAGCTCTTTCAGCTGAGGCAGAACTACCGTCAGCAGCTGCATAATAATCGAGGCGTTAATGTAGGGAGTAATGCCCATAGCCGCTACGGAGAAATTGTTGAGAGCGCCGCCGGTGAACATGCCCAGGAACTTGAAAAGCTCGCCCTTGGAAAGCAGAGCGTTCCATACTTCCTTATTGATGCCGGGCATACCGACGTGCACGACCAGAACAAAAATAGCCAGGCCGAAAAATACCCACCCTAAGCGGCTGCGAATATCATCGGATTTTAAAGCATCAAAAGTACTCGCCACTACTAAATTTCCTCTACTGTACCGCCGGCCTTTTCAATGGCTTCCTTTGAAGAAGCGGTGAAAGCATGAAGCTGAACGGTGAGCTTTTTAGTCAAAGTGCCGTTGCCCAAAACCTTAATGGGATTGTTGAGATTGCGAATCAATCCTACCTTGAGCAAGGAGAAAGGATCAACGGTATCGCCGTCTTCAAATCTCTCCAGGCTGCCTACGGCAATTTCCGTGAATTCTACGCGGAAAGGATTCTTAAAGCCACGATACTTAGGAAGTCTGCGGTACCAGGGAGTCTGACCGCCTTCAAAGCCGGGAGCCTTCAGGCCGCCGGAACGGGAGCCCTGACCGTTGGAGCCGCGGCCGGCAGTCTTAACGCTGCAGCCGTGACCGCGTCCGACGCGCTTGCGGCGATGATGAGAACCGAAATTAGGTTTAAGGGTATTAGAATACATTTTTTCCTCCATACAGCCTGACTCCGCAACACTAAGCTCAAAACGAAGCCAGGCTATAAGCACATATAACAGTAAGAAAATTGCCCATTTTGAGAATGAGCAATTTTACGGTATCGCAAAACAGGAAAAGAGCGGCTTTGCAACCGCTCTCTGCCAATCTTACTCGGCCTGAGCCTCTTCAGTATTTTGTACGCGGTGAGCAGCCTGCTCAATTTCGGCGGCCGCCTTGCGTCCCATCAGTTCTACGACCTCTTTGCCGCGGTTACGGGCAACCTGATTGGCGTTAAAGAGGTTGGCAAGACCTTTCATCGTCGCATATACGATATTGATCTTATTGGCGGAACCGATCGATTTAGTAATGATATTGTCAATACCTGCGCATTCTACTACCGCGCGTACGGCGGAACCGGCGATAACTCCGGTACCGGGAGCGGCGGGTTTAAGCACCACATGAGCGGCGCCGTAGAAAGAGTTGACATCGTGAGGGATTGTGCTTCCCATGAGGGGAACACGAATAAGATTCTTGCGGGCTTCCTCATTGCCCTTGCGAATAGCGTCAGTGTTGTCGCTGGCTTTGCCGATACCGACGCCGACGGCTCCGTGACCGTCGCCGACTACTACCAGAGCGGCGAAACCGAAGCGCTTACCGCCTTTAACTACCTTGGATACGCGCTTGACTTGAACAACAACTTCTTTGTCGAGGTCGAACCTTGTGGGGTCGATACGCTTCCTCATATTTATCCTCCTGAATGTAGGCGCTTTGCCTATGGAAAAGTCTCTTCGTTGAGCCTAGAACTCTAAGCCCTGCTCGCGAGCACCTTCTGCCAAGGCTGCCACACGTCCATGGAACTGGTAGCCGCCGCGGTCGAAGACGACACTGGTGATTCCCTTTTCCTGGGCTCTCTGAGCGCAGAGCTGACCTACGCGCTTAGCCATCTCAGTAGGGGAAACTTCTACGCCGCTCAGCGCCTTTTCCAAAGAACTGGCGGAAGCGATCGTGTGACCGATTTGGTCATCAATAATCTGGGCGTAAATATGCTTGCTGGAGCGGAAAACGGCTAAACGGGGATACTCCGCAGTACCGCTGACCTTTTTGCGAATGCGGGTATGACGGCGCAGACGCAAGACGTTGCGGGAGATCTTGCTACTCATAGCTTACTTACCAGCCTTTCCGGCCTTACCAGGCTTCAAATTAATAACTTCGCCCAAATAACGAATACCCTTACCTTTATAGTGGTCGGGAAGTCTGAGAGCGCGGAGGTTGGCAGCGACCTGACCGACCTGCTGCTTATCGGCGCCGCTGACATGTACTCTGTTAATCTTAGTACGGTTGTCAGCTTCGACTGAGAATTCGATACCGGGGATAGCTTCTATTTCAATAGGATGCGAATAACCGAGGTTAAAGGTGAGTCCCTTGCCGTTCATGGCGGCGCGATAACCGACGCCGACGATGTCGAGAGAAACCTTGTAGCCTTTGGTAACTCCTACAATCATATTATTGATAAGCGTGCGGGCTAAACCGTGCTGAGCCTTGCTTTCACGCTCGTCGTTGGGACGGTTTACAATAATATGTTCACCTTCTACACGAACTTCCAAAATGTTGCTTATGGTTTGAGTGAGCTCGCCTTTGGGTCCTTTTACGCGAACCTGTCCGGGCTCAACAGAAACCTCCACACCCTTAGGAAGTACGATGGGTGTTTTGCCAATTCTGGACATGTTAATTCCTCCTGCAGTACTCACTTGGCACTGCCGTGCAGTAATTTCCTACCAAACGTAGGCGAGAACTTCACCGCCGACTCCGAGTTTGCGAGCCTGCTTGCCGGTAATGACACCTTTGGGAGTAGACATAACTACAGTGCCTAAACCGCCATAAATACGGGGAATCTCATTAGCTCCGACATAAACTCTCAAACCGGGGCGGCTAATGCGCTTAATACCGTTGATGACACTTTCATTGTCGGGACCATACTTTAATTTGATATGAATGACGCCCTGAACGCCCGTGGAGGCTACTTGATAGCTTCCGATATAGCCTTCACGCAAAAGCACTTTGGCGATCTGCTCTTTAAGCTTGGAAGCAGGGATGTCAACCTGCTCATGAACGGCAGAACAAGCGTTGCGAATACGGGTGAGCATGTCGGCGATGGGATCAGTGGTGGGCATATTTTTCCTCCCTATATATAAAACCGATTCCGGTAATCCCTCCGGAACGGCATGCGCAGAATTGCGCCGCGAAATTCTTTACCAGCTGGACTTAGTGACACCGGGGATCTGTCCCAGGTGGGCACGCTCTCTGAAGCAAATGCGGCAAAGTCCAAATTTACGGAAAAAGCCACGAGGACGGCCGCAAAGGCTGCAGCGATTGACAGCACGGACACGGAACTTAGGAGTTCTCTTTGCTTTTACCTCTTGACAAGTGCTAGCCATTAATTTTCCTCCAAAAAATTACTGATGGAAAGGACAGCCGAGAGCACGCAGCAAGGCATAGCCCTCTTTATCGTCTTTAGCGGTAGTAACAACGCAAATATCCATACCGCGTACCTTGTCGACCTTATCATAGTCAATTTCGGGGAAAATGATCTGCTCTTTAAGGCCGAAGGTATAATTTCCGCGTCCGTCAAAAGACTTGGGAGAAATACCGCGGAAGTCTCTGATACGAGGGAGTACTACATTGAAGACTTTCTCGATGAAAGCCCACATAATGTCGCCGCGCAGGGTAACTTTGCAGCCAATCTTGGCGCCTTCGCGGAGCTTAAAGTTAGAGATGGATTTGCGGGCTTTGGTGATTACCGGAGCCTGGCCGGTAATGGCGCGCATATCGGCTACGGCGCCTTCTAATGACTTGGGATTCTGAATAGCTTCGCCGACGCCCATGTTGACAACAACTTTAACGAGGCGGGGTACGCACATGTCGTTAGCGCAGTTGAGCTCTTTCTTAAGAGCGGGGAAAATCGTTTCGGCGTAGGTTTTCTTAAGCCTGATATTTGCGACCGGCGGACGACCGCCGGCAGCGAATTCTTCCTTCTTTTTCTTAGGGGCAGAAGGGGTCTTTGCTTGTTTAGCCACTTGAAATCTCCTCCTCCGTGGATTTCCGACCCACGGGGCAAAATCGTTCGCTCACCGCCGTCTCAAGACTTTCAGAGGTTCTAAATCTGAGTTTTTGAGAGGTGGCGGAAGCTTTCTAAAACTGTTCGTGACATTTACGGCAGACGCGGTGTCTGGTTTTGTCAGAGTCGATCGCAACGGCCGGACGGGTGGGCTTGCCGCACTTGGGGCAGACCAGCATCACGTTGCTGATGTGAATGGACAGGGCCTTCTCTACGATTGCTCCCTGAGGGAAACGCGGAGGGCGGGCCTTCATATGACGCTTTACAACATTGACTCCGTCAACGATAACGCGGTTTTTCTTCTTGTCAACTTCAAGGACCTTGCCGCGCTTATCGGCGCATTTGCCGGTAAGAACGATGACTTCGTCGTCTTTCTTTACGTGAGACATGTGTAAACTCCTAAAAACTTACAAAACCTCTGGGGCCAAAGAGACGATCTTCATGAAATTACGGTCACGAAGTTCACGAGCGACGGGCCCAAAGATACGAGTTCCGCGGGGATTAAGGTCTTCCTTAATGATAACGGCGGCGTTCTCGTCAAATCTGATATAAGAACCGTCGGGGCGGCGGATGGGTTTCTTGACGCGGACTACAACCGCTTTCACCACATCGCCCTTTTTGACGGCTGCTCCAGGCTGTGCCTGCTTTACAGTGGCCACAATGACATCACCAACGCTTGCATAAGTTGTGGTGGAACCACCGAGGACACGGATGCAGAGGAGCTCGCGAGCACCGGAATTGTCAGCGACTCTAAGCCTAGTCTCCTGCTGGATCATATCGTTACTCCTTCAATTACTCGGACGGCGCAATCCCCATAGCCGGGCGTTCCGCCGTAAAAAAATATAAATTAACGGGCCTTTTCTACGATTTCAACCAAACGCCAGCGCTTCATCTTGGAATAAGGTCTGGCTTCCTGGATCTTCACGATATCGCCCTTGCCGCACTCGTTATTTTCATCGTGAGCATGAAACTTTTTGCTCTTATGGACGAACTTTTTATAAATCGGGTGCGCGAACTGACGGGTCACTTTTACAACAATGGTCTTATCGCCGGCAGCGCTTACGACTTCACCGATTCTAACCTTGCGAATTCCACGTTCTTCGTTCATTACTAATTCCCCTTACGCTGCTTGTACTCTTTGATTTCAAGCTCACGGATCACGGTGTGGATTCTGGCGATCTGTTTCTTCACCAGGCCCAACCGAGAAGTATCCTGCAGATGTCCGGTAGCTAATTGAAAGCGGAGGTTAAACAGTTCCTGTTTGGCGTCAACCAAACGACCGCGAAGTGCAGCCAGGTCGAGCTCGGCGAGCCCCTTGCGTTCCTCTTTCAACTTCATAATTATTCACCACCCAATCTTTCACGGGTAACAAAGCGGGTCTTCATGGGAAGCTTGTGAGCGGCTAAACGCATAGCCTCACGAGCCACGTCCTCGGGTACGCCCGCAACTTCAAACAATACTCTGCCGGTATGAACTACCGCTACCCAGTAATCGGGAGCGCCTTTTCCTGAGCCCATACGAGTTTCGGCAGGTTTCTTGGTAGTCGACTTGTCAGGGAAAACTTTAATCCAAACCTTACCGCCGCGCTTAATGAAACGAGTCATAGCAACACGGGCAGCCTCAATCTGTCTGTCAGTAACCCAGCAGGGCTCAAGGCTCTGAATGCCATATTCGCCAAATGCCACGGTATTACCGCGCTGGGCTTTGCCTGTCATACGGCCACGGTGCGTTTTACGATACTTAACCCTTTTAGGGCTTAACATAGTCTTATCCTCCACGCGATCGTAACTGCAAAATGCCGGAACAGTATACACTACATGGCGGCATTTTGCAAGCTACATGCGAAAAAAAATTCAGATAAAATCAGAGCTGAAATTCAAATTAGCGCTTAGACAGAATGTCGCCGCGGTAGATCCAAACTTTGACGCCGATAACGCCGTAAGTGGTGTTGGCTTCTTTGATAGAATAATCGACGTCTGCTCTGAGGGTGTGCAGAGGCACCTTACCCTGGAAGGTGCGCTCGGTGCGGGCAATTTCGCTTCCGCCCAAGCGGCCGGAAAGCTGAATGCGGATGCCTTTGGCTCCGGCTTTCATAACTCTCTGAGCGGCCTGCTTCATAGCACGGCGGAAGGTAACGCGCTTCACTAAGGCTTCGGCGATGTTGTCAGCGACCAAAGCGGCTTCCAAATCGTGGTTGGCGATCTCCTGAATAGAGATCTTAACGGACTTGGTCTTCAGCATCTTTTCCAGACAGCCGCGGAGATCGTCGATGCCGGCGCCGCGCTTGCCGATAACGATACCGGGTTTCGCGGTGTTCACAATAATGTGAAGCTTGCTGGTGCGCTCGATCTCGACCTTGGTAATACCGGCGTTCTTATAATCGGGGCGCTTGGTGATATAGTCGCGAATGCGCATATCCTCATGCAGCCAATTGGCGAAGCCCTTCTGAGTGAACCAGCGGGATTCCCATCCTTTAATAATACCAACGCGCAAACCGTTGGGATGAATTTTCTGACCCATTACTGCACATTCTCCTTCTCTTTGACGACTACGGTAATATGGCTGGTTCTCTTATGGAGCTGACTGGCGCGTCCTTTAGAGCGAGGGAGCCATCCTTTACCGGTAGGGCCTTCATCGACATAAGCGCGGAAAACAACGAGCTTTTCAGCATCAAGTTTGCTATTGTTGACAGCGTTGGAAATAGCGGATTCCAGAACTTTGAGCATAGTTCCGGCCGCACGCTTATTGGTGAAGCGCAGCATATTAACAGCGGCCACGGCAGGCTTGCCATAAATGGCGCGGGCGCAGAGACGCAGCTTACGGGGGGCCATATGCACGTACTTTGCGATCGCTCTTACCGTTCCGTCGCCTTTTTTACCATCTTTTTCCGTGACGTTTTTTTCAGTTACGGCATCCATGGTTACTTCTTCCATGATTCCTCCAAAGACTATTTATAAGCCTCTAATCTTACTTCTTACCGACTTTGCTCTTCTTCTCAGCTTTGCCGCCGGCATGACCGCGGAAAACTCTGGTAGGAGCGAATTCACCCAACTTATGGCCGACCATTTCTTCGACGATGTAAACGGTGACATGGGAGCGTCCGTTATGAACAGCCAAACTGTGGCCGATCATATCGGGGGTGATAGTACTGGCGCGGGACCAGGTTTTAACCAGTTCTTTCTGGTTGCTGGCATTAAGCTTATCGATCTTCTTCTGAAGATGTTCGGCCACATAGGGGCCTTTTTTTACTGAACGGGACATTTAATTCCTCCATAAACAGTTCTTAGGCTATTTTTAAGAACTGACTAGACCTTACTTGTGGCTGCGGCGTCTCACAATCATCTTGTCGCCGGGCTGCTTTCTGCGGGTCTTTAAACCGTAAGTGGGCTTACCCCAAGGAGTCGTGCTGGGACGGCCGGGGGTAGATCTGGCTTCACCGCCGCCATGGGGGTGATCGCAGGGGTTGGTAGCAACACCACGGATATGGGGTCTCTTACCCATCCAGCGGGAGCGGCCGGCCTTACCGATCACCATGTTTTCATGATCGATATTTCCGACCTGACCTACGGTAGCGCGGCAGACGATAGGAACCTTGCGCACTTCGGAGGAGGGCAGGCGCAGAAGGGCATAACGTCCTTCTTTTGCCATTAACTGGGCGGAAGAACCGGCAGAGCGGGCCATCTGAGCGCCGCGTCCGGGATGAAGCTCAATATTGTGTACGATGGTACCGATAGGCATATTCTGCAGCATCATGGCATTGCCGATCTTGATATCCTGAGCGTCGCCGGAAATTACGGTGTCGCCGACCATCATATTATGAGCGGCTAAAATATAGCTCTTAGCGCCGTCTGCATAATGCAGAAGAGCGATGTGGGCGGAGCGGTTGGGATCATATTCAATGGTCGCCACACGGGCGGGAACATTGTCCTTCCTGCGCAGCCAGTCGATGATGCGATACTGGCGCTTGTGACCGCCGCCGCGGTGACGGGCGGTAACGCGGCCCTGAGCATTGCGGCCGGAAGTTACCTTATGAGGGACGAGCAAAGACTCTTCGGGCTTAACTTTGCTCAAATTGCTTTTGTCCATGACCGACATAAAACGGCGTCCGTTCGTGGTCGGCTTATAGAGTCTGGTAGGCATTTAATTCTCCTTCTGCGGGTATACACTAATAATCGGAACCAGAACTGCGATAATTATTTGCACCCGCTGTCGAGGTCTCAAAAAAAAATAGCGTTCTTCATATCTTGTTAAATGAAGAAACGAGACCTCATAGCCATGTTTGCATATTTAAGCACATCTGGACTTGTACAGCAAGGCCTTTTTCCGAAAAAAAACAAAAAAAAAGACCGTTTTTAGAAAAAACGATCTTTTCTGCTTATATGAAGCTTAACTTAGTTCTCAAACAGAGGAGAACCGGCGATTTCGATCTTGTCGCCTTCCTTCAAGGTAACATAGGCCTTCTTGATATCGGGGCGCTTGCCGTAAACGCGGCCGCGTCTCTTCATCTTGCCCATAATGCGGACGGTGGTGACCTTGGTAACGGTGACGCCGAAAATCATCTCTACCGCATTGCGGATGTCAAACTTATTGGCCTTGAGATCTACTAAGAAAGTATATCTGTTGTCGCCGCTCATATTCATGCTCTTCTCGGTAATGACGGGACGAAGCAGAATGTCTCTGGAGCCGCGGCGGAAATTATGAACAGAGCTGATAACCTTGGAATTATCCATTATGCTAAGCCCTCCTCGATAGCTTTAATCGCTGCGCTGGTAGCGATAATTTTATGAGTATCGATAACGTCGAGAAGGTTCAAATTGCGGGCTTCAACCATACGGACGTTGGGGACATTGGCGGCAGATTTGACCGTCTTAGGATCGCGCTTATCGACGATAACCAAAACGCGCTGCTTATCAGCAGAAACTTTAACGGCGTCTAAAACCGCGATAAAAGCTTTGGTCTTGAATTCTTCAATCTTGAGATTATCCAAAGCGGTGAGCTGCTCGTCGCCTACTCTCTTGGAGAGAGCGCTGCGCAGAGCTAAATGGCGCATCTTCTTGGGAATGGTCTGAGTGTAGCTGCGAACTACGGGACCGAAGGTGATAGCGCCGCCGCGCATCAAGGGAGAGCGCTTGGAGCCCTGACGGGCCATACCGGTGCCCTTCTGACGGAAGGGCTTGCGGCCTCCGCCGGATACCTCGCCGCGGGTCTTGGCTTTGGCGTTGCCCTGACGCTGATTGGCGCGCAGAGCCACCATAACCTGGTGAATAATTGCCTCGTTATAAGGCACGGCAAAGACTTCTTGGTTGAGCTCGAGCTCCCCAACAGTCTCGCCCTTCATATTAAAAAGGGATACCTTAGGCATCGTATTTTCCTGAGCCTTTCCTGAAACTGTTTACTAATTCTTAACGGAAGTCCGAATAGTCACAAGACCGTTATTGGGACCGGGGACTGAGCCTTTTACTAACAAAACGTTCTTTTCAGCGTCAACGCGAACAACGGTAAGGCCCTGAGTCGTGACGCGGACACTGCCCATGTGACCGGGCTTTCTGGTGCCGGGGAGCACTCTGGCAGCGTCGGTAGCGCCGGAAGAAGCAGGTACGCGGTGAGACATGGAGCCGTGGGAATTGCCGCCGCCTCCGAAGTTATGTCTCTTCATACCGCCCTGGAAGCCTTTACCTTTGGAGGTACCGGAAATATCTACTTTGTCGCCGACCGCAAAAACATCGACTTTAATTTCCTTGCCAACCTCGTATGAAGCGGAATCTTCTAAACGGAACTCTCTTAAATAGCGCTTGTTGGCCACGCCGTGCTTCTTAAAATGGCCTGCGCGGGGCTTGTTAACTAACTTGTCGCGGATCTCTCCGAAACCGACCTGAATGGCTTCATAGCCGTCATTTTCTTTGGTGCGCTTCTGGACTACAACGCAGGGACCGGCTTCAATAACCGTCACGGGGACAATAACGCCCTGCTCGTCGTAAACCTGAGTCATACCAATCTTTTTGCCTAATATGGCTTTCATTGTTATTCCTCTTATTTCTCTGGCTCGCTTACAAGCGAGGTAGGATGCAGCATGCGGACGATCGACCTCGTCCTTAGCCAGCGGCTGCAGTACTTTATTATGAACTAAAAGATCTCTGTCGCCTTAACTAGGCTCTGACTTCAATATCTACACCTGCGGGAAGATCGACCTTCATGAGCTGCTCGACGGTCTTCTGAGACTGGTCGAAATAGATATCGATCAGGCGCTTGTGAGTACGGATCTCAAAGTGCTCTCTGGACTTCTTGTCTACGAAGCTTGAACGGTTTACGCAGTAAACGTTCTTTTCGGTAGGAAGAGGCACCGGACCGGAAATATGAGCGCCGGTCTGACGGGCGATCTGGACGATCTTTTCGGCCGAATCATCTAAGAGCGCATGATCAAAGGCTCTGAGACGAATGCGGATCCTCTGTTTGAACATTTTTCCTCCTAATGGAAATTCAGACAGTTTTTCACCCGGCTGCCAATACCTCAGCAGCCGGGTGAATTATCGAAAAATATCTAAAATTGATTATTCGATAATCTTGGTAACAACACCGGCGCCGACGGTACGGCCGCCCTCGCGGATAGCGAAGCGGAGGTTCTCTTCGATAGCGATGTTGTGAATGAGTTCAACAGTCATCTCGATGTGGTCGCCGGGCATAACCATCTCGACGCCTTCGGGAAGGGTGATGGTACCGGTAACGTCAGTCGTACGGAAGTAGAACTGAGGACGGTAGCCGGGGAAGAAGGGCTTATGACGGCCGCCCTCTTCCTTCTTGAGGACCATAACGCGGGCGTTGAACTTGGTGTGGGGCTTAATGGACTTGGGCTTAGCCAAAACCATACCGCGGACGATGTCTTTGCGATCGACGCCGCGGAGCAGCAGACCTACGTTGTCGCCGGCCTGGCCTTCGTCGAGGATCTTGTGGAACATCTCAACGCCGGTGACGACGACGGTGCGGGTCTCGTCGTGAATACCGACGATGTCAACGCTGTCGTTGGTGTGAATGATACCGCGCTCTACACGGCCGGTAGCGACGGTGCCGCGGCCGGTAATCGTGAAGACGTCTTCGACGGGAAGCAGGAAGGGCTTGTCAACGGGACGCTGAGGCTCGGGAATGAAGGAGTCAACGGCATCCATGAGTTCCCAAATCTTGCTGCACCACTTGCATTCCTTGCTGCCGCAGCCGCACTCTAAAGCCTTGAGGGCTGAACCGCGGATGATGGGAGTGTTGTCGCCGTCGAAATCATAGCTGGAAAGAAGCTCGCGAAGCTCCATATCGACCAGGTCGATGAGCTCTTCGTCGTCTACCATATCGCACTTGTTCAAGAATACAACCAGACGAGGTACGTTTACCTGACGAGCCAACAGGATGTGTTCGCGAGTTTGAGGCATCGGACC
>JAFTAM010000151.1 GCA_017458675.1 bacterium
GCTTAGATCAAGGAAAGACATGTTTTATGGGGGTAAGGGGGATTGTGCGCTTTTTACGGTTTCCGCATGTTCCTATTATCAAAGCATGCATAGAAAAAGGGCCTGCGAAAAAAGATTTCTCATTTTTTCACAGCCCCTTTTTTGATGGCGGAATGAAGACGCCCCTATCGGGGCTAATGAAGGAATGAAGACGCTTCGCTAATGAAGGAATTGGAATGAGAGAAATGAGTTAATGTGGGCGTCTTCACTTCATTAGGCGGCTTAGCCGCCGTCTTCATAAGCGAGCGCAGGGAGCGCCTTCATTAGGGCTTTGCCCGTCTTCATTTCTCTTGCCCCTAACGGGGCTAAAATGGGGGCGTCTTCACTTCATTAGGCGTGCGCGGAGCTGCGAGCTATATCTGCATCAAAATAGGTGCGCGAAACTTATTGTTAAAAGGAGAGTCCGATGCAAAAAGACCTGTCCGCCATATTCGAAGACGAACCGAAACAGTGGGGATTTCGCGGCGATCCGTATTTTTGGGCTCAATTGCGGGAAGATTTCGCCGGCAAAGAATTTCCTTGCGACGAAGATATAATCGTCGAAACGGCGTGTAAGAAATTTGAGTCTGTTTCCGGAGTTCCGCTGACATATGACGCCTGACCTTATGTGGAAAGATATGCTCATGGCGGGATGTCTTCCGGGCGTCTTTCCGGTGTCTTCTGGATTGGGCGGGGGATGGCTAAAATACTTGAAAATTACAAAAAGCTTTTAAACCCTTAGCGCGTTCGAAGTAATATGAAGGCTTGAACGGAGCCGCATTTTGCATTATATGCCGCCTTGAGATTGCGAGCGCTTCATCGCTTGTCATTCTGAGCGCCGCGAAGAATCTATACCTTTTTGGCGTACTTCGCCATCGAAAGACGGCAGTCCGCAGCGGCTGCCGTTTTTGATTATCCTCCCTGCCGTTTATTTTTTCTCGGCGTTTTCCCCTTGACTTCGCCGTTCGGCTAATATTATAATTTTTCTGCAAAATTTAGCCGTTCGGCTTATTTTCTTGTCGAATCTAAATAATTTGTGCGAACGGCGAAGACGGAGGCCTGCCATGAAAATTGCCGACGCTAAATCGTTTGGCGATACTTTAAGGAAAAGGCGCAAAGAGTTGGGCTATACGCAGGCTTATATCTCTGAATTTACAGGATTCAGCGTGAGTTTTCTCTCCGATCTGGAAAACGGCAAGCCTACGGCTGAACTGGAAAAAGCGCTGCATTTGGCAAATCTGCTGGGGCTTGACTGCAGTCTTACCGTCAGAGGGTCGCGATGAAAAATTATCAGGTCAGCATCGAGCGAAACGGCGTGCAGATTCCGGTCGGCGCCATTGTGGGTGAAAGCCATAAAGACGCCCGTTTTGCCTATGACCTCAGCTATCTGAGCGAGGCGGACGCAGTTCCTGTTTCGATCAGTCTGCCGCTGCAGAGCGAACCGTTTTCGGCAGAGCGTACAAAGGCATTTTTTGACGGGCTGCTGCCGGAAGGCTTTACAAGGCAGTCCGTTGCTCAGTGGATGCATCTGGATGCAGGCGATTATTTGTCCGTTCTCTGCGGCCTGGGACGCGAATGTCTCGGCGCGCTGCAGATAACGGACGGGCTGGAAAATGTTTCTGCCTCCTATGAACGGATTACGGAGGATCAAGTACGGAAATTAGCTGCGGAGGGGGCGGCAAAATCTGCGGAGCTGGTCGCGAAGGCGCATCTTTCCCTGACGGGCGCGTCAGGCAAAGTCGGACTCTATTTTAATGAACCGGAAAACATGTGGTATTTGCCGAAAGGCACTGCGCCGAGCACCCATATTGTTAAGCAAAGCCATGTACGTCTGAACGGTATCGTTGCTAATGAGCAGCTTTCGCTGCTTACTGCGGCTGAATGCGGTATTGATATTCCACAGAGCTTTATCATCAACACAGGCAGCGGCAGAGATGGAGAAGTATTGTTGGCTACGCGCCGATATGACCGTGTTTTTGACGGCAGAAAACGTATCGGCGCCCTTCCCTGTCCTATGCGGCTGCATCAGGAGGATTTTGCTCAGGCCATGGGGGTTGCCGCGGCGAAGAAATATGAGAGGCGCGGAGAAGCTTATCTCAGAAAAATGTTTCAGATTCTCCGAGCGCATTCCGCAGATCCGATGACCGATACGCTGAAGCTGTGGGATGCGGTGATCTTTGATTACCTTATCGGAAATACGGACGCTCATATCAAGAATTTTTCTCTGCTCTATAGCTCTGATATGAAAGAAAAGCGGCTGGCGCCGATTTACGATATTGTAAGTACGGTAATATATGAGAGCAGTACCCGCGATATGGCGTTCAGTATCGGCGATATTTATTCAATCGATGAAATCGGTGAGGAATCATTACGCAAGGCGGCTGCGGACGCAGGAATTGGCCGGCGTATTGCAATGAAGCGTTTTAATGCGCTGCGGGAAAGCTTCTGTTCCGCGCTGAAAAAATCAGCAGGGAAACTTGTCCGCTCAGGCTTTGACAGCGCTGCGCTAATTGCCGCTAAGATAGTTCGCAGCGGCGGGATTGCTAAGTGGATATAATAGTTCGCATTAAAATGCATGTACTTGTTTGCAGTATGGAAATAATGTCTCTCCCTTAAACTTCGCCGTTCGGCTAATATTATAATTTTTCTGAGGAATTTAGCCGTTCGGCTCATTTTCTTATTGAGCCTGAATAATTTGTGCGAACGGCGAAGAAAAAACTGTGGCCGGGCGGCAATGCAGCTTCTTCGGCGGGCGCAAAAAAAAGCAGCTCGGCGGAGCTTGTCCGCGGGGCTGCTTTATTTATCTGGCGCCCAGGTTTACTTAATGCCGAATACGGAGTTGCTTAAGCCGACGTATTTGTCCAGAGGCATGGTATTTTTGCTGGAACGGTAGGTCGCCGCGCCGGATTCAAAGAGGAAGTAGGCGTTGGAGGAACCGATGTAGCAGCCTTCGGCCATGTTGGGGAAAGTGAAGGTCTTGAGGGGACTGGTATATCTCTTGGGACCGGTAAACTTGTAGGAATAGACTTTGGATTTGTTGGTGCGTCCGTAGGAAGAGGTTACGAGCATATAATTGCCGCGAATAGATATTCCCTGAATTTTGGGCACGCCGGAAATAGTGAATTTGCCCTTCTTGGCAATGGCGCTGCCGTTTACGGAGTAATAGTAAATATCGCTGGTTTTGGAGGTCTCGCTGAAGGTCCCCACATACAGGCAGCCGTTGGCGGCGCAGAGATAGGAGGGCGTTGTGGCCACGGAGCGCTTGGCCTGAGTGTAGATCGTCCAATATTTGTGGCCGATAGAGTCCTTAACCGAGGAATACTTGTAGGCGCGCAAGTACTTGCCGCTCTGGCTGTCGCAGACCCAGACGTAATCGCCGCACTTGGCCAGGCCGCCGACGTGGCAGTTGTTGTCAAGAATTAAAGTAGACTGGTATTTTCTGGTTTTGTCGTCTATGACATAGATGACGGAGCGGTGATTTTTTCCGCAGCCGCAGTAGGCGGAAATGAGCAGATAGTCGCCGGCGAAGGTGAGGCCTTGAGGAACCATGCCTTTGCAGACGGTTACGGTTTTGCCGTCGGAGGTACGGGTTACGGCCTTATTGAGACCGGGAATAATTCCGGAAGCTTTGATGGCGCCCACGTTATTTTTCAGATAATTCCAGGCCGCGGTTGTGCTTTGAGAGATAGCGGCCACGGTGGTGACGTGCGATTCGGCTTCAGCCTGATTGGGGGCGAGGAAAAGACATAGGCTCAGCGCCAGAATGAGCGATAGTATAAGGCGCGGGACGTTTTTCATATACTGCAGCCTCCTTTAGTTTATGCGCATATGCATTATTATAACGCAAATCGGGGAAATATTTATCTGATTATCAGTAAATTTTCAGTTTCAGCCGAAGATTTGCGCATTGGGCGAAAGAGGAGGAAAGCGTGGGATTATTTATCACAGAATGATTGACTTACCGCTGAAAACTGCGGCAAGAAAGAGCGGACGGCTGAAAATCGGCGGTATTTTCAGCTTTTTTTCAAATTTAAAAGGTTTTTTTTTGTCAAAGTTATATTTTATAAAGTCCACAGATTATTTTAAGATGTTAATGACGGTTGAAGGCAGGTAGTTGAGTTGCGGCAGAGTGATATCCGTTCAGATAATTATTCGGTCTTTGCGCTGTGTGAATGCGGGGACAGCCACAGAAGCGCGGGCAAGCGCTGTCAGGATTTTGCCTATGGCTGCAAGGGAAGAGAATGCGCGGTTATCTCGGTCGCTGACGGACACGGCGACGTCAACTATCCGCGTTCGGAAATCGGCGCCTGCATTGCAGCGATCTCCGGCGCTTACTGGATGAAAAAATTTGCCTTATATATGGAGCAGTCCCGAACCGATATAAGCAGAGCCGGAGCGGAAATTGAAAAGCTGAAGAAGGTTATCTGCGAAAACTGGCTTCGGCAGGTCAAAGATGATCTGCGCAGCTTTCCTCTTACCGGCGCAGAACTGGAACATGTCGAGCGCAAGTACAGGGAAAATCCGCAGCGCACTTACGGTACTACGCTTTTGACGGCCTGCTGTACTTCAAAGTTCTGGCTGGCTCTGCAGCTGGGCGACGGGACCTGCGTAGCGGTCGGCAAAAACGGCGATATCTATGAACCCATTGAGGAAGATAAGCGCTGCCGGGGAAGCTTTACCACCTCTATCAGCAGCTTTGAGGCTTACAAAGATATGAGGGCCTACTGGAGCGAGGAGCTGCCTGCGGCGGTATTTTTAGGCAGCGACGGGATTGAGAATTCTTATAAGAGCAAGGACAAGTTCCATGAGTTTTACCGCACCATCTGCAAATATATAAAAACGCATCATTTTGCGGGCGGCGTGGACAAGGTGCGCAGGTTTCTCCCCAATCTGACGGCCTCAGGATGCGGCGACGATGTTTCCGTAGCGGCGGTTGTCGACGTCAAAGCTCTGCGTTAAAGGCTTACGGCAGAAACTCTGTAAAGCCGCCGAGTCGGCAAAGGGGGGAGCCGCCGGCTCTGCAGGCGCGGAAAGGCTCGTCGGCGCGGCAAAGGCGCTGCGGCGCGCGGCAGCGGAACGCCGGACTTGACATAAGCCTGCTGCTCTGGTAATATTATCGGCGTAATAAAGTTGCATAAAGATGCGGAAGTAGCTCAGCGGTAGAGCATTGCCTTGCCAAGGCAAGGGTCGAGAGTCCGAATCTCTTCTTCCGCTCCAATATCAGCCTCGGATATCCGGGGCTGTTTTTTTTCTCAAAAATTATACTGAATAACACCGTCGTTAAGCTGAGAATAAATTTAGCTGAAAATGCCGCGAAAGCATATATGCATTAAGCTTATAAACGTTTACTGTGTCATTGAGAGCGCAGAGAAGAATCTTTCAAACATGTTATGCATGTTTCCGCCATGTCGGTTTTGCTCTGCATTTAACTTTGAGGCTGCGCCTGGCTCGGACGCTCGCTTTTGCGCCGAACAAAACCTGTATAAGCATGTATGTTTAAATCTGCTCTTGCTTAATTTACAGGCAGCGCTAAAAAAAAATTATTTTTTTTCTTCTATAGGGTTGACATCTGCATTGGTTTTGAGTAATATACTGCCCGTAAGTGTTACGCGTCATTAGCTCAGTTGGCAGAGCAGCTGACTCTTAATCAGCGGGCCCAAGGTTCGAGTCCTTGATGACGCACCACCCCTTTGGGCGGGTGGCGGAATCGGTAGACGCGTTGGTCTTAGGAGCCAATGATTAAGTTCGTAAGGGTTCGAGCCCCTTCCCGCCCACTGCCGATTGGTTTATATGATTAAATGCGGAAGTATCTCAGCGGTAGAGCATTGCCTTGCCAAGGCAAGGGTCGAGAGTCCGAATCTCTTCTTCCGCTCCACTTTTTCTCTAGCCGCCTTCGGGCGGCGGGGAAAGCTGTTCGGGAACGGACGGCAAATTTAATATGCGGAAGTAGCTCAGCGGTAGAGCATTGCCTTGCCAAGGCAAGGGTCGAGAGTCCGAATCTCTTCTTCCGCTCCACTGCAGATAAAGGCTGCCTCAAGGCGGTCTTTGTTTGTGTTTAAAGATAATTTATTCGCAAACCTTAGCGACGCGGGCTCTTTTGTATGAAGGGTGGACGAATAACGCCGCGAGTCCTAAGCAGTTCCTAGGAGGAAAAATGAAGGTTAGTTTGACCGAAGTGTCACCTATTAAACGCAGAATCGAAGTCACCGTAGATTCCGAAACCGTAGAGCAGGCCTATGCCAAGGCTTTTAAAGACGCCTTAAAGATGCTGGCTATCCCCGGTTTCCGCCGCGGTAAGGTCCCTGCCTATATCGGACGCAAGCATATTGCCAATTCGATGCTCAATCGTGAAGTGATTGAAAATTTAGTGCCGGCTTCCTTAAGAGAAGCTGTTGAGCAGGAGAAAATTGACATCGTTTCTCAGCCTGATATTTCCAAAATTTCTGTACAGCGCGGCAAAGAATTGACCTATACTGCTGAATTTGAAGTCATTCCCGTCATAGAGCTCAAGGACTATGAGGGCATTCCTATCGAGCAGGAGCGTTATGAGCCTACCGAAAAGGACGTTGACGAAGCTATTGAGCGCGCCAGAAACGGACGCGCCGTTTTAGAGGATGTGAACGATCGCGGCCTTCAGGCTGAGGATATCGCCATCGTCGATTATGAGAGTTTTGAAAACGGCAAGGCCGTTAAAAACGGCAATGCCAAAGACTTCCCCATGGAGCTGAGACCTGCCGGTTATGTTCCCGGCTTCCTCGAGAACCTTTACGGCTTAAAGGCCGGCGAGGAGAAGGAATTTGACGTCGAATTCCCGGCCGATTATAAGTCCGAATTGGCCGGCCGCACAATTCATTTCCACTTTAGCGTTAAGAGCGTTAAAGAGCGCCGTCTGCCCGAACTGGATGAAAATTTTGTCAAGGCCGTTTCCGATGTAAATACGGTGGAAGAGCTGAAGGCCCGAATTATGGAGTCTATGAAGCAGCAGAGCCAGAATGAGGCCGAGCAGCATATCGCCGAAAAGATTTACTTCAAGATTGCCTCTCAGGTCCCTACGGATATGATTCCCAAAGCGCTCTGCCAGTATCATGCCGCCGTCTTTAACGAGCGCGTTGTCGGCAACCTCAGAGCGCAGAACAAGCGCCTGGCGGATATGCTCAAGGAGCAGAACCGCACTGAGGAGGATTGGATTAAACATGTCAATCTTATGGGATACGGCGAAGCCCGTCTGGAAATTCTGGTAAAGAACCTGGCCCGTCAGCTCAATATCAGCGTCAGCGACGAAGACGTAAATAAACTTATTGACGAAGAAGCCAGACGCACCCGTCAGACCGCCGCTTCTATCCGCAAGCAGATGGAGCGCGGCGGCGTCATCAAGCAGCTTCAGTACAGTCTGCTCCGCGACGAAATCAC
Organism: bacterium; assembly: GCA_017458675.1. GTDB lineage: Bacteria > Vulcanimicrobiota > Xenobia > Xenobiales > Xenobiaceae > RGIG3641. The sequence continues at coordinate 7,429 of JAFTAM010000151.1, forward strand.
TCAGCATCTGGTAAATTCCGCAGCCGTAACTTATATTAAGCCTAAGACTGCCGAAGAGAGAGCCGCCGAAGCCGCTAAGCTCGCCGAAGAGGCTGCAAAAGCCGCCGAAGAAGTCAAGGCTGAGGAAAATAAGGCCGAGGAAAACAAGGCTGAGTAAGCTGCGGCTGAAGTCTGATAATTTTTAAGTTTCTTCGCCCGGGCTCGGAAGGACATGAACGACGTATCGGTCTGAGCCTGCAGCAGCAGTAAAAAAATAAGATTCTTCGCCTGGGTTCAAAATGACATGCATGACATGCCGTCCCGAGCCTGCGAAGGGTCTTATATTTTTGTCTGCGGACTTTTTAAAAGTCAATATTAGGCATATATTTGTACTGTAAAAAAAGAATAGGAGGAAATTGCCGTTTTATTTGATATTATGGCTGAGTTGAATTAAAATAAGAACATGGCCTGCCGGCCGGAAGCCGGTTCAGATTAAATTTTATAAAGGGTTATCAAAAGGTGGATTTTTTCAGAAAAAATTATATCAGCGGTAAATATGCGCCCGGAGGCATCCGCTCCAGTCTTATTCCCATGGTTGTGGAGCAGACCGCCAGGGGAGAGCGATCTTACGATATTTATTCGCGTTTATTAAAAAACCGTATAGTCTTTTTGGGCGACGAGGTCACCGATTATCTCAGCAATCTGATTATTGCTCAGCTGTTATTCTTGGAGCAGGAGGACCCGGACAAAGATATTGATCTTTATATCAACAGTCCCGGCGGTTCGGTGACGGCAGGTTTGGCCATATATGACTGCATGCAGCTGGTAAAGCCTGATATTTCCACAATTTGTATCGGCATGGCTGCCAGCGCGGCCGCTCTGCTTCTTTCCGGAGGAGCTAAGGGCAAGCGTTTTTCGCTGCCTTATTCGCGCATAATGATTCATCAGCCCTGGATCAGCGGTATAGGCGGTCAGGCGACCGATATTGATATTCATGCCCGTGAGATTCTGCATACCCGTCATGTCACCAATGAGATTCTGGCCCGTCACTGCGGCAAGAGCATTGAAGAAATTGCCAGGGATACCGAGCGCGACAATTATATGAGCGCGCAGGAAGCTGTCGATTACGGCCTGATAGATAAGATCATAACTAAAGAAGAAAGATAGAATGACGACGATTCGTCTGCGGAGGAATTATGTTTCGTTTTGGTGACGGAAAACAGGGAATTTTTTGCTGCTCCTTCTGCGGCAAAGAACAGAAGCATGTCAAACGCTTAATTGCCGGCAACGGAGTTTTTATCTGCAACGACTGCGTCGAGATGTGCAATGAAATTATTGCCGAAGAGATGGCTGACGACAGCCTGGAACCGACGGATAAGCTGCCTAAGCCCAAAGAGATATTGGATTTTCTCAATCAGTACGTTATAGGTCAGGAGAGAGCCAAAAAAGTCTTATCTGTAGCCGTATACAACCATTATAAACGAATCAGGGCGCCGAAAACAAAGGACGATGTGGAACTGCAGAAGAGCAATGTTTTAATTATCGGTCCTACCGGTAGCGGCAAAACCTATCTGGCCCAGACTCTGGCTAAAATGCTGCGCGTCCCGCTGGCTATTTCCGACGCAACTACCCTGACCGAAGCCGGCTATGTGGGCGACGATGTGGAAAATATCCTGCGCAGTCTGATTCAGGCCGCCGATATGGATATCGAAGAGGCTGAGCGCGGCATCTGCTACATTGACGAAATAGACAAGGTGGCCCGAAAAGGCGAGAATATGTCGATTACCCGCGACGTCAGCGGCGAGGGCGTGCAGCAGGCTCTTTTAAAGATTGTCGAGGGCTCTAAAGTGAGCGTGCCTCCTCAGGGCGGGCGCAAGCACCCCAACCAGGAGTGTCTGGAGATAGATACCACAAATATTTTGTTTATCTGCGGCGGCGCTTTTGAGGGACTGGAGGATATCATCGAGCAGCGCGTGGCTTCTCAGTCGATGGGCTTCCGCGCCAATATCGAGAGCCGCAAGGAGCGCAACGTGGGGGAACTGCTGGCTCAGGTCATGCCGGAGGATTTGATTAAATTCGGACTTATTCCCGAGTTTGTCGGACGCATGCCCGTTGTGGTTACTCTGAACGGTCTGGACGAAAAGGCCCTGGTGCGCATTATGACCGAGCCCAAAAACGCTTTGGTCAAACAGTATCAGCGTCTTTTCAATATGGATAACGTAGAGCTGGTCTTCACCAAAGAATCGGTAGAGGCGGTGGCCAAGGAAGCCGATAAGCGCAAAACCGGAGCCCGCGCTTTAAGAAGCATAGTTGAGGACGCGATGTTGGACGTTATGTTTGAAATACCCTCCAACAATGAAATTTGCAAATGTATAATTACCGATGACGTAATCAATAAAAAGGCCGAACCGACCTTAGTCTGCAGCGGCGAAGATTTGGACGTCAAGAAGACTGACGCCGGCAAGAAGAGCGCCGATAAATAGCGGCGAGCCTTATCGCTGAGATGAATAAATACAGTCCTGCCGAAGCGCGCGTTCGATTCGGCGGGATTTTTTTTGGGGGGGAGGGAGGGCGCGGTTAAGCTCGGAAAGCTCAAGTAAATTCTCTGCGGATTTTTAATAGGTTTTCCGGAGGAAACTGCGAATTTCTCTACTTTATACTGTTTTATGAGGTTCAGAGTATGGATTCGTTGCTATTTTTGGCTAAAGAGGCTCAGGCTTCAGGTTTAGCGGAGATGTTCGGTCAGCCTAATTGGGTGCAGATCATCACCGGCGTTATCGGCGGAGGTATTTTGGCCGGCGCCGGCGGAGCTTTAGTCAATGTAATTTTGAACCGTATGGCTGAACCGCAGACAATAGGAGAGGTCGCTCCCGGCAGTATGGACACCAGGCGCTGGGAGGCCCTGCCGGTTCTGATCGGCAAGCTTACGGAGGCTTCGGAACCCAACCAGGTTTTCAGAGTAATTCTGGAAACGACTAAGGAATACCTGAGCTGTGAATACTGCGCTCTTTTGATTCTGCGCGGCAATGAATACCGCTATGAGGCCGGCATCGGCCTATGCGAGGAAAGCCGTCAGGCCTTTAAGCTTCCGGCTTCCGACGGTCTGGTCGATTTTATGCGCACCAAGGGGCAGTCGGTTATTTTGACGCGCAACGACCGCCAGCTGCAGACCTTTAAGTTTTTGCGCGAGCCTATTAGCGAAGTCATTGTCACGCCTCTGCGTACCGGCAACAATATTTTTGCTCTTCTCTTTGTGGCCAATAAAGCTCAGCTGGGGACCTTCAACAAGGCTGACTTTGAAATGCTTTCGGTTATATCGATGCCGTTCGCTCTGTCTCTCTTCCAGGCCATTACCTTTAAGCGGGCCCAAGGCAGCGTTGTGAGCGCTATAGTCGATATTATTACCAACGACGAAGAAACTAATCCCTACCGAAAGGGCCATTCCAAGCGGGTGGCAGCCTTGGCGGAGGCTATGGGACGCGAGCTGCGCATGAGCGCTCTGGAGATAGACAGTCTGCGCAGCGCCGCTTATCTGCACAATTTAGGAAAATTCTCTCTGCCTGACAATCTGCGCTTCTGCGAAGTTCTGCCGGATAATCCTCAGGAGAGGGAGCTGGTTGCTCAGCAGGACAAGATAGCCGTTTCCTGGCTGCGTCCCTTGGGCTTTGTAGAAAAATCTTTGCCTCTTATACTGCATCATCATGAGCGCTATGACGGCTCCGGATTCCCCAGCAATATGCGGGGAGCGGCTATCCCTATCGGAGCTATGATCATTGCCGTTGCCGAAACTTTTGATTTAATGACTCATCCCCATCCCAATCACAAGGCCCGTTCCGCCGAAGAGGTCAAAGAGTATATAGAATCTCAGTCGAACAGCAAATTCGATCCTCAGGTTGTACGCGCCTTTATCTCCGTAATGAATAAATCGGCGGCAGGTTAAGCTATGTTGAAGGAATTGCACAGCGCGGCTGAAGGCTTGGTCGAGGAGCTTTGCCAAAAAGTTGAAAATAGTGAAATCAGGCGTCTGGAAAATAAGGGCTTTCAGGGCGCCAAGGTTATTTTGCCCCGAGGCTTTGAGCATATAACCGCGCCTACCAGAGCTTATCTGGTGTGGCCGAGCTGGTTCGGAAGCTTTAACGGCTATGATACCACGGTAGAATTTATCCCCAGGAGCAGCGATTACTGCCGCATCTGTTTTGATATACACAAAACCGATCTGCAGTATAATTTCTGGATTTTTTCGGAGGATGGAGAACCCTCTATTTTTGAAACCTCGGGTGCGGTTCTCTATGCTCTGGAGGACGAGGAGCTCGGAAAGCTGTACCGCTGCCTCAACCTGGGGCCCTTATGTGAAATTATCAATTCTGAAGCTTTCTGCCGCATATTGAAGCAGCTTCCGGAATTTCTGCGCCTGAGGGTTCACGGTAAGGGAGTGCGGCTGACCTGGGAAATTGACGACGCCGTACATATAAATGCCGAGCATATTCTGAAATATTTAACTCTGCTGTCTGAAATGACGAAAGCTTTGGAACAGTATGAGGACGGAGACCGGCGGACAGAAGAAGCTTAATTTATGAAGCTCAGATATGTGTGGGAAGCTCTGTTATTGAGTATCTGTCTTTGGGGCGGCGCGGCCGAGGCCGATACGGTTCTGCCTTTTGAGGTCAATGCGCAGAATGCCGCTCAGGTGCGCGATTGGGAGGTTAAGCAGCTCTTTCGGGAGGGACGGATGCTGCAGCGCAGAGGCTTGCAGGATCGGGCTGCCCGTATGTATTCCAAGGCTTTCGGACTTGACGGCTGCCGGATAGAGATTCTGCCCTATTGGGGACTGGCAGAGTATAAACTGGGCCATTTTGAGGATGCTTTACGCCTCTTTGATATATATTTAAAGGCTGAGCCCGATGAACCGCTGGTCGGCGTTAACCGAGCCTTATGTCTTTTGACGCTGGGCCGTTTTGAAGACTGCTTGACAGAGCTGGAACGCTGGGATAGTTTTTTTCAGGACAACAGCTGCTTTATGCTGATCAGAGGCTGCGCCCGCCTGAAAATGAATAATCCGGAGGCTGCCGAAGCTGATTTTAAAAGAGCCGCAGACGCCCCAAATGCGAATAAAGCGCTGGCCTGTATCTGGATGGCGGAAGCGGAGCGCAGGCAGGGCCGTCTGACTGAGGCTAAGGAGCTTTTGCTCTCTTGCGGCGGAGATGAAGGGCTCAAGTCGGTATGGGCCAACAATCTGGCCGTAACGGAGGAGCATTTAGGCTTGGAAGACGAGGCCGCCCTCCATTTTCGCGAGGCCGCTTCGCTAAATTCCGAACGGGGCGAATTCAACGAAGCTTTGCTGAAGATCTTTATGCAGCGGGAAACCGATATTTTGGCTTTGGCCGAACTCAGCGACAAATATGCCGACAACCCCTGGGGCGATTTTCTCTATGCCGTGGCTCTGCAGCGCAGCGGGCGCTATGAAGAAGCCGAAAAAATTCTGCATACTCTGCAGAACAAGCTGGCCGATGAAAAGGGCGCCGCCGTTCTGCGTATGGAGAACGGTTTGGCTGAGGATGACATAGAGCTTTTAAAATACTATGCTGAGCTGTATTTGGGAATTAATTTTCTTCACTTCGGCGAGCCTCAGAGGGCTGCGGAGTTTTGGGAAAGGGCCTGTGATAGGGAACCTGAGCGCATAGATTACCATTACAATTATGCGTTGGCTCTGTCCTTAAAGGACGAGCAAATTCAGGCCTTGGCGGAAGCGGAGACCGCCCGCCATCTGGTGCATCTGCGCTTGAGCGAGGCCGCTCCCGGAGAACTGTTCGGACAGCGCAGCCGCTGGGAACCCGTCTATTATCTGCTGGCCTGCATGCAGGAAAAATGCGCTCATAAGCAAGAGGCGCTGGCCTCCTTCCGCGAATGGCTGCGCTGCTTCCCCGACGATCCGAAGAAAAACGCAGTTGAGCGGCACATAGATTATCTGACGCACGGCTCCCGCTGAGTCAGTATTATTGCTTTCTGCGCCGTCCGTCATTATGCGTCCCGGTCAGTTGCCAATCATTCTGACCTGCCTTCAGGCGTCGCGGCTGTAAATTTTGTCATCCTGAGCCGCCGGCGAAGAACCTGTTAAACTAGTTATGCCTGTTTTCGCTATGTCAATTGTTATAAAGTTAAGGCAAAATAATGCTAAAAGGTGCATTAGCTTGTTTTACCAATGCTTGTAAATGTTTCCTCTGTCATTCTGAGCGCAGCGAAGAATCTGTCAAGCATGTTTAACTTGTTTTCGCTATGCCGGTTTTCTTTGTCGTTACCGCTCCGCGCTCGCTGTGCACGAATCTCCGCGTACGCGTCAAAGAAAACCTTTGTTAAGCGTGTCTGCAAAAAGCTTGTTTTTGCTTAACTTACCGACAGTATCCTTTGGCGGGCACGGCAAAATAAGAAAGCCCGCCTTTCGGCGGGCGTCATCGGCGCCAAAAATGACATAAGCGCCTTCGCAAATGATAACTCAGAACTATCTGGAGCTGCTCTCCTTCTTGGCCATATCTTTGGAGGCGTCGCTTTCGATAAACTTCCTGACGGTGTCGGAGTAGATAGTGGTGCGGTTGCGGCCGTGGCGTTTTGAATAGTACATAGCCATGTCCGCCAGCTCGACAATCTTCGATACCATTTCGCCCACGTCGTCTTTGGTAGACGGGTCGGAATGCTTTTTAGGCTCGGACTCCTGCTTAGCTTTAGCCTGCCTTTCGCCGGCGTAAATCTGAACGCCGCCGCTCTGATTATCTTCGCATTCCTTTAATTCTGCGGAAGTAACGGTTTTGATATTGCTCAGAGGAATGGCGTCGAGACTCTTGAGAGCGCTGAGCTTGACATGTTCGGGATAAGAGGCAATGCCGATACTCACCGAAATGCGCAGTTCAATGTTCTTGCCATTGTGATCCCAGGTAATTGTGGCCAGCTCCAAATGTTTCTGGATACGTTTAGCCACCGTTTTAGCGCCGTCTGAGTTGGAGTTGTTGAGCAGAATGATAAACTCTTCGCCTCCGTAACGGCCGACAATATCTACTTCACGGGTGGTCTGCTTGAGGATGGAGGCTACGCATTTGAGCACGTGGTCGCCGCAGGGATGGCCGTAGACGTCGTTGACGCTCTTAAAGTGGTCGATATCGATCATCAGAATAGAGAGCGGATTCTGGGAACGGCACGATTTTTTGGTCTCTTCGGCAAACTTCTGGAAGAAGTGGCGTCTGACGAAGAGCTGAGTCAAACTGTCGATAATGGCCAGAGTATAGAGTTCATTGTTGCGGATGGCCAAGGCGGCTTGGTCGGCAAACTGCATAACTGTGGCCAAATCCTCGGAGGAAAACTCCTTGTTGTCCTTTTTGTTGGTTATGTTGAGCACGCCGATGGAATCGCCGTCAACCAGCAGGGGCACGCAGAGGATAGAGTCGGCAAAGTTGCCCTCTTTGTCATTGATGAAGTTGCGGTCTTCGGAGGTGTTCTGAATAATGAGAGGAGTTTTGTTCTTGGCTACCTGACCCGCTACGCCCTCGCCGCGCTTGAAGGTCTTGGTCTTGATCTCCTTGTTCATTATCTGCTCGGCCACTCTTTCGGGAATGCCGCATATTACTCTGGTTTCCAGATAGGTGTCGGTTTCGTCGAAGAGCATGATCGAACCCTTGGCGGCGTTGACCATTTCAGTGGCGTGTCTGAGGATCTTGGTAAGCAGGGTATTGCGGTCCTCGACTACGCTCAGGGTCGAGTTGATATTGTAAAGGTTAGTCAGCTTTTCGGTAATTTTAATTAATTCGTTGTGGGAATTTTTTAAACGCCTGTTGAGTACGAGCTCATAGAAGATCCGGGTAATCTCCGAGGCGAAGATATTGGTAAATTTATGCTCAAGCTCATTATTTATAACGGTGTCCAGACCGATGAGGCCCAGGACCTCTTTAGTGTCTGCGGAGAGCAGAGGGATCCACTGATAAATGCCCAGATTAGCCAGGCCGTAGCGTTCCAGCTCAGCTTCGTAAAGGTCGTCGTGCTGTTTGGGCTGCAGAAGATCGCTCTCATTGTATAAGGTGTTGTAAAGGACGTCGTTGAAAGCATTTTTAGTAGAAAACTGTACGCCGGATTTAATGCTGTTCCAGAAAAAGCCGCTGTCTTCTACATATAAAGCGAAACCTGCGCTGTCGAGTTCCTTATCGGTGCCGCGATCGTAAATGCAGCGAAGGATTTTGCGGGAATTGAGACTCAGCTCCTGATTGAGCAGCTTATCTAAAACCTGACTGGCTTCTTCGGAAATGTTTAAGCCTTCGGTGGACACCAGGCTCATATAGGTATCTAAAATGCTGGTTTCCAGGAAGAATATAATGCCCTTGGAGGCGCGGAGGCGGTCGAATAGAGTGTCAATTACCAATTTAGCGATTTGATATATGTTCAGATTGGCGAAATTGGAGGAAATGCGCCTGATGACGTAGAGGTCCTTGAATTCCTGCAGACGCGAAAGATAGATGCTGCGAGACTCTTGCTCCTTTATCTGAGCGTCCTCGAGCTTTTCCGTAATTCTCTGATTCTTCAGCACTAATTCCGCATAATTGTCGATTAAGGCTTCCTGGGACAGAGTCCTCAGCTTTTCCTTGAGCTCCTGCAGATGCTGCTGATATTCCTCTTGTTCCTGTGCTTTTAATTCTTCTGAGCTGTTTTCAAACATTTCACGACCTTTAGATTACATGCTAAAACTGCAATAGAGAATATACTACTTTTTAAACTCTTATTCCTTTATGAAGGCTGCAAAGTCGGACCCTGAAAAGATACTGAACGCTTACGGCTCGGCTAAAGCGGCCAGTTCCTCCCATTCCGCAAAGAGCTCCTCAAGTTCGTTCTGCAGCGCGTCAAATTCCCGGCAGATCTGCATAAGTTCGTTCTCGTGGCCGGAAGGGGAGGAGATTATCTGCTGCAGGTCGCTTTGGCGTTTCTCTTTTTCGGCGATGAGGGATTCCAACTGGGCCAGGCGGGTTTTCTGTTTGTAGGTCAGTTTCTTTTTAGGGGTAGGAGCCGGCTTGACAGCCTCTTTTCCGTCAGTTTTTGGCGATGCAGCCGTTTCGGTTCCGCGCGAGCGGGGGCTCTGCTCTCTCAGCGCCTGATTCTGCAGGCGGGCCGAGGCGTTGATATGCTGCCGCAGCGTTTCATAATCGCCGATAAATTCCTGAATGCGTCCGTTTTCAAAATAAAAGAGCCGGTCGGCGCAGCGATCCAGAAAATAGCGGTCGTGGCTGACGATAACGACAATGCCGGGAAAATCGTCGAGCCAGGCTTCCAGACGTACCAGGGTGGGAATATCCAGGTCGTTGGTGGGCTCGTCCAGCAGCAGGCAGTTGGGGCTCTCCATGAGCAGGCGCAGCAGGCGCAGGCGGTTTCTTTCGCCGCCGGAGAGCTTGCCTATGCGGTCGTGCTGAATGCGGCGGGGGAAGAGGAACTGCTCCAGGAGGTTTTCCGCGCTGATTCTCCGCCCGTCGGGAGCGCTGATATAATCGCCGCCCTCGCGGACATAGTCCAGGATTGTCAGGTCGGTGTTTGCGTCCTGGGCGGTCTGGCTGTAAAGACCCAGACGCACGGTTTCGCCGAATTCGATATGGCCGCTGTCGGGGAGAAGTCGCTCGGTAATAATATTGAGCAGGGTGCTTTTTCCGCAGCCGTTGGGACCGACAAAGCCCAGGCGGTCTCCTTTGCCTATCTTCAGAGAAAAATCTTTGATTAAGGTCCGTTCGCCGTAGCTCTTGCTTATGCCGTAAAGATTGACGCCCTTATTGCCCAGGCGCTTGGAGGTCCGGAGGCTGTTCATGCTCACGTCGGCGCTCTGATTTAAGAGAGAATGCTGCTCTTTATGATAGTCTATCAGCTGCAGCAGGCGTTCCTGGCGGGCCTTCTGCTTGGTGGAGCGGGCCCGGGCTCCGCGTTTGAACCAGGCCATTTCCCGGCGCAGCAGGTTCTGCCGCTTTTCATCTTCTGCGCAGGAGAGCTGCAGATCGTGTTCCTTCTGCTCCAGATAGCTGGCGTAATTGCCGGCGTAAATTTTGGCTCGGCCTCGATCCAGTTCCAGAATTCTTTCGGCCAGCTTGTCCAGAAAATAGCGGTCGTGAGTGACCAGGACGATGGCGCCTTTGAAGAGGTTGAGCTGCGCTTCCAGCCAGTCGACGGTAACGGTATCGAGATGGTTGGTAGGCTCGTCCAGAAAGAGAACCTCGGGATTATTTAAAAGGGCTATGCCTATGGCCAGCTTTTTGCGCATTCCCTGGGACAGCTTGCCGACGGGAAGATCCGTGCCGTCCAGGCTGAGCTGACTGAGCATGGCTTCGGTGCGCTGCGGCAGAGTCCAGGCCTGCCGGGAATTAAGAACTGCGGCCAGCCCTTCCATTTTCTGCCCGTTGGCGGCGCTGGGTTCGTGCTGGTAGTTCAGGCAGGCCTGCTCATAGGCCGTCATGAGATCGGCAATTTCCCGCTGCGACTGCTCCACCGCTTCCCGGACGGAAAGCTGCGGCTCAAAATAGGGGTTCTGAGGCAGAAAGCCCTTGGTAAGATCGGTTTTAAAGGCGACGCTGCCGTAATCGGGAGCGTCCAGATCGGCCATTACTCTGAGCAGGGTGCTTTTGCCGCTGCCGTTGGCGCCGATTATGCCCAGCCTTTCGCCGGGCTCCAGGGTTAAATTTATATCCTGCCAGATGGGTTCGCTCCTGAACTGGCGGGCTGCATTTTCAAGCTTGATTAAAGACATAGGGGCGTTTTTTCTAATTGTGCGGGGCCTTTTTCCTGCCTGCCGCTGCCGGGCTTTGCCGGGAAACGCTTTCGCGGCAGTAGAAAAAGCGCCGGCGGAAAGGCCGCGCCGCCTTCCTTGGCCGCCGTCAGGCGGATGCGCGGCAAAATGCGCTGCATTATCGCCCGGCTGGGAATGACAAGGCTTGTAAAAATAATGATAAATTGTTATTATTCTCTGGATTGATTTTTTATCTGAATTCAGAGGTCTTCTGTTATGAGCACCCGTTTTCCGCAGATCGATCAGCGCACTTCGCCTATCGATCTGGAAGAAGAAATTCTGTCCTTTTGGAAAGAGGAAAATGTATTTGCCAAATCCTTGGAAATCCGCGAAAATGCCGAGGAATTCGTGGTTTTTGACGGTCCGCCCACCGCTAACGGCAATCCCGGCATCCACCATGTGCAGGCCCGCGCCTACAAGGACCTGTTTCCCCGCTATAAGACCATGCGCGGCTATAAGGTGCGCCGCAAGGCCGGCTGGGACTGCCATGGGCTGCCGGTAGAGATCGAAGTGGAGAAGAGGCTGGGCTTTTCCGGCAAGCCGGCCATCGAAAAGTTCGGCATCGAGCCCTTCTGCAAAGAGTGCCGCTCCTCGGTCATGACCTATGAAGGGGCCTGGCGCAAGCTTACTGAGCGCATCGCCTACTGGACCGATCTGGACAACTGCTACATGACTATGAGCAACGATTACGTGGAGAGCGTCTGGTGGTCGCTGAAGGAGCTCTGGAACAAGGACCTGCTCTACCTGGGCTACAAGGTCGTGCCCTTCTGCGCCCGCTGCGGCACGCCGCTTTCCAGCGCCGAGGCCGGTTCCGCCTATCAGGACGTCGTCGATCCCTCTCTGTACGTCTGCTTCCCTCTTACTGAACCCGAGAAGCTCGGCCTGCCTGGCGATACCGCTCTGCTGGTATGGACCACCACGCCCTGGACCCTGCCCGGCAACGTGGCGGCCTGCGTTCACCCCGATCTGACCTATGTGGCAGTAAAGCACGGCGAGCGCCATTTAATTCTGGCTGAAACTTTGATTAAAGCGGCTTTGGATATCGAGGATGAAAGCCAGGCGGAAATTCTGGCCTCCTTTAAGGGCAGCGAGCTGGTGGGGACTAAGTACACGGCTCCCTATAAATGGTATGATCTCGGCGGAAAGACCGGCCATTATGTGGTTTCCGGCGATTATGTGACCGCCGAGGACGGCTCGGGCATCGTCCATATCGCTCCGGCCTTCGGCGCCGACGACCTGGATATCGGGCGCAAATTCGATCTGCCCGTGGTTCATGCCGTTAAAACCGACGGCCATTTCCGCGAGGACGCCGATTTCGTCGCCGGTCTGTGGTTTAAAGAAGCCGATCCCAAAATTATCGAAGATTTAAAGCAGAGAAAGCTGCTCTTCCGCATCAAGAAGTACGCCCACAGCTATCCTCACTGCTGGCGCTGCAAGAATCCGCTCATGTATTACGCTACTGATTCCTGGTATATCAACAATACCCGCCTGCAGCAGCATCTGATCGAGAAGAACCAGGAGATCGACTGGCACCCCGCCCACATTAAGAACGGACGCTACGGCGACTGGCTCAACAATCTGGTGGACTGGGCCATCTCCCGCACCCGCTACTGGGGCACGCCTCTGCCTATCTGGACCTGCGCCTGCGGCCATAAGGAGATTGTCGGCTCTTACGAGGAACTGGGCGAGAAGAGCCTTGAGCATGTCGACGTACATGCCGCCGATTTCGATCCTCACCGTCCCTATATCGACAGAATTACCTTTAAATGTGAAAAGTGCGGCGGCGTCATGCACCGCGTGCCCGACGTCATTGACTGCTGGTACGATTCCGGCTCCATGCCCTTCGCTCAGCTCCATTATCCCTTTGAGAATAAGGAACTCTTTGAAAAATCCTTCCCGGCCGACTTTATCTGCGAGGGCCTCGACCAGACCCGCGGCTGGTTCAACTCCCTGCACCAGCTGGGCGTCATGCTCTTCGATTCCATCGCCTTTAAGAGCGTGATCTGCCACGGCCTGGTGCTGGACGGCGCCGGCGAAAAGATGTCGAAGAGCCGCGGCAATGTAGTCAATCCCTGGGATATCATCAAATCCAACGGGGCCGACGCCATCCGCTGGTATCTGTATACTTCCGCGCCGCCGGAACTGAGCCGCAAATTCTCCTCGGAATTCGTCTCCGAAGCTTCCAAGCATCTCAGCACCCTTTGGAACACCTGGCAGTTCTTCCTGATGAACGCCAACGCCTCCAGCGTCGATCTGAAGGAGCCCGTGCCCTTTGAGAACTATAACGATTTGGACCTCTGGATTACGGCCAAGCTGCAGCTCACCGTAAAAGAGGTGACCGATTATCTGGAAGTCTATGAACTGACCAAAGCCGCCAAGTCTCTGGAGGTCTTTGTCGAAGCTCTTTCCAACTGGTATGTGCGTCTGAACCGCCGCCGCTTCTGGGACAACGACCCCGCCGCCTACAGGGTTCTCTACGACTGTCTGGTCACTCTGGCCAAGCTCCACGCGCCCTTTACGCCCTTTATGGCCGACGCCATGTGGCGCAATCTGGTCCCGGCCGTCGACGAAAAAGCCCCCGTCAGCGTGCACCTGAGCGAATGGCCGGAATTTAAGGCTGAGCTCTGCGACGAAAAGGCGCTCCATGACGGCGACACGGCCTTGCAGGTCATTTCCGTGGCCCGGTCGGCCCGCACCGTTTCTAAGCTGAAGGTGCGCCAGCCTCTCTCCGAAGTCATGATCGGCCTCACCTCCGAAGCCGATAAAGAGAGCGTCAAGCGCTTTGAAAAATACCTCCTTGACGAGCTCAACGTCAAGACCGTACGTTTCCTGGAGGCCGGACAGAGCTTCCTCGATTACAACGTCAAGCCCAATCTGCCCACCGTCGGTCCCAAGTACGGCAAATTGCTGGGCCTCATCCGCAAAGAACTCGCCGGTCCCAAGGCCAAAGAGATCGCCATGCAGTCTCTGAGCGGCGGCGACGTAACTATGGAGCTCAACGGAACCGAGGTCGTTCTGACGCCTTCAGATCTGCTCATCGAGGTCAAGTCTCCGGAAGGCTACGCCGCTTCCGTCGAGGGAGGAATCATCGCCGCCGTCTCAACGGTCATTACCGACGAGCTGCGCTTTGAGGGCATGGCCCGCGATCTGGTCCGCAACATTCAGGAGCTCCGCAAGAACTCCGGCTTTAATATCAGCGACCGCATCGAACTCTGGATAAAGGGCATGTGGGACGAACTTCGCAAAGCCGTCGATATCCATAAGGATACGATCATGAGCGATACCCTGAGCGTTGAGCTCCATCTGGAAGAGGAGAGCCCCGAAGACGCTTCCTCGATCAGCGTGGAGTTTGTCAAGAAAGGTCCCCAGGTTACTCTGGCGGTCCGCCGCCTGTAGGACTGTCTGCAGCCGGCCGCATCATACTGAGCGGCGCTTTCCCGGTCTTTCATTCTGAGCGCAGTTTTCTTGTAGTGTCATTCTGAGCGCAGCGAAGAATCTGTATACTTAACAGTATAGATCCTTCGCCTGTCGGCTCAGGATGACAAAGAAACCGGGCTTAGGATGACAATGAATCTTGAGGCGCGGACAAGAATCCCGACTCAGGCCGGCAATGCAGTCCGGTCATTTAAAGCGTCAGTTTAAAAAATAGGTGGGTATTTTCGGAACTGACTGCGAATAGAAACCGACTTATAATGTCGGCATACGGATAAACTTACGTTTCCTTCAGCATGAATGTAAGCCGAGCCGTTGTCATTTGGTGAAATTACAGCGATGAAAGAAAAAAATATCGCCGGCAGGCGCACGGAGTGGACAGCTCCCTATAACTCCTTCAACTCCTGGAAGGGGCTGATGTATAAGGAGCATTACGACGCTCTGGCACAGGGCAAAATGCTCCCGCCGGTCGAAGCCAGCATCGATCCCAGCTATCTGTGCAACGTCGACTGCGTATGGTGCAATTCCAAGCGGATTCTGCACGGCGACCTCCATGCCAAAACCATGACCGAGGAGCATCTGCTGCGCCTGTGCGGTTTTCTGATAGAGTGGGGAGTGCGTGGCTTCTGTTTTGCCGGCGGCGGCGATTCCACCCTCAATCCCGGATTGTGGCCGGCCATGCGCCTCATCAAAAAATCCGGCAGGGAAAACGCCATCATTACCAACGGCATTGCGGTCGATACCTATGAGAAGCAGGAAACTCTGGCATCCTGCTGCCGCTGGATAGGAGTTTCTCTGGACGCCGGTACGGCGGAGACCTACGGCAAGGTCAAGCAGGTCAGCCCCAAAACCTTCGACAAGGTTTTGAACAATATAGCGGCCATGGTGAAGATCGTCAAAGAGAACGATCTGCAGTGCGATATCGCGGTCAAATACCTGATCCACCCGACCAACGCCGCGGAAATTTCTAAGGCCTGCGCTCTGGCCAAGGAGCTGGGAGTGGCTCATTTCCACGCCCGTCCGGCCGCCTCGAAAAACATCGAGGGCAACGAGCAGATTCTGGACTTCCCCATGGACGTCATCAATAAGCAGCTTGAAGAGTGCCTGGCCATGCAGACCGATACCTTCAAGGCCTTCGGCGTTCGCCACAAGTTTTCGCCCGATTTCCAGCTCGAGCACGGCTTCTCCCGCTGTATTTCCGCTCCGCTCTGCATACAGTGCGGCGCCGACGGCAACGTCTATCTGTGCAACGACTGGCGCGGCGACAAGCGCTACTGCGTGGGTGCTCATTTCCCCAACCCGGAAAAGATTCTGGACTTTTGGGGCTCGAAGCAGCATTGGGATTTGATGAACCGCATTAAGGTCAGCGAATGTCCCCGTTGCACTTACGGCATTTACGCCAAGCAGATCGAAAACGCCGTGGAAAACGACGGCATGTGCGTCAACTTCCCGTAAAACAGCCAAAGCGGCTTAAGCGTAAAACGGAGCCTCCGCCTCAGGGCAGAATGGCTCCGTTTTTGTCTTATTTTGGCAATCGTTTAAGGCATTATTATGCGACCCCTACGGCTGCCGCTCCAACGAATGGGGGTCGAGCAGAAAATCGTAAATGTTCATGGTCAGAATGCCGGCTTCGTCGTACTGTGTTGGGACCATATCTCCGGTAACAATAATTTTCCTGAAGGAATCGTCTATCTTTCTGAAAGGCCGCGCTTCCTGGGCTTTCTTTTCAGCGTCGGGCATGGAGTAGGCGGACTGAATGTAATACCGGCTGGCGCCGAAACTGCAGACAAAATCGATCTCCAGCTGCTTGCGTATGAGCTTTCCCTCCCGGTTTGTTTCTGAGATGGGCACAATTCCGACGTCGACGCGGCAGCCGCGTCTGCGCAGCTCGTTGTAAATCAGGTTTTCCATCGCGTGAGTCGGTTCGTTTTGGCGGAAACTGAGGCGGGCGTTGCGGAGGCCCAGGTCGGTAAAGTAGTATTTTTGAGCCGAATTGATGTAGGCCTTGCCCTTGAGGTCATACCTGGAGGCCGCCTCGAGCAAAAATGAATCTTCGAAGCAGTCCAGATATTTTTTGATCGTCGCCGCGGAAATTCGGGATTTCTTGACGCTGTGAAAAGTATTTCTCAGCTTTTCGGGATTAGTCAGAGAACCTACGGACGAAGATACAACGTTGAGAAGGTCTTCCAGATCGCTGCGATTGCGCACTTTGTGCCTGAGAACAATATCGCTTATGTAAATTTCCCGGAAAAGCCGCTCCAGCATAGCGGCTTTGTCTGCGGCGTTTTCACGCAGGACCACCATGGGAATTCCTCCGTAGAGCATATAGGCCGAAAGCCCCTGATATCTGTCGCCCGGATAGACGGACATGAATTCCGAAAAACTTAGCGGATACATGCGTATTTCGTCGCCCCGTCCGGAAAACTCGGTAATAATATCGCTGGAGAGGAATTGGGCGCTGCTGCCGGTTACGAATACATCCAGACTGTCCTTGCGCAGATAGCCGTTCAGAACCGCTTCAAACGAATCGAGAAGCTGCACCTCGTCAAGCAGCAAATAGTATGTGCCGCTGCCGGTCAGCTTGGCGCGGATGTAAGCCATGAATTTTTCGGGATCGGCCTTGCGTTTCTGTTTGTATATTTCAATGAGCTTTTCTCCGATCAGTTCCAGATCGTCGGCGGAATCGAAAGCGAAACGGATGATATGATCCTCGGGCACGCCGCTGCTGATAAGATAACGGTAAAATATCGTATTGAGCAGATACGATTTGCCGCACCGGCGCACTCCGGTAATAATCTTTATAAGCCCGTTGCCGCGGCGCGAAAGCAATTTATCGAGATAATAGCCTCGCTGTATTTCCATATAAGCTCTCTTATTTCAGAATTTTGCATATATATGCACTTTTCATAAATAGAATAGCATAGTTTTTGCCTAAATCAAGATTTCTATTTCAGAATTTTGCATATATGTGCATTTTTCATAAATAGAATCGGCCGAACTGTGCACTTTCGGTAAGTTAAGCAAAAACGGGCTTTTAACAGTCACGTTTAATAAAGGTTTTCTTTGACGCGTACGGCGGAGATTCGAGCTTTGCCTCGCGCGGAGCGGCAGCGACAAAGAAAACTGATTTAGCGAAAACATGCAGAACATGTTTGAAAGATTCTTTGCTGCGCTCAGAATGACAGGAAAAACAGCAACAAGCATTAGTAAAACAAGATAATGTACCGTTTTTGCAAAATTATGCCTTAACTTTATTGCTTTGAATATTTTTGCTGCGGCTTATAACAAGGCCTCAGCAGCGCCGATGTTTTGCCGTCGGCTGTGACGCCGGTTTTACTGCAGGTCGGCGGTTTTAAAAGAGGTATAACCTTCGTAATAATAACTGTGATCTAAGCCTTTCATATAGACTTGACGGTCGTCAATTTTATCGGTAAGGGCGTTTTTGAGCAGGTATTTTATTTCGATATCTCTCACCGGACTGCGTTCCATAGCCAGCAGATAATCTTCTTTGTCAATGAGGCTCCAATCTACAACCTGACCGAGCGCTTTTTTTAACATCAGGTCCAGCCAGATGCGCAGACTGCGGCCGTTGCCCTCGCGGAAGGGATGAGCGATATTCATTTCCACGTATTTTTCGACTATTTCGTTAAAGTTTGACTGCGGCATTCGTTCGATTTTTTTTACTGATTCGCTTAAATAAAGCAGCGAGGCGAAGCGGAAGCCCCCCTTGGCCAGATTTACGGTCCGCATTTTTCCGGCAAAGGGATAAATATCTGCAAAGAGACAGCGATGGATCTCCGCCAGAGTTTCAAAGGATCCGGGCTCGAGGCTATCCAGTCTGCCGCTTTCAAACAGTTCCAAAGCTCTTTTTTTGCTTATAAGTTCTTCTTGGCGGGAAAGCTCGGCATAATCAGTTATTCCCAATTTATTCTCAATAATCATATGATACGCCTCGCAGTCCAGAGGAGCTGCCGTCGGAATAAGCTAAGAGAGCCTCCGCTGAAGAATGGGAGGCTCTCGCATTTTCAGTTAAGCTATAAGGGAATGTTGCCGTGCTTCTTCTTGGGAATAGAAGCGTCTTTGCCGGCTAAGGCGGCCAGGGCCAGGCGCAGTTTGCGGCGCGATTCCTCGGGGAGAATCACTTCGGTTATGAAGCCTTTGGCGGCGGCTTCGTAGGGATTGAGGAAGCGCTGCTCATATTCGGCGATGCACTGGGCCTTCATGGCCTCGGGGTCTTCGGCGGCCTTGATCTTCTTCTTGAAGGCGATATTGACCGCGCCTTCCGCGCCCATGACCGCAATTTCGGCGATGGGCCAGGCAAAGGCGAAATCGGCGCCCATGTTTTTGGAGTTCATGGCGATATAAGCGCCGCCGTATGCTTTGCGCATGATCAGGCTGATTTTGGGGACCGTGGCTTCTGAGTAGGCGTAAAGCATCTTGGCCCCGTGGCGGATGATGCCGCTGTGCTCCTGGTTGGTGCCGGGCAGGAAGGCGGGCACGTCGACCAGCGTGATTAAGGGGATGTTGAAGCAGTCGCAGAAGCGGATGAAGCGGGCGGCTTTATCGGAGGCGTTGAAGTCCAGGGAGCCGGCCATGCAGTTGGCCTGGTTGGCCACTATGCCGACTACCTCGCCGCCTAAACGGCTGAAGCCGACGACCACGTTGCGGGCAAATTCCCTCTGCACTTCCATGAAGGTTCCGGGATCGAAGATAGTTTCGATAACATCCAGGACGTCGTAGGCGCGTTTGGCGTTGTCGGGCACGATTTCCGTCAGCCGGCGGCAGCGGTCGTCGTCGTCATAGTCTTTGTCCTTGCCCTTGAAGAGGTCGGAGATGCTGTTTAATATGGAGTGCTTAGGCAGGGCGTTGGGCAGCGGCGCGCCGTAAGACTGGGGCAGATAGCTCAGCAGGCGGCGGACGCCCATCAGGCACTCGTATTCGGAATCGTAGGTGAAGTGGGAAACGCCGCTCTTGTTGGCGTGAATGTCCGCGCCGCCCAGCTGCTCGACGGTGACTTCTTCGCCGATGACGGTCTTGACCACGTTGGGGCCGGTGATGAACATTTTGGAAACGCCGCGCACCATAAAGATAAAGTCGCAGATGGCGGGAGCGTAGCAGGCGCCGCCGGAGCAGGGGCCTAAAATCAGAGCGATCTGGGGAATGACGCCGGAAGCCAGGGTGTGGCGCATGAACATGCCGGCATACCCGCTCAGTGAGGAGATGCCCTCCTCAATGCGGGCGCCGCCGCTGTCGTTGATGCAGATGATAGGCGCTTTGTTTTCCAGAGCCATATCCTGCAGGCGGCAGATCTTATGGGAGTGGTATTCGCCCAGAGTGCCGCCGATGACCGTAAAATCTTCGCTGTAGACAAAGACCAGGCGGCCGGCTATTTCTCCATAGCCGGTAACGACGCCGTCGCCGGGCACGCGCCTTTTATCGAGATCAAAATCGTTGATGCGCGATTCCACAAAGTTGTCGATCTCTACAAAGGTTCCCGGATCCATTAGTTTTTCCAGGCGCTCGCGGGCGGTCATTTTGCCGGACTGGCGCTGTTTTTCCAGTCTTTCTTCGCCGCCGCCCAGCTTGGCCTTTTCGCGCCGGGCCTTGAGATTGTCTATAGCGTCTTGCCAATTCATATTTTGCTGAATATCCTTATTTATATTTTGATTGAAATTCTCTCGAAAAATAGGTGTGTGCTTTTAGTATATCGGTTAAAATCCTTCAAAACTGATTTATTTTGCCCAAGCTATAAGCGGGGTACGCTGATATTCTGCCCCTCGGGGGCCGATATGCAGATGTCCAGGCGGGCGTTTTTCTCTATCGGAGCGTTTATTTTCCAGGGAACCGCAAGAGACTGACCGGCCGGTATGCTGACCTTTAAGGTCCCCAGATTTTCCGGCACGCTGAAATTCCTGTAATTGTGAAGCTTATCCGACCATACGAAACCCTTGAGCTGCAGGGGAGTCAGGCAGACAAAATCGCTGCCGCCGATATTCTTTAAAGTTAAGGTCCCTTCGGTCGGAGAGGTCTGCTCTATTTTCTGCACTCGCAGATGCTCGTCGATATACTTGGAAAGCTGATACTTTATTTTCGCGCCGCCGCTGAGCCTGCGCCACTCGGAACCGTCCTCGCTGTAGAAGAAGCTGAGCGCATACTGGCCTTCGTCCAGAGGAGAGGTCAGATATACCGCGCTTTCACTGCCCTCGGCAAAGCACGTAACCGGCAGAGTTCCGCTCTGCCGTCCGCTGATTTTATCGGCGAAAGTAATCTTCAGCCAGCCTTTAAGAGGTTGAGAGGCTTGTACGGCGGCTTTTTTGATATATCCGGGCGGCCAGGAATCCGAGACGGGAAGATTTTTCAGGGAAATTTTAATTTCGCTCTGAGGGCAGTTCTGCAGCGATTCGGCCTTATAGGGGATCGGGGAACAGACCTTATAAAGCCAGTAGCGTCTGGTGCTGCCGAAGGAGCGTATGAAGCTCAGAGCGTATTTGCGGCGCTTTTTTAAGGCTTCCGGGCTGACTTGCTCTTCGGTTATAAGCCAGTTGACGCCGCTTCCTGCCAATATGGCCGGGTCCTGGCAGCTCTGCCAGGCTAAGCCGGTTTCGTTGGGAAGATAGGGCTGAGTGCCTATGGGAAGCCAGGCCGGATTGAAGGCGTGCTCGCAGGAGAGAGTGCCTGCCAGACCGTTGATGGCGGCGCATTTCAGAAGCTGTTCGTGGTCGTTCTTCCTGTGGGCGAAGAGGACGCGGCAGTTTTCTCTGCCGGCATGTTCCCTCAGCCAGCGGCCCAGTTCTGCGTCGCGGTTGTTTAATTTCAAATCGTGAGAGCGCAGCAGCCATTCTTCGGCGGGCGGATACCAGGGGAAGAGGATCTGCGAGGCCACGCCGGGGACGCACTGAGCGGAGATGATAATATTGTTGACGAGGCGCTGAGCGCCGGCCAGATTGCATAAAATAAAGATTACCGAAAGGGTAATGCAGAGGCCGCGCCGGAAGCCGGGCTTGAAGCCGAGTATTTTGTCCCACAGGTCCGCCGCTGTCAGGGCCGTCAGAATGGCAAAGCCCAGTCCTGCGGCAAATTCCCAGCGAAAATACTGGGGCTCCTGGATGGGTCCTAAATCTATTATCGCCGGCGTAAAATAAGCGATTAGAGCAAAGAGGCCGAACATATATCCGCCGGTGCTGCGCCTGTAAACGGCCCAGGCCAGAGTCAGAGGGGCCAGCCAGGTAGGCAGCCAGTGCATGAGCAGCACCCTGTAGCTGAAAATAAAGCTGTAGCCGCCGTCGTCCAGCAGCGGGCGGTAATGGCGGAAAACCGCATTATTGAAGGAGCTGGAATACCTCTGATAGGGATCGCTGCCCAGGCGGATCGACAGGAAATGCTTTTTGGGAAACTTTATGCGGGAGACGTGTTCGTCTGCGGCGTCAGCTCTGTCAGGTTCGCTATAGACGGCTGCCGTTGGGACGTCTGAGGACAAGCCGCAGATATTTTTAACGGTCCGGTGGGTAAAGTTGGCGCTGCTGCCTAACAGAGCCATGATCAGCAGAGTTCCCGCCGTGCAGGCGAGGCTGGCCGTCAGGATTAAACGGGCGGCGGACTGGCGGCGGCGGATAATTAAGAAAGCGCCGGCCATAAAGCAGATCAGGACCAGAAGCAGATAAGTCTCGCAGAGATTGCCGAAAATTCCGCCGCATATCGCTGTAAACAGAATCTGCTTTTTGCTGATGGGCCAATGGAGGCCGGCTTTTTGAATAATATCGCCGTACAGGCTGAGTATGACCGCCAGGGAGGTGAAAATCAGCAGATCGCCGTTATCGAAGGCGTCCATGAGACCGACCTTGCCGCCGACGTTGACGCCCACAAAGGCGAATAAAGCGCCTAAAGCTCCGGCGGCCGGGCTTTCGGAAATCTTTCTTATGGCGGCGGCCCAGAGCAGGATGCCGTTTACGATCAGGGTCAGCTCCAGGATCCACTGAGCGCGCAGGGTGTCGTTATTCAATACGCCGGAAAGGGCGGCGATCAGATCCCACTGATAATTGCGGTTGTTTAAGTCCATCCAGGGGAAAAATGGATGTACGGGCGGCATATTGCCGTTGGTCAGAGAGCGGGTGAGAGGATAACTGAACCAAAAATCCGAGGCAATGCGGGTGAGCTGAGTGGAGTGGACATAAAAAATGCAGACCAGCGCCAGCGACAGGAGCAGAAGCTGCTGTCCGTAGGTGAAGGGAGGAACGGTGTTGGCCACCTTGGGCTTTGGCAAAATCAGAGCCGCCGCTCCCAGAAGGATAATTCCGGCGGCTAAGCACAAGCCATAGCTGCACCATTGACTGCCGAAGTGAGCGATGACAGTCAAAAACAGAAGGCCTATGGGCAGTCCCATGGCCTTGGCCAGGCTGTTGTCCAGGATCGCCGGCCAGTT
The DNA here is from genome assembly GCA_017458675.1 of bacterium. Classification (GTDB taxonomy): domain Bacteria; phylum Vulcanimicrobiota; class Xenobia; order Xenobiales; family Xenobiaceae; genus RGIG3641. The sequence goes on from JAFTAM010000151.1 coordinate 30,051, forward strand.
GACGGCCATTTTGTAGCCGCCCGCGGCCGCTATGGCCAGTACCGCTAATAACAGCAAATCCACGGTATTTTCCTCAGCGCCTGCAGTTGTCGGCCATAAAGTCTATATGGCCTTTTCAATAAGTTCGCACCAGATATGGCCGACAGTAATATGGCTCTCCTGGATGCGGCAGGTTCTCTGCGAGGGTACAACGACCGCCTCGGTGCAGAGGTCCTTGAGCTTTCCTCCGTCCTTTCCGGTCAGGCCTATAACTTTGCAGCCCTTCTCCTGGGCGGCCTGAGCGGCCAGATTGATGCTCTCGGAATTGCCGGAGGTGGATATGGCCACCAGGAGATCGCCGGGCCGCATCAGGGCCTTGACCTGTCGGGAAAAGACCGTGCCGTAGCCGAAATCGTTGGCCAGAGCGGTCATGCAGGAGGGATCGGTGGTCAGGGCCAGGGCGGGCAGAGTATTGTCTTTTTCAAAGCGCCCCACCAGTTCGGCGGCGATATGCTGAGCGTCGGCGGCGCTGCCTCCGTTGCCGATTAGGAAGACGGTTCCTCCCCGGCGCAGACAGTCGATGAGCAGCTGCGCGGTTTTTTCGATGGGCGCGGTATCTGCCAGCAGCTTTAATTTGGCTTCAACGGATTCCTGAAGCGAGCTTTTGATAATTTCGGCGGTATTTAAAGACATAACTGTAAGTGAGCTTTTCCTTGTGTTGATTTCTGAAACTAGGGTTTTGCCGATAGTCTTTTCCGCAGGATTAGAAATTTTCCCAGGCAATTTTACTGATTTTGCCTATAATCTGCTCGGCGGTGTCGGAATCGGCGTCGGAGGCGCCTACGTCGCTGACGAAGACGGTCACCGCGACCGGCTCTCCCCGGCGGCTGATTATTATGCCGCTGTCGTTGACGACGCCGCAGATAGTACCGGTCTTATGGTAGGTTTTGGTCCCGGGAGGCAGATATTTGGGAATGCGGGTATTGTATTTCTGAGCGGCCAGGACCGAGAGAGCGTATTCGCTCCATTCCTCTTCCAGAATTTCCCGGTTCCAGAGCTTGCGCAGAAGCTGGGAAAAATCGTTGGGAGAACTCATATTGTCGACGGTTTCGGCGCATTTGCGCCACTGGGTGAAAGTGTAGCCGAGGCCGGATTCGTCTTCCATTTTCTGGAACTGAGTTACGCTTATATCGGCATAATCCCGATAGACTTCTTCGGCCAGAGCGATCTGGTCGGCGTAGCTGAGCTTTTTCCAGGCTGAGGCGATATGCTCGGGATTGGCGTCGGGCAGGAGACTGCCCTTGCCCAGCGAGATGAGCCAGGCCTGGCGGTTGGTCATGAAAATTTTATTGTCGGTCAGCCCCCAGCTTTCCATACAGCTGCGCAGACTTTTGCCGCCTATGGTATTGATGATCATATCGGTGGCTGTGTTGTCGGATACGGTTATCATCAGATTGATGGCTTTATCGACGGTGATTTTGCTGTTGGGCGCGGCATTTTTCAGTTTGCCCGAGCCAATGCAGATATCGCTCTTTCTGACGGTAAGCTGGTGATCGAGATTCAGCGGTATAACGCCGTCCTGCATCTGCCGGCAGAATTCCAGCATGACCGGAATTTTGAAGACGCTGGCCAGAGGAAAGAGCTCGTCTCCCAAATGTGAGACGGAATGGCCGGTAGGGACATGAACTATGGAATAGCCGATTCTCATATTCGGATGCCTGCTGACTATGGCGTCGGTCTGCTGCTTGACGGCTTTCAGCCGAGAAGTCTGAGTATATCCTCTGACGGCGCTTTTCTGAGCGCCGTATCCGCCGTTCGGCGGGGACTGAGGCTCTGCCTGCGAAGCGGCGGACAGAGCTAAGCATATGGGACCTGTCAAAAGAACGGCGCCTAAGCGTAAGAAGCGCTTATTAAGAATATTGGGTTTAAACATATTTATAATAATTCCTTAAGCTGACAACTCGGATTAAACTAATCAAGGAAAGTTTTTCCTTAATTATACGCAAATTAGTTTTTTTGTACAAACAGCGCCGTTCGACGCTGCCGGCGCGCCGCTATGAGTCTGACCGAGCGGTTTTCGGCTGAGATTCCTTCGCTCAGAAAGATAAGAGCGGCAAATTTTCTTTAATTTTTCCGCATATTTATCTTGCTAATCTGTGTAAATTAGTATATCATATCCTGCGGTTATCGATACCGAATTTTTTAAGCGGATTCGGATCGGTTTGTTTCTCAGGAAACACGGTAAAAGGAAGATGCGGCCAGGCTTAGAGCGTAACGGTTCAGGGCGGCGGAACAGCGCGTCTTTCCGAATTATTCCGGACTTCGCCGCTGCTGCCGGGATATTGAATATTTGCAGGTAATCTGCAGATCGTCAAAGTGCTTTCAGACCTTTGAGAGATCGAAAAATTTTGAAGAGGTTGCGGAGCCATCTGCAGGTTGGTCCGATGTGCCGTTAAAATGTCGGGCCCGAATTTTTGGAGGTTACGTAATAAAATGTACGCTGTAGTAGAAATCAGCGGCAAGCAGTATCGCTTTGCCGACGGAGACAAGGTCCGTGTGGATCGCCTTGAAGGCGAAAAGGGAACCGAGGTCGTTCTGGACCGCGTTCTCGCCATTGTTGACGACAATCACTGCCTTAACGCCGGTCATCCTTATATCGACGGAGCTTCTGTAAAGGCTCAGATCGTCGAGCAGCACAGAGAGCGCAAAATTGTCGTTTTCAAGTATGCCAAACGCAAGCGCCGCCGTGTCAAGACCGGTTCCCGCCGTCATTACACCACCTTGAAGATTAACGAAATTAAGATGTAGGTTCCGTTGATCCGCGTAAGAGTGCAGTACGACAGCGAGGGGATGATAACGTCCTTTGTCAGCGAGGGCCACGCCGGTCTGGCTGACGGGGAGGAGGACGAAGATCTTTTGTGCGCGGCTGTATCGGCTCTATGCGGAGCTTTGGTTATCGGCCTGCAGAGAGTTGTAAAAATGCCTGTAAAGCTCAGAGAGGATTATGGGCTTATCGGCATAGAGCTCCTGCCGGCTGATCCGGAAAAGCGCCGTGAGGCTCAGCTTCTGCTGCTCACCGCGGTTCTGGCTCTTAAAGAACTGGCCGAACATAACGTCGGTTTCCTCTGCGTTGAGGGACTGCCGGCGGAGAACGGATAGCTTCAGCAGCCGGAATTTATATTTTTCTGCGTAAAGTCTGCAGATAATTCTGCGGGCTTTATTTTTTTTCTTCATCCGGAACTTACAAAACGCATATTGCGTTATTTTAGGTTGTTTTATCTTTAAAATAGGGCTATACTTTAGATATAGCTTAAGAAGCAAATATTTTCAGGGAGGATATCATATGACTGAGTTTATAGAAAGAATGAACTTAGACGATCTCGATTTCAGCGATGATTCGGTATCTAAAGAGCCAAAACCGCGAGCATCTTCCGGTCAGCTTCTGGGAGCGGCTCTTCTGGGCGCAATAACGACCGTCGCCATAGGCACGGTCGCCGCGGTTTCTTGTTACTTTATATATTCATCGCTTGACAGCGATTTTAAATCGCGTCTGCACGATAAACTATTCGGTTTTGCCGAAGAAATTTCAGCAGATTGAGATCTTTTTTCTGCAGGCCGAAGCGGACGCGGGATAAGGAGATCTTATTTTTGTGGAGTTCGCTTGTAACAGAAAAGTATTACTGCTAATTCTTCTGATCATTCTTTTAGAGCAGATCGTAAGCTTTGAAATGCAATTGTATGTCCCTTTCGAAAAGGGCGTTTTCATTTATCCTTATATAGTAATGGATTTTGATACGTATGATATGATTGCTTTTTTTAGCGGAAAGATCTCGGCTTTTGATATATCTTTGGCTGTATTTTTCCTTATGTTTCTGCTTGATAAGTTATTTTCTGCAGATTTGCAGCGCTTCGGAGCGATTTTTTCGGCAGGACTCGGACTGGCTCTGGGAGGCATGCTGAGCGACGCTTTGGTTATGCTGCTTGACGGCAGAAGTGTTGTTACATATTTATCTACTACTTTTTTTGATATCTACTCCTATACTAATTTTAATTTATCGACGCTGTGCATTTTTTTCGGAACCGTCATTTTAGTGTTCGGTCTTTTGTTCGCCGATTCTGCTGAAGAGGCCGCCGGGGAATGCGGGATGAACGAGGAACCGTTCGAGCTGGCTGAGATTAAATAGCCCGAACAGCCGATGGGGTTCTGCCGGTATTGAGAAAGCAGGCTTGCTCTCAGGTACCGGCGGAATACTTCGGCTTATTAAATATATACAGATTCGGCGCGCTGAATCTGTAAACCGAGAGAGTTTCCCTTGAGCAAAACCAAGCTGTTTTTATTCGCCTTTATAATTATCGTTTCCGATATTTTTACTAAGTATTTAGTGACCGCCAAAATGAGCCTGGGGCAGATCATTGAACTGCCGGTCGGTTTTGTTCAGCTTCACTATATCCGCAATTACGGCGCCGCCTTCGGCATTATGCAGAACCAGCACTGGTTTTTTGTGACGGCGGCGATAACGGCGATAGCTTTGATACTCTATTTTTTTGAGACTATCAAGGAGCACGGAGGCATGGCCTTTGCGGCGGCATGTCTGGTATTGGGAGGGGCGATAGGCAATCTGCTGGACCGTCTCCGTTTCGGCTATGTCGTCGATTTTATCGATCTCAAGGTCTGGCCTATTTTTAATGTGGCCGATATCGCTCTGACCGTCGGCATGGGTCTGCTTTTTTTAATGATGCTGGGCGTCGGAGTTAAATATGATGAAGCCGATTCAGAGGCGGACGTCGGGAAAAATGCGGAAGGCTCCCCAGACGGAGAGACGGGCGGCGGGCTCGGAACCGCCGACAATGCCGGCGCGCCTGCGCCCAGCGGCGCTGTATCGGAAAATGAGGGCGGCAGCTCCGGCTTTGAAGAGAAAGCGTCTTCTGCTGAATCGGACGCAGTCCGGGCGAGACCGACCGACGCGGCGTCGGAAACAGAATTAAACAGTTAGTCAGAGGTTCGGTATATGCATCCTATACTTTTCAGTATCGGAAATTTCCCCGTACATACTTACGGAGCTATTTTAGCTTTGGCCATATCCTTAGGCCTGACCTTCGCCGGCTGGCTGGGGCATAAAAAGGGATACGACGGCTTTGAAATAGCCGATATCGGTCTTTGGTCGGCGATTATCGGTATTCTGGGCGCGCGCTTCTGTTATGTAATACAGTATGCCGACCATTATTTTAGTCAACCTTTAGAGATTCTTAATTTTCGGGCCGGCGGCATTACGATTATCGGCGCTTTGATTTTCGGCAATCTGGCTTTGGTATGGCTCTGCCGAAAGTATAAGCTTTCTCCCTGGCTGTGCTTGGATCTTTATGCTGCGCCTCTGCTTTTAGGCATGGCTCTGGGCCGTCTGGGCTGTCTTATGGAGGGATGCTGCTACGGTAAAAAGTGCGCGGACACATTTTTCTTCGGCATAGTCTATCCCGCCGCCGCTCAGCTCGGCGCCTTTCACCGTCATCCGGTGCAGATTTATGAGCTTCTGCTGGATTTAATTTTAATGGGCGTCTGCCTTTGGTTTTTGAAAAGACAGAAATTTCAGGGGCAGACCTTCTGGGCTTTGTTTGCCGGGTACGGACTGATAAGGTTTACAACGGAATTTTTCCGGGAAAGCCGCATGCTTTCCGTATTCAGTCTGGCACAGTGGGTATGTCTGCTGATCTTTGCCGTCGGTTTGTGCGGAGTTCTGGGAAGGTTCGGACGTCCGGCTTTAGCCGCGCCCTCTGAAGAAGATAAGTCTGAAGGAGCGGCTGCAGAGTCACTCGGAGCGGCAGAGGCGCAGGGAGGATCGCCGAAAGCGTCCGCTTCCGCAGATTCGGCCGCCAAAGGCTGAACGACGCCGCGCTGGGGATTGAGAAAAACTGAATAAATAAAAAAGCTATCGCCTTTTGAGCGACAGCTTTTTATCTTTTATGGTATCCCCGGTGCGATTTGAACGCACGGCCCCTCGCTTAGGAGGCGAGTGCTCTATCCCCTGAGCTACGGAGACGTCGATTGTTAATACATTTTATATTTGTTTGCCGATAAAGTCAAGAGAACGATGGGACAAAAGAAGCATAAAAAACAGCCGGCCGGCTGGGCCGGCATATTGGGTATAGCCGCTTTGGAAAGACTGAAGCTCAGAGACTGGCTTCTGCTGCTGCTGGTGCTGCTTTTTGCCGGTTTTGTGCGCGGCTGGAGGCTGGGTTTTCCGGATCGTCAGTATTTTGACGAGTGTTATTACGTTCCCGGAGCCATAAGTTATATTGAGCATACCAAGGATAAAAACTCCGTACATCCTCCGCTGGGCAAAATCCAGATTGCCGTCGGCATGCGCTTCGGTACTCTGCTGAATAAGCTGGGCTTTAATCTGTCCGAATATACGCGCTGGCGCGTAACCGTCTTTACGCTGGGACTGCTCTTTGTGCTTCTGACTTATTTTCTCGCCTACCGGGTGAGCGGAGGAAAAACCGATATAGCCTTAGCCGCCATGTTTTTTACTTCAGTGGATTTTATGGCGGTTTCGCTGTCGAGAATCTCTCTTCTGGATATGATAGTGGGCTTCTGGATGCTGGTCGGCTATATATTTGCCTGGCTATATCTGGAGGCCAAGGCGGAGGGCGGCGGCAGAGAAATGTATTACGCCTGGGGCAGCGCCATAGCCTGCGGCATTACGGTCGCCTGCAAATGGAACGGACTTTTCGGCGGACTGACTTCTTTTTTTATAATGCTGTTTCTGCCGGCTTTTTCTGAAAAAGACAGTTTAAAGGAGCATTTCCGCAGATTTTATAAGACTTATCTTAAAACCGCAGTCAAGCTGGCTTTGATCTTTGCGGTCAGCGTAACGGCCATATATGCCGCTTCGTTTATTCCCCGTTTCAACATGCAGGGTTACAGCGCCAGGACGATCAGAAGCATCTACAAAGACCACGAGCGCATGGTCAAATTCCGCTACGATATCAAGCAGCTCAATCATCGCTACCTTTCCAAGTTTTATACCTGGCCCTTCTGCATACGTCCGGTGTGGATGCATTGGGACCCCTGCAAGGTCAATAAGGTAAAAATGGTGGCCGGCACTATCTGTATAGGATCGATCTTTTTATGGTGGCCGGGCTTTGTGTTTACGCTGGAGATGCTCTATTTAGGCCTGAAGGAGAGGACCCGCGGCTGGATTTTTATCGGCTGCTGCTATTTGGGGCAGTGGATCTTCTGGGCGGTTTCCACTACCGGCGGCTTCATCTATTATCTGATTCCCGGCGTGCCCTTCCTGGCCTATGCCATGGCCAACGCGGTTTACGACTGGTCTGAGGAAAAGAGTTACGGCGTTCTGTTCCTGTGCATAGGCCTTATCGCGGTGTCCTTTGCGCTTTATTATCCTTTCCTGAGCAGCATTCTGGTTTACCGCAGCTATTTTGAAGCGCTGTTTCCGCCGTTCCTGCACAGCTGGCGTTAAGGTGCGGAAGCTATGGATTCTTTTGAAGATTTTCAGGATGATACAGAATTTGAGGCTGAGGCCGCGGGAGACGAGGAGAGTTTTGCCGCCGGGGGAGAACAGTTCAGGATGCGTCTTGATGCGGCTCTGGCGGTTTACGCCGATATTTCCAGATCTCAGGTGCAGAAGTGGATAAGCGCGGGCCTGGTCTTTGTTGACGGCAAACCCGGCGAGGCGGCTCAGAAGCTGAAGAACGGCCAGAAAGTGAGCTTCAGGCGTCCTCCTTTGCAGCCGGCTCTGCCGGAGGCGGACGGCAGCATAAAAATTGACGCTGTTTATGAGGATAAGCATATTCTGGTTCTGAACAAGCCCCGGGGCCTGGTCGTTCATCCCGGAGCGGGGGTCAGGGGCGGCACTCTGGTCAACGCTCTGCTGGCTCACTGCCGGGACCTTTCCGGCATAGGCGGCGTAGAGCGCCCGGGCATTGTGCACCGCCTCGATAAAGACACCTCCGGACTTATGGTCGTGGCCAAAGACGACCGCTCTCATGTAAATTTATGCGAACAGTTTGCCTCGCGTCAGGTTGTCAAACATTATGAAGCTCTGACTTTCGGCGTGCCCAAACCTGCGCAGGGCATAATAGAGCAGCCCATAGGCCGAAGCCCCAGGGATCGCAAATGCATGGCGGTCTGCAGCGGAGGGCGCTATGCCAAAACCGAATATAAGACGACGGAAACTTTCGGCAGAGAGTACGCTTATCTGCGCATTCATATCTTCACCGGCCGCACTCACCAGATTCGAGTTCATCTCTCTTGGCTGGGCTGTCCTTTAGTAGGCGACCTTCTCTATAAGACCCGTCCCAATGAATGGGGACTGCAGGGACAGGCGCTGCACTGCGGCTTTTTGAGCTTCAGCCATCCCATAAGCGGAGAAAGGCTGAGCTTTTCAGCCCAGCCTCCCAAGGAAATAGCCGATATTTTAGAGGAACTGCGTTCCAGTTTTTTTTAAAACGCCTGATCTCGCTTTTAACTTCCAGTAAACGTTATTTTCGCAATTCAGCTCGCTCCGATTTGTGACCTGAGCGCTTAAGAGTATCGTCCTGAACGCAGCCAAGGATCGATGTCCTTGCCCTATGCCGCCTAAAGCCTGCAGACAGTTGAGCGAGAGCTTCCGCCAAAGGCTCAGGATACGAACATGCTCAACCTGCGGGCTGATGCGGCCGCGCATGACGAAGGCGCGGGGGATTCTGAGAGTCTGGCGCGCCTTCGCAGTTCAGTCTTTATTCCTCTTCATCATCCTTGTCAGCGCGTATGGTGACGGGCTGAGGCAAGCGCGATTTTTTGTTTTTGCTCTTTGCCTTTTTAGAAGTCTGTTCGACGACGGCCTGACTTCCGTCGGGATTTTGAACTTCTATGTCGGCCTGGTTCTGTTCTTCGTCAAAAGAAGTTTTAATTATATAAGTATGCTGTCCTGGTTTAAGAATGAAAGGCACAGATATTTGGGTTTTTCCGTTGACTTTATTGGGATTTACCTGGTGGAGTTTTCCGTTGATATGCAGGACCAGAGAACCGGGATTCTCATTCTTTTTAAGATCGCTGTAGAGCTTGGGATCTCCCCACATGGCGTTGGCCGTACCGTTGTATTTGCCAGGAACCATGCGCAGAGTAATGAAATTTGCGCCTTTGATGTTTCCTTTGATAATTTCGTTGCCTTCTCCCGAAGTGAGGGGACCGACCTTAGTGATCAGCTCTCCGTCCGCCAGCAGCTCGAAGGTGCAGATCCTTCCCTCCGGCGCAGAATCGCTGAAGCCCACTATGGATTCAAACATATCGTATCTGCCTTTGACTTCATAGCGGATAGTGGCCGCGTCGGCGCCGCCCATGCCCAAAATATAGGATTCAATCTCCGTATCTCCTATTTTGGCGTGTTCTGCATGCGCCATGCAGTTAGTGAAATAATCCTGGCGCAGAGCAATCAGGGCGGTTATGCCGGCTTCGCTCAGGCGCGGAAGACAAAATACCGAGACCAGGCAGATTATAGAAAATAAGAAAAACAGCTTCTTTTTCACTTTGATGGCTCCTTAATTATAATTATAAATTCAGAAAGGCTTGAATCTGTTTTTTATAGTAGCCGGTTTCTCCGGCGTTGTTGGCGCCGGCGCAAAAGAGCAGGTCGTCGATTAAATTTCTCATGGCCCGCTTTTCGGAAAGGTTCATGGCGTGATCCTTTTCCTTCATCTCCGTAAAAGGCGGCAGCATGTAGCCCTCGCCCTTCAGTCTGAGGAAGCCCTCCGAAAGGTCGGAAAATCTATGCTCGCCTGAATTGAGAGCGGTGGCGGTCATGGCGGTTCTCAGGCTCATTTTTGTCCGCCTGCTTACCTGATAAAAGCCCAGCCTGGCTAAATTGAGAAAGCCGGTATTCTGTCCCTGCTCCGCCAGAACTATGCACAGCAGAAAATAGCGGCGGGCCTTGCTCTTCAGCCCCAGGGAGCGGAAGGCTTGTCCGCGCCAGTAATTGTTCCGCAGCAGAGTTTTATTGATTTCGGCTTCAGTCTTTAAGAAGAAGGCGGTGCGCAGGGTCCTGAGAGAGATGGAAAATTCATCTTTTTTCAGCATCAGCCAGCCTATGCGGTTGGATATGTCGGCCTGCTGCCTGAGATTGCCCAGCTGATAGTATAAAGCCAGGGCTTTTCCGTAAAAGCCGCAGGCCCGCATGGGCATCTTTAAGGCCTCAAAATTGTTGGCCAGCTGCAGCATGACGTTGGCGCTCAAGTCCTTATGCTTGGAAGCTTCCGGCAGAATATCGATGCAGAAAGCTGTAGATTCCGCGTAGCGGCCCTGATCGTAGAGGAGGGAGGCTTTGTTGAAAGAGGCTGCCGTCAGGTTATAAATATCGTCGTTTTTTTCAAATATATCAGCGGCCTTTTCGGCGGATAGCAGAGCTTCGCCCAAGCGGCCGGAGCGGGAGAAAGCCGAAGTTAAATCCATAAGCAGTTCTCCGGCCCTGAAAGCGTTGACGGCTTCCTCGTCCTGGGGGCGGCTGCTGTGTTTGTACATGCTGCGCAGCAGGCGCACGCAGCCGCTGTGTTTCTTCTGAGCTTCCAGCCAGCTTAAGCGCTTGCGCTGCAGCCGCTTGATTGTTTTGAAACGGCGGTCGGGATCGCTAAGCCGCAGAGTCAGCCTGCAGCAAAGATTCATCAGTTTGTCCGCCTGCTCGAAGCACTTCTGGATTATATGGATCTCTATATGGCAGAACAGCTCCTCCAGACAGTCTGCAAGCTCGGGATCAGAGAGCTTGGCGGCCTTAGCTCGAAGTCTTTTGCGCTTATCTATAACTTTTACTAATTCGGAAATAATGTTTTCGATCATGAATATCTACGGCTCCTGAAGAACAGCCCGTTCATTATAGCATAAACGGGAAGGAAAAGAAAAAACAGCTAAGAACTGTAACCCGTTTTTTTGTATGCTTTTATAAGTAAAAGCTAAGAAATAATGGGCTTTATGCCTTTTTTATAGTCGAATCCCTGTAAAAAAAACAGGGCGTTTTTTTTGCATAGATTCAGTCGTAAATTTTTAAGGGGAACGCTATCGTGAACCAAAGCACAAAAGTACTTATCAATCTGGTTATAATCTTATTGATTACAGGAGCGATTTTGTACGGATTTTTCGGAGTCTCCAAGCCTGAGGACCGCCTTAAGCTTAAGCTTGGCTTAGACCTGCGCAGCGGTACGCATATTGCGCTGCAGCTAAAAGAAGTCGAAGACCCCATAACCCATGAGATCAGCAAGATCACTCCCGAAACCCTGAACCGCAGCGTTCAGGTCTTCACCAAACGTCTCAATTCCATCGGCACCTCGGAAATTCTGATTGCGCCGGCCGGAGCCGATCGCATTATTATCGAGATTCCGGAAATGACCGATCTGGATAAGGCCAAAAACATGGTTAAAAAGGCCGGCCGTTTGGAGTTTAAGGAGAAAAAATACAATCCCGCCACTCAGACGGCGGAATACGTCACCGTCATGGACGGCCGCTATCTGAAGGAAGCCGGCGTAGGCCGGGCCGGCGTAGGCAAGGATTCCTGGTGCGTAAACTTTGAATTCAACAAAGAAGGCGCCAAGCTCTTCGGCGATATTACCCGCCGCATGATCGGCAAGCCCCTAGGCATTTATCTGGACGGCGTTATGTACAGCGAGCCCACCGTACAGACCGCCATTACCGGCGGCTCCGGTCAGATTACCGGCAGCTTCTCTCTGGAAGAAGCCAACGATTTGGCCAACGTCCTCAATTCCGGAGCTCTGACCGTGGATGTGGAAATTCTCGAGGCTTATACGGTCAGCCCTACTTTGGGCGAGCAGTCTCTGAGGAGCTCTCTGACCGCCGGCGTCATCGGTCTGGTTCTGGTCATGCTTTATATGATCGGCTACTACCGTCTGCCTGGTCTGGTCGCCTCTATCGCTCTGGTCATCTACGGCGTTTGGGTAGTCGGCTCCATGGTAGTTCCCGGTCTGGAGTTCGTGCTGACTCTGCCGGGCATTGCCGGTGTGATTCTATCGATAGGTATGGCTGTAGACGCCAACGTACTGCAGTTTGAACGCATTAAGGAAGAACTTTGGGCCGGACGTTCGGTCAGAGCTTCTTTGGACGCCGGTTTTGAACGCGCTTTCTCGTCGATTATCGACGGTCACGTAAGTACGTTCCTGGGCGCTTTTATTCTGTTCTATTTCGGAGCTTCCAGCGTAAAGGGCTTCGGCGTTACCCTGATGATCGGTACCGCTCTGAGCTTGGTAACCGCTATTTGGGTGACTCGTCAGTTCCTGCATTTTGCTACTGACTTCCTCAAGATCAACTCCAACAGAAAATTGTACGGTGAATAGGAGAGGGCAGCTGTGGGTACACTAAATATTACAGGTTCCGATGTCGTCTCTTTAATTATATGGGCAATAGTATTGGTTGCCGCCATCATCTGGAGCCAGGGATTCAGAACTCGCGCCCGCGAGTTGATGAAATATCGCAAATATTACTATATATTCAGCGGCGTAGTTATAGCTTTCTGCCTTATCGGTATTTTCGGCAAGGGCCTCAACTTCGGTCTTGACTTTACCGGAGGTACCATTCTGGAACTGGGATCTCCGCAGGTCCTCACTCAGAGTTCCACGGAAATCGCCGAGATAGTCAAGAAAAAGTATCCTACCTTTGACGTGACCGTGCAGCTCGGCGACGGTCTGGTGAAATCCGCCGAAGGCAAAGATTATCAGAAGGTTCTGGTGCGCGTGCGCAGCGACGCAACCACCGAAGAAGTCGGCTTGAATTCTCAGCAGGCCAACGAGCTCCGCGCTGAACTGGAAAAGGCTCTGGGAGTCGGTCAGCTCGAGAACATTTCCGAGACCACCATCGGTCCTACCATTTCCGGCGAGCTGAAGAGCGGCGCCTTCAAGGCTCTGTTGATCGCCAGCATTCTGCAGCTCATCTATATTACGTTCCGCTTCGGAAATCAGCTGCGTTTCGGTACTTCGGCGGTTCTGGCCGTATTCCACGACGCCATCGTCATGATCGGCTTCTACGCTTGGGCCGGACTTCCGGTCGATTCCAGCTTTGTAGCGGCGGTACTAACCATTACCAGCTACTCGCTGATGGATACGGTAGTAGTGTTCGACCGCATCCGCGAGCATATGCATAAGGACCTGGATTCCACCTTTGAGGAGCTTACCAATAAATCGGTATGCGAGACCATGACCCGCTCGATGAACACCTCGCTGACCACCATCGTGGTGTGCATCTGCCTGTTCTACATGGGCGGCGAAAGTCTGAAGGGCTTTGCTTATTCTCTGCTGGTCGGTATCATCGCCGGCGCTTACTCTTCGATCTTCTTCTCTTCGCCTCTGGTTATCGACTTTGACAGATTCGCCAAAGAGCGCGACGCCAAGAGAGCTGATGAAATCCGCCGCGAGGCTGAGGAGCAGGCTAAGGAAAAGGCTGCCAGCGCAGCCAGCCGCCGCCGCGGCAACGCTCCCCGCCAGCGCGCCGAGCGTCCCGTCCTGGAAAAGAGCGAGCCTGCAGAAGCTTCCGCTCCTGCGGCTGAAGGCGAAGGCGCGGCTGAGGCCGCTCCTAAAGCGGCTCCTGCCGCTCATGCCGCCGCTCCCGCTCCCGAGGGCTACAGATCGCGCCGCCGCGTCAAGGGCATGCGCCGCAAGTAAAACGGCTTAAGCCGTTAAAAGCTGAAAAGGCTCTCAATCCGCTGAGATTGAGGGCCTTTTTTACTTGCTGAGCAGCCATTTTGCGAGTGCGAGCAGCGCATCGAAGCTGACGACAAGGTAACAAATTATTAAAGGTTTAATAACCTTCGCCGGGCGCTTTCTAAAAAGCTCAGAATGGCACGGAAGCGGTCCTTCTGCAATGTCATAAAGTTAAGGCAAAATATTGCTGAAAAAGGTACATTAGCTTGTTTTACCAATGCTTGTAAATGTTTCTCTGCCATTGAGAACGCAGCGAAGAATCTTTCAAGCATGTTCTGCATGTTTTTGCTATGTCGGTTTTGTTTTGCACTTCGCTCCGCGCTCGCCGTAACCGGAGCTCGGACGCTCGCTTCAGAGCAAAACAAAA
>JAFTAM010000152.1 GCA_017458675.1 bacterium
TAAATACTGGCAAAAATCCTTGCTTGGCATTAAAATATGGTTGTGTTAGGTTTTTCATTTTAAATTATTTCTAACACAAAAAGGGGTCACCTGGATTATCCAGATGACCTCTTTTATTAAGACTGTTTTTTCACAGCCCCGACATGGACGCATGGCTCGGCATGACATAAGACTTCACAGACAAACTAAAAGAGCAGCTTCAGCTCCGGCTGAAACTGCCCTTCCGATATAAAAATCCTCAATACGCCTTTGCAATGACCGTTACCGCAGGTCGTTGAGACCGCCCCAGAAATGGTGGGTTATGGCTATAGCCACGGCGTCGGCGGTATCGTCGGGTGTGGGTTTTTTTTTCAGTCCCAGGGTCAGTACCACCATTTTGCCGATATCGCCCTTTTTGGCCCTGCCGTCGCCGGTCATGGTTTCCTTGATTTCCGACGGCGTATATTCGCTGACCGGCAGGCCGGCCTGCTGAGCCGCCAGAAGGATTACCCCTCTGGCCTCGGCTACGGCTATGGCGCTGGTGATATTGCGGTTGAAAAAGAGCTTCTCGATGGCCATACCGTCAGGCCGATGCCTGGCAATAACCTCGGTTATTCCCTCATAGACTTCGCTGAGACGCTCGCCTGGCAGAGCCTCCTTGGGAGTTTCGATACAGCCGCATTCCACCAGATGCAGCGCTCCTTCATCATCTTCGCTGACGACCCCCCAGCCGCATCTGGCGTTGCCCGGATCTATGCCTAAAATTACCTGTCCCAAAGTCTACTCTTCCATGGCCTCGTCGGGGATATCGGCGTTGGTATAGACGTTCTGGACGTCGTCAAAGTCTTCAAGGGTCTCAATGAGGCGAATAACGCCTGCGGACTGCTCGACGCTGAGCTCGACGGTATCCTTGGCGATCTGCTGGAAACCTACGTCGACTATCTCAAAGCCGGCCTTTTCCATGCCCTCTTTAACGGCGTGCAGACTGTTGGGCTCAGTCAGGATCAGAAAGTTTTCCTCATCCGAATTCATATCCGTGGCGCCGGCGTCCAGAGCGGCCATCAGGACTTCTTCCTCGTCCTTGCCCTCGGCGGGGATGGTCAGAACGCCGTAGCGGGTGAAGTTCCAGCTCACGCAGCCGGTCTCGCCCAGGTTTCCGCCCAGCTTGGAGAAGGTGGAGCGAATGTCGGCGGCGGTGCGGTTGCGGTTGTTGGTGGCGGCCTCGATAATCAGAGCCACGCCGTGAGGACCGTAGCCCTCATAGGTCACTTCGTCATAATCGCCTTCGGCGTTGCCGCTGGCTTTTTCAATGACGCGCTTGATGTTGTCGGCCGGCATATTGACGGCGCGGGCTCTCTGTACGGCGACCTTCAGAATAAAGTTGGTCTCGGGGTCCGGGCCTCCTTTACGAACAGCCATATAGATGTCGCGGGAAAGCTTCGTAAAGATCTTGCCGCGCTGGGCGTCTACCTTACCTTTTTTCAATCTGATATTATGCCATTTTGAGTGACCGGACACGTGAACCTCCAAAATAATAGCCTATTCGCGCAGGAATAGGAGGATATAAAAAAATCAGATCGTTTATATTCTGCCAAACGTCAAAATTTCTTGCGAATAAATAATTTTTTATAGCCGCTTCAATATTAGATTTACATATCAAAATTGAGACAGCCACTAAAATCATACCATTCTGCAATATACAGCTTCTTCGCCCGGCGACCCAGGATGACATAAAAATACAGCTCGGCATGACAAACGAAAACGTCATTCCGAGCTATACCGCCTTGTCATTCTGAGCAACGAAGAATCTATAAGTTTTTCTTTTTAATTTCAGCCAATAACTCTTTAGCTTTAGCATTCTTCTTGGCCATGCTCCTCAGAATTCTCATGCCCTTGTTGCGGTCTTTTATGACGCCGGCGCCGATGACATACTGGTAAGCCATCATACTTTCCGCGTCGCTGTTTCCGCCTTCGGCCGCCATTTCAAAATAAGCATAAGCTTTTCGAGGATTCTTGGCCGTTCCTTGGCCGTACAAATACATCATTCCCCGCAAATATTCGGCGCCGGCGCGAAATGTGTCCCGTTCCCGTCCGCGGATTGCGGTAACTTCCTTTGAATGATAACTGTCAACAGTTTTATCAACATAGGCCTTATAAGCCCAGTCAAACGCTTTTTTATAATCCTTTTTTACGCCGATGCCCTCATAATAGCAATCGGCCAAAACTGTTTTGGAACCGATATCGCCATTCCTGTTAGCCGCATCGGTTAAATAGGCTTCGCCCTTGGCGACATCCCGAATTTCCTTCCTTTTGAGATAAGAGTACCCCAGCTTGCCTTTAGCGTCAAGCTTAGATTTCTCGGGAATATTCTTGTTGTTTATAGCCTTTTCGTAATACTTAATCATTTCTTTCAGGTCAGCTTTAACGCCATGGCCCTCCTTATACATCTCGGCGACCATGCACTGCCCCAGCCAGAATCCGCTGTCCGCAGACTTTTTAACATACTTAAAGGCATTATTATAATCTTTCTTCATGTAATAGGGCATGGCCTTATTTAAGTAATAACGGCCCATGCTGTCGCCGCAGCCGACGCATGACATCAGAAACACCGCGGCCAAAATCAACAAAAAACGCTTGGCAAGCTGTTTATTAAGCATATAAAACTCCCGAACACAAAAATCAGATTGATTATCACTGCAATCTGCAAATAGTTAAACAAAAGCAGACTGTTCTCAGACAGATTCTATTAGTTTCCTCAAACGTGCGCGCGGGGTTCCGAGCATTGCCTGCCCGAAGCGCCGAGCGGCGCGGCAAAGAAAACCGCCATACTAAAAGCACGTTCAAACCGACTGATTTAAACCTGTTATTATTCCATTTTCAGCAGAATTTAACCTTCACTGCAGGGCGCTGCCTATAAATTCTTCTTCTTTATAATCTCCAACAATTCTTTAGCCTTGGGATTGTCTTTGTCCGCCAGCTTCTGCAGCATATGCATGCCGACGGCTCTGTCCTTAACCGTGCCTTCCCCGCAGACCATCATATAGCCAAGCATGGCTTCAGCTTCCTTATTTCCGTCGTCGGCGCTCTTCTGGAAGCACTTGAAAGCCTTTTTGGGAGCTTTGGACGTTCCCTGACCCTGCAGATACATATTCCCCAATAAAAACCTGGCTTTGGCGCGGCAAAAGGTTCTTTCCTTCTCCGTCTCGCATCCCGGCTCAATTTTGGCGTTGGCGGCTTTGGAGATCCATACAAAGGCTTTGTCAAAATCCTTGTCAGTACCTATGCCCTGATAATAAAGGATACCTAAGGATAACTGAGCATAAATATAATCGTCGTTATCTGCCGCTTCGGTCAGATACCTCTCCCCCCTGCGGCTGTTCCGGACGCTCTCTTCGGTAAGATACAGCAAGCCCAATTTGCACTTAGAGAAAAGCTTAAAATCAGCGGGAGTGTTATCATTAGCGATAGCTTTTTCATAATAGGCGGCCGCCGCAGTAAAATTTTTCTCCGTGCCCTCGCCCATATTCAACATTTCCGCCGCCGCATACTGACCGCGCCCGTCTCCGCGATCCGCCGAGGCCTTAAAAAATTTGAAGGCCTGCTTATAATCTTGTTTGGCATAGCTCCGCATGCCCATACCGTAAAAATAGTAAGACAGCGCTTCGCTGCAGCCGCCGGCCGAAAGCAAAACAATCGCCGCCATAAAAAGCATTAAAGAGCGCTTGACAATTTGATTCTTCAGCATATGAAACTCCGCAAGTCTGAAAGCTGTAATATTATCTTGCCTTGTCTTTCTGCAGATATTATGCCGAATGCCTGCCGCTTTCAGAGGACGGCGAAGCAAAAGAAGGTTATTTTTGCCGCGCTGCAAAGATTTTTTTCTACTAAAATTTTGCAGGTGATATTATGAACGAAATTCTGAAAGTCCTGGAAAACCGAAGGAGCTGCCGCTCCTTCAAGCCCGATATGATCAGCGAAGAAGAACTGCAGGCGGTTCTCCGGGCAGGAACTTACGCTCCCAGCGCCCTGGGCAAGCAGTCCCCCATTATTATTGCCGTAACCAACAAGGAGATGCGCGACAAAATTTCCGATGAGAACCGCAGGCTCCGCGGACGCGAAGAAGGCTTCGATCCCTTCTACGGCGCGCCGGTCATTCTGATTGTCCTGGCCGACAAAGACGTCAACGCCCACATAGGCGGCACGCAAAAATATGACGGCAGCCTGGTCATGGGCAACATGCTCAACGCCGCCGAGGCTCTGGGCCTGGGCGCTATCTGGATTCACCGCGCCAAAGAGGAATTTGATTCGGAATTCGGCCGGGAGCTGCTCCGCCAATTAGGCATTGAAGGCAATTATGAAGGCATAGGCCACTGCGCCCTGGGCTACGCCGCCCAGCCCCCCGCCCCCGCCGCTCCGCGCAAGGAAAACTACGTCTATTACATTCGCTGAAGCGAATAACCGCGGCGCGTTAAAGAAGCCCGGCCGGCAAGGCTCATACAGCCTCAGCCCGAGCCGGGCTTTTATTGTATGCTGAGCGGACGGCGCCGTCCCGAGCGCAGACAAAACACATGCCGTCATTCTGAGCGAGACGGCTGTCATTCTGAGCGAAGAATCTATGCTCTTTAACATTATTGATCCTTCGTCCGGCGGTTCTGGACGACATGGAAGAATGGCCCAAGACAACAGAGCATTTGTCATTCTGAGCGAAAGCGAAGAATCTATGCCATAACAATACAGATCCTTCGCCTGACGGCTCAGGATGACAAGAGAGGGCGGCTCAGGATGACACGCAGGCAATAAAAGTTCCTTCGGCAGATGGGGCATGTCAGCAAAAAATAATCAATATTTAAACTTCACTATGGCATTAGGGCCATTTTTCTGCTATTATAAACAGCGGGAAAGACATCTGTCTTACTGGTGGTCACTCTCTGTTTCCTTTTGGGTCGGCAAGA
>JAFTAM010000153.1 GCA_017458675.1 bacterium
CAGCATACAAGTTTCGCACAGGTTTTGTTTTGCTCTGAAGCGAGCGTCCGAGCTCCGGCTGCGGCGAGCGCGGAGCGAAGTGCAAAACAAAACCGGCATAGCAAAAACAAACTTTAAGCAGACACGTGAAATAAAGGTTTTCTTTGACGCGTACGCGGAGATTCGAGTGTAAGCGAGCGCGGAGCGGCAGCAACAAAGAAAACCGGCATGGCGAAAACACGCTGAACATGCTGAGCAATAACGTGCTTACAGCATACAAGTTTCGCACAGGTTTTGTTTTGCTCTGAAGCGAGCGTCCGAGCTCCGGCTGCGGCGAGCGCGGAGCGAAGTGCAAAACAAAACCGGCATAGCAAAAACATTCAGAACATGCTTGAAAGATTCTTCGCTGCACTCAGAATGACAGCGGCTATATTCTCAAGCATATGCAGACAAGCTATCATGCCGTTTTTAGCAAAACATCGCCTTAACTTAACGACATTGTCCTCGCAGCATTACTGTCGGCAAGTTAAGCAAAAACCGGCAAGAGCAGGATTGACAATCCTTCCCGACAAAATATTTTTTATGTTGGAAATTTGGTGGGTTCGTCACGGCAGCACAGAATGGAACGATAATAAACGCTGGCAAGGGCACAGCGACGTCAGACTCAACGAAAACGGACGCAGGCAGGCCCGCTTTCTGGCCAAAAAACTGGCGGGGATTCAATTCACGGAGGTTTGGAGCTCCGACTTGGAACGAAGCTTGGAAACGGCCCTTCTGGCCCTGCCGAATATCTCCTTAAACGACATCAAGAAGGACCGCCGCCTGCGCGAGCTCAATATGGGAATTGCCGAAGGCAAAACCTGGGAGGAGCTTACCCCGCTGCAGCAGCAGGATATCGTCGCCTGGTGGGACGACCCCTACAATTTATACTTCCCCGGTACGGAAGAAAATTTGCGAACCGCCTCCGAACGCTTAAGAGAATGGCAGCAGGCGCTCCCCGAGGAGGGAAAAATTATCGTCTTCAGCCACGGAGGTCTGATAAGAGCGGCTCTGTGGGACATAACCGGCGTTCCCGACCGCAGCCGCCGCTGGTCCATGGAGCTGGGCAATACCGGAATCATGCGTATTCGCTACCAAAATAATTATCCTACCTTAGTTTCCTTCAACGATATATCCCATCTGCCGGATTATTTAAATTTATCCGAAGCTCAGAAACCGCCGGGGGAGAATTAACCTTTAATTACCAAGCTAAAGAAAGGAATTCATATAATAAGCATGTTCAAAAAAATTTGTCTTTCCGCCGCGGCAGCTTTCGCATTTGCATCCTGCCTGACCGCCGCCCTCCCCGCCCAGGCCGAAGGCTACTATCCCCAGCCGGGCAATAATTCCTGCATCCAGCAGATCCCCGATGAAAAATACCGCACTCTTACTCCATTTCTCAACAATGCTCCGGCTTTAAAAACTGTTGTAAAGGTTCGCTTTATCACCGGAGCAGGCAATATTGAGATGGAGATTTATCCGGAAGCCGCTCCCAACGCCGCCAAGCGCTTTATCGATTTAGTCAGCATCGGCTATTACAACGGAACCCCGATCTTCAGAGTAGTCAAAACTCCTCAGCCTTTTGTGGCTCAGTTCGGCATTAACTGGCGCGAGGGCATGGCGGTCTTAAAAGATCGCAATTTCAACGACGATCCCAGCCTCTTCCACTTTGACCGCGGCACTCTGTCCTTTGCCAAAACCGGTCAGCCCAACAGCGCCTCCACCCAGGTCTTCATCAATTACGGCAATAACGACTTTTTAAAACAGCAGAACTTTTCCGTATTCGGGAAGATAACCAAAGGCATGGAAATTGCCGACAATTTTAAAGCCGTAGGCAATCCCAGCATGGGCCTCGACCAGTATCAGCTCTGGACCAACGGCGAAAATTACCTCAATTCCCTGCCCGCCAATCAAAAGCCCACCATGATTATCAAGGCTGAAATTGTAAAATAATGAACTGAAGCCGACGGAAAAACAGCGCTGAATTTTTTTCCCCGCATCCCCGAACCGCAAGATAAAGAGAGCCTTTTAATCGGCAGGGGAAAAATGAAGCGTTCGGCAAAATATTAAGTTTTGATTTTAAACAGTCTGCTCAAGCATTTATTTGCTGCAGAGCAGAAAGAATATCGCTAAGGTTAGGAGAGAGAATGAATAAATATACAAAAATTGCTCTGACCTGTCTGCTGCTGGGCGCCTGTATCCAGCTCGGCTGCACCAAAAACCCCGGCGACACTCCGAACCAGCCTCCCGCAAAACCGGCAGAACAGGTACAGGAGCAGCCTCCGCAGGAAGCCAAACCCGCCGAATCGGCTGACGCAGAAAAAGACGGTCAGTCCGCAGTAAAAGCGGAAGAAGCCCCTCCCGCTATAGACAACGAGCCCGAAGAGCCTAAAGACGGCAAAATGTCTGCAGCTCAAGACAACACACCAGTACAAACTGAGGGAAACAGTATGTTAAAGATGTCAAAAGATTACCGCTATTTAACTCCTTATCAGCCGAACGCCGCTCCGAAAATCACCAAATACACCGTAGTGCGTTTTGAAACCACTAAAGGCAATGTGGATATGGAAATTTATCCGGAAGCCGCTCCCAACGCGGCGACCCGCTTTATTGAGCTGGTAAAAGCCGGATTCTACAACGATATCCCCATTTTCCGCGTCGTCAAGCATCCCGAGCCCTTTGTTGCTCAGTTCGGCATCAACTGGCGTCCGGGCATGATTGAGTGGAAAGACAAAAACTTCAATGATGATCCCTGCCTGTTCCACCTTGAACGCGGTACTTTAGCCTTCGCAAAAGCCGGACCCAACACCAACTCCACTCAGGTCTTCATCAACTACACCAACACCGACTTCCTGCAGAGCCAGAACTTCACCACATTCGGCACGGTCATCAACGACGGCATGAAAGTTGCCGATCAGTTTGAATCGGTCGGCAATCCCAGCATGGGACTCGACCAGGGCGCATTATGGATGAACGGCGCAGCTTATTTGAAGAGCCTGCCTAAAGATCAGCAGCCCACCATGATCGTCAAGGCCTATGTAGTCGAAGAGCACTAATTATCTTCATTTAAACTGAAAGAACGAAATACATCCGCATTATTGGGCGGGTGTATTTTTTTTCGGTCTCAGTCTGTAGACGTCAATCTTCTGAAAGCCGACGCCTTTTACGTGCATTTCTTCATCGATGACATAGCGGGCGTCCAAAGCGTTCATTATAAAACCAATTTCCCTGCCAAGCGCTTCAGCCTGATTCATGACCAGAAATAAGGTTTTATCTCCGTTCGCCTTAAAAAAATCATCCGTTAAAACTGCGGCGCTGAGGGGAACGAGCTGCAGTCCCCGATAGTCTTCATCTATGCTGAAGCTGTCTGATTCTCCGTTTTCGCCTATGCGGTAGTGTATCTTATCGATGGCATAATTGCCGGCAAAGCCGAATAAGGTGTAAGGGATATAATTTAAAACGATATCCTGATCGGAAACCTTATTTTTATTGACAAACTCTATTGCCGGCGTCCAGTTCTGATACCAGAATCCGCCTGCAAACGGCAGAAGAAGCGATACCGCCAAATTGACCGCCAAAACAATTACTGCGGGAACCGCCGCAAGTTTAGGAACTTTTTTCATCAGTTCCAAACCGCTCAGGCGTTCTGCGTCTTCCGTCTCTTCGGCAAAACCGGAAAGACCTCCGACGCTCAGCAAAGCCAAACATACGGATAAGGGAGGCAGATAACGGGACTGAAAAGGCTGCATGCCCAGCAGGCAGCCTAAACCCAGAGCGGCCAGAGGCACGCCGGCGACAATGAGCGGCAGAAGACATAAACACGGATTATTCCTGAAAAATAAAGCGGCAGCCTTATAAAAACCCAGCCAAAGGCCGAGATTTATCAAAGCCATAAGCCAGAAGTCCAAACCGGAAAGGCCGGCAAAATCAAAAAGCCGCTCCGAAACGGCGTCAAGGCCCATATACTCGCCAGGCGCCCAAAATATGCTGAAGAAATTGTTGAAGCCGCTGTTCCGATTATGGGCGAAATTGGTCGACGAGGTCAGAAAGTTATATATAAAATAACCGCCGCTGACGGCCAGGCCCGGTAAAAGCGAAAGGCCGCCCCAAAGTTTCGTTATTTTCTCTTTAGTCAGAAAAAAAATACAGCCCAAAAGGCCTAAAACCGCCGCGCAGCCTATGTAATGGGCAAGACAGCCAAAAAAGCCAAAGCACAGCAAACCGCAATATGAGCTTTTCTTGGCCTCATTATTGATAAAATCCAGGCCGAAAAAGATCAGACCGGCTATACATAAAGAGAGAAAGCCATAGCAGCGCATCTGAGCGTCGCTTAAAACGCAGCCGTATAAAAAGGCAGGCAGCAGAGCCGCCAAAAATCCCCAAGCTCGCCGAGCTTCAAAAGATTTATCCTTGAAAATTTTAAAAGCCGACAGATATGTTAGACCGACCGCGGCGGTTCCCGACAACACCGCAGGCAGACGCATGCAAAATACGCCGGCTGGGAACAGCTGCCGCCAGATATGCAGAAAGATATACCAGAAAGGCAGCATCGGCTCGTCGGTATCGTGGGTGAAGATGGGAACGATTCCGTTTTCCGATTTAAAGAAAGTCAGAGCCTCGTCAATAAAGACATCCGTACTGACGGCGGCCGCGCAGCGCACGAGCAGAGCCGCGGCCAAAAGCAGCAGAAAATGCCAGTGGCGGTATATAAAGCCTTTAAACGGTCTTTCCTGCATTTTCTAAATTAAACAGAAGAAGCTCTGCAAACCTTTCTGAAAAATTTATGCTCGAACAAACCCTGATTCCTCCGTTGGCCGAACGGTAAAAGCAGGGCTCATGACTGAGAAATACCAAAAAGCAGTTGCTGCTGTTGAATTTATAGTTCTCGGCAAGCTTTTCGTATGAAGGGATGCTGTCTATATAGTTGTCCCCGGATTTGCACTCCAGCCAATATTGCTGACCGGCAAAATTTATTAAAATATCCAGTTCCCGCAGTACGCCGTCGCACATGACCTTGGCATTGCGGACAATTTCAAAACCCTCGCAAGAAAGGTTCAGCTGCTTAGCGATCCTCTGCACGGTAAACTCGGCTTCCTGAGCTACATAGCGTTCAAACCAGAAGCCGCTGAAAAAGTTATGAGCTACTCCCACGGTATTGGAATGAGCCTGCAGTTTGTAATCGGGATAATCCTGATATTTGTATTCGTCCAAAAAGGCTATCTCGTAAAAATTGCGGCACAAAAAATTTATATCGTCGCGGATCTCGGGACTGAAGAGGGCTAAATCCAGAACAAAGCTGCTGCCGGTGCGCAGGTTGGTTTTGACGACGTTTAAAAAGGGAAAGATATTTACATATTTGCGTCCCATGTAAAGCGCCGTGCGCTCCAATTTGGCGTCGAAGCTCTTTGACAGCATGGGCTCGAAAATCTCGCAGAAAGTGATGCCGCGCTCCCGCAAAAAGGCTGTCAGACAAGGGAACTGCTTTGAAAAATCTTTTTCGGGAGGGGCTGGCAGATCGATATAGACCTGCTCCTCGCCGTCCCAGCCTCGCCAATCCTCCGGCGAAGAAATGACCTTCAAAGCGGAAGCGAAGGACCGCTCCTCCAAAGTCTCTTCAGGCGTCTCCGCCGAGCCGTCCGCCGCAGCCGGCGTCTCTGCCCCTTCGCCGCCTGCAGCTTCCGCCGCCGCGGCGATTCCATTATTCAGAGCGTCTAAAGCTCCGGGCAGAGAAGCGCTGAGCAGCTTCGCGGTCTCTGAATTTGTCAGGACGTTCTCCGAGCGGCCGCCGGCTATAGCTTCCAGAGCCGCCGCGCTCCTTTCCAGAGCAGAGGCCATACGCTCCAACAGATTTAAAATTTTTTGCATATTTTCCATAGCTGTTCCCGATCTTCAAGTAAATCCGACTGAACGCCGCTTGCTGCTCTTCAGCGTCTTTTGCCTCTGCGGCTGTTAGCCTTACGCTTTAAATATTTTGCTTTTTTCAAATTATCCGTACTTTCAGCCGTACACTCCGTCCTTTTATCCTCAGCTTCAGGAGTTTCCGAAGATTCGTCTTCCTCCGAATCGCCTTCTTTATCTTTATTTAAATAATCTTCCCAGCTTTCGCAATCGGCGGCTTCAAATTTAAGGCCTTCAGTGTCGGCCCATTTCAAGGCGGGAGAACCTGTCGGAGCAATTACCGTCAATTCAGCCGCTCCGTCCAGGATCTTGTCGCCAGGACCGTCGCCGAAACTGCTGCAGGAGCTCGGCACAAACAGATATTTTAAATTTCGGCAGCCGAAAAAGGCCTTGCTGCCTATGCTTTCAACGCCCTCGCCTATAAAGACCGTTTCCAGGCTGCGGCAGTCGGCGAACACCGCCTCAGCTAAACGCCGCAGACCGCCGGGAATGCTGATCGTGCGCAGACCGGTACAGGCGCAGAAAGCGCGCTCTCCTAAAAACTTCAAACCGGCGGGGAGCTTAATGCCCGTCAGACTGTCGCAGCCGCGGAAGGCGTTTTCCTGAATTGCGGCGACGCTGTCGGGGATAACTGCAGAGCGCAGGCAAATACAGCTCCTGAAGGCGCCGTTCCCTATCGTAATAAGACCGTCCCCCAGAATTATCTCCTGCAAAGAGGTATTGCCCTTGCAGAAATTCTCTCCCAAGGCGATAACTCTGTCGCCGTGCAGACGATCGGGAACCTTCAGCTTCACAGCCGAAATATTGGGCAGCCTGGCCAAAGTGACCCCGTCCCTTTTTTCAGTTCCGCTCTCTTCGGACAAAGGCGGATTGGCAGCCCTGCTCTTTTCGAGATAGAAGCTCTGCATAGCCGCTTCCACCGTCGGAATTTTCGCCGCCGTACCCTCAAAGGAATAAGTCTGCTTAATATTATTAACATAGACGTCTTCCTGCGAATCTTCGCTGAGACGCCTGCTTTCGGGGCGGTCTCCGGAATAGGGCTCTGCAGCTGCCGCAGTCTTTTTCTTTAGTACGTTCTCGCCTTTCTCCGGCCCGCTCTTGACGAAAGAAAGGGAAAGACTCTCTGTTCTGCTGTATTCCTCCGCTTTAACGCTGCCGGAAGATACAGCCGTCTCGGAGATGCGGATCTCTGTTTCGATCTCTTGCTGCGCCGGCGAAAGCCGCTCTGATGCTTTCCTTGCTTCCAAAATCACCGATTCCCCGTTTTTGACATAGCGGATGCGAAGCGGCTCCGTATTCTTCAGCAGAATCGGGCTCCTGAAGCCTGCCCGGATAATCGCCGTCTTTAAAGCTTCATAAGCGGCCCGCAGAAACTGCAGCTTTTTAAGCTTCCTTTCCGTATCCGCGCCGTCGGAAGCGAAATCGGAAAGACTCTGCACGGCGCTGTCTCTGCGATAAAACAACTGCGAATTATTAAAGACATTTTTTATGCTGCTGACCGGATTGCCGTAATTGGCGCCCGGCTTAGTTCTGCCGCTTTCAGCGGAATTCTCTGAATAATCCTGAACCACCGAGCGGCCTTTCAGCAGAGCCCCCAAATTATGAGTTAAATTGGCTTTATTTAAAATTCTGTCCTCAGCTCGGTTCTGAGTCTCTTCATTTTTCTCCGCGCCGCCATTCTTGACGCTCTCCGCCGCCTTAGCAGAATTTCCGACTAAATTCCAGGGAAGGTCTCTTTTCTCCGTCAGCCCTAATCCGTCAAAAATGTAGCTGCCGCTGCTTCCGTCTAAATCAACGTTTATCTTACTCTCGTCAAAGGCCCTGAATTCGCATTTAATGTTAAAGTGCTCGGCATATTCGTGAGCCAGAGAATCCTTCTGACAGACAATTGTCAAGTCGGAGAGATCGGCGTCCAGCCCTACCGAAATTTCATCTTCCGAGCAGCCGAAAATAGGAGCGAAATCGCGCAGATTGGAGCCGAACTGCTTTACAGAGGGAGGTATGACTACCCTTTTTAAGCTGCTGCAGCGGAAAAACAGTCCCTGTCCCAAAACTCTTACTCCGTTGGGAATTTCTATGCTTTCCAGAGAGGAGCAGTAGGCAAAGACATATTCTCCTAAGGAAATAAGATAATCCGGAAGCTTTACCGATTTCAAGCCGGAGCAGCCGAAAAAGGCCCAATTGTCTATAGACTGCAGAGAATCGGGAAGCTTCAGCTCCGTCAGGGAGCGGCACCCCCAGAAGGCGCTGTTGCAGATAGAATTTAAATTCTGAGACCATTCAATATATTGCAGACTGTCGCAGCCCCAGAAGGCGCTTTTGCCTATCGAAAGCAGGCTGTCCGAGCACTTCAGACATACGATGCAGCGGTTGCTGAAGGCTCTGGTTCCTATGCGGTTGATATCGTCAAGATATACGGCGGTAGGAGCGTTGAAACGGGCGTCGGATTTTTTTTCAAAGGCCTTATGACGGACCATAGTCCAATTGCCTTTAGTGACCACCGCGTCATATGACATAGGAGTAATGTGGAGAACGACCGCCGGCTTAAGGTTTGAGGCTGCGCTTTCCGCCTCGGCAGTCTCCGCTTCCGGCTCCGGCGCCTCTTCAAATAAGCTCTCCTCCGTTTCGGTTTCCGATTCCTCCAAATCGTCAAATCCGGAAAAGCTCTCCTTCAAAACGTAATCGTAAAATTTAATGCGATGCTTGTAGGCATATCTGGCCGCTTCGCTGTCGCCCAGTCCGCTGATAACCAGCTTATCCGCTTCTTTATCGAAAATTTCCGCACTCCGGCCCATCGCGTCAAAAAGCTTAACCGAAGCCGGAATATTTATGGATGCCAGGAGA
This sequence comes from bacterium, assembly GCA_017458675.1. Lineage (GTDB taxonomy): Bacteria > Vulcanimicrobiota > Xenobia > Xenobiales > Xenobiaceae > RGIG3641. The sequence continues at coordinate 8,761 of JAFTAM010000153.1, forward strand.
CGGCAGCCGATAAAAGCCTCCGCTTCGATAGCCTCCAGGCCTTCGTTTACCGAAACCTCCGTCAGAGCAGTACAGTTGGCAAAAGCTCTGCCGCTTATACTCCTGAGCCTTAAAGGCAGAATCAATCCTTCCAGAGCCTTGCAGCCGCTGAAAGCCGAAACGCCGATGTTCACAGTCGAAGGGCCGATATTGACATTTTTAAGGCTGTAACAGTCCTGACAGAGGCGCTCCGGAATTGCAGACAAAAGACCGCCCAAAACCAGATTTTCCAGAGCGGCGCAGCCTTCAAAACAGCTTTTGCCCAGAGAGCCGACAGAATCCGGAACGGTAAAATCGGTAAGCCGCCGGCAGCCTTGAAAACACTTGCTTCCCAATGATTTTACAAGAACAGGAAGCTTTATATTTTCAAGCGCCTTGCAGCCGAAAAAAGTCTCTGCCTCCAAAGCTTCCAAATCGCAGACCGAAAGATCTATGCTCCGCAGGCTTTCACAGTCGCAGAAGGCCCGGCTGCCCAGCTTTTTCAGGGGCGCAGGCAGAGAGATCTCCGAAAGAGCCAGACAGCCGCTGAAACAGCCCGGCCCTATTTCTTCTAAAATATTATTTAAAGAGATCTTTTCCAGATTATAACAGTTGCTGAAAACACCGCTGCCTAAACGCGACAGCTTTTCCGGCAGTTCAACGGACTTTAAAGAGCTGCACTCAGAGAAGGCAAAATTGTTTACAGAAATTAAAGCCTGAGAAAAAACTATCCTTTCCAGAGCACGGCAGCCCTTAAAGGCCGAATCTCCTATCTCCCTCAGCAGAGCCGGCATAGCGGCTTCCGCCAGCGAGGAGCAGTCCCTGAAAGCATCCTCGCCTATGCTGCAGACGCCGAAAGGCAGACTTACTTCGCTGAGCTCCGAACATCCGTAAAAGCAGCGCTTAGAGACGGAAATAAAACCGTCGCCCAAGGCAATCTTCTTTAAGCTCGAACAGCCCTCAAAAGCGCCCTGCCCCAACTCGCGCAGAGAGGCTGGCAGCTTAATCCTCTTTAAGCTGCTGCAGCCGCAGAAAGCCTCCGCTCCGACGGAAACCAAACCCTCCGGAAGCGTAATGCTGCCCAGGCTGCCGCAGTTTTTAAAGGCGCCTTCGCCTATACGCTGCAGACCGCTTTCAATGACGACCTGAACCAAATCGCCGCAGTCGGCAAAAACGCCCTTCTCGACCGCACAGACCTTAGTTCCCAAAACATTGGCGGGAATATGCAGACGCTTGAGCTGACGGTTCAGACAGCGGACTAAGACTATGCCTTCTTCACAGCGCCGATAGTCAAAATCGCTGATAAATTCAACAAAATTACCTTCGTTATTTAATGTTCGTCCGCTCTTCTCGGTTTCAGTCTCTTTGGAAAAGACCTCGGTAGCCGAGGAAACTATCTCCGTTAGTGAATCGGGCAGATTCTTTCTGATTTTTTCCAGGCTCACTCCGGCGCGGTAAACCTCATCCGCCGCCGACGGCGAATCCTCCCGCCTCGAAGCAATACTGCCGGAAACAAATTCAGCGGCGTTGGGAACAGCGCTTAATCTGTTCAAAAAATTTGCATACGACCAAAGCTTACGGCTGTATATCCGCCTTTCTTCCGGGCTTGGCCCATCGCCGCGTTCGGAACGGAATTCGAAGCTTTCAGAGACCTCGCCTTCGCTGAAAAATAAAGAAGACTGCGCTTCGTCAGATAGCTGAGTATCGGCAATATCTCCGCGGCTGTTATTTAAATCTATTATTCCTCGGTTTTCTCGGCCCTGACTCACAGTATCTGTCCGCCTCTCTGTTTCTTTTTAATAAGCTTTTTTTTAATACTCCCAAAATCCCTGGAACCATGGGCAAATATAGCCGCGCTGATTGCAGCCCAGGCGGAAAAGCATGTTCGGCTTGAACCGCCATTCTATGCCGTAAACGCTTTCGTCCAAGCCGGTCTTGCTGTCAAAACTGCGGGTTAAGGTGAGCAGGAAGGTGTCCTTATCGTCTATGGCCTTGGCAATCTTAAAGGAATAGCCGGTGGGAGAAGTCATATCAATGGACAAGTCGGAAAGGAACATCATGCGGCTGAGTTCCTGAGTTAAAGGAGAAGTCAGCATCTTTGACAGCATCGACAAACCGGAGGAACCGACCTGAAGATCGGTGCTCATAGATCTTCCGCCCACATTGGCTCCGGTGTTAATCGGCGTCTGACTGGCCGCCGCGGCCGATTTGGACACGCTGCCGAAAGCCAGAAGACGCCTGATATCGTCGTCAGCCAAAGGCGGATTCGACATCAGCTCTACCTTGATATCCGGATAAGAGCCGTTTATGTAGGCTGTAACCTCATAAGTGTTCACCGTGGCGTCGGCCTGCACGTTCTGCAGTTCCGGCATCTGACTGTGATCAAATACAGCCCGGCCGCTGCGGACCTTAAAGGTGACTTCATACAGAGGTATAGATAACATACCGCGGGTGAGATCGATATGTCCGTCCAGGACCGGTTTGCCGGTTTCCTTTTCGGGAACGGCAGCCAAGGTTCCCGAAGCTCTGATGCGGGAGCCCAGGGCCGAGGCCCATACGTCGCTGCCCAGATTGATATTGACTCTGTAATCTGCGGGCAGATTGTTCCAGTTGAAGCTGCTTTCGGCGCTGCTCGACATCAATGTATTTAAATCCAGAGAAAGCTCGCCGCTGGGTAAATCGATGTCTCCGTCCAGCACAAAGGGCTTTACGCGTTCATTGCCGCTTCGGACGCTGTCCAGTTTGGGGTTTCGGTGCAGCCTTAAATTGACGTCGGCGGTTCCGCCCAGCAGATCTCCCCACTTTAAAGGCAGAGCCTTTCCCGTCAGCGCAAAATCTCCGTCCAGAAGATTGAGGCTGTCGTCAAAATCGGCCTGCCCATTCAAATTGAATCCCTTGCCGCCCAGAAGACCGCTGAACTTATGAATACCAATCCTGGCGACCGACTCCTCCCGGTTCTCCTGAGCGCTTCCGTCTTTATTGCCGTCAGATTCGAGAATCAGCTTGGTCTCGCCCTGCCCCTTATTATCTCCGGCCTTCGCTTCGAGTTCGCCCTCAAAGTCTTTAAAAAGGGGTCTTCGGCTCTTATAATCGTAAGCTAAGTCAGAAACCTTAACCTCGCTGATATCCATATCGATATTTAAATCGCTGACCTCGCCGGCTTTACGGTGAATAAAGCCGCCCTTGGTCATCTTCAAAGCCATGCGGATATCCGGCTCTTTAAGCTTTCCGCCGAAACGTACAGAGCCGTCCATCTCTCCTCTGCCTTTGGAAATATCGTCGCTCAGATCCTCCAGCAGTCCCAGGTTTTTATCGTGCAGAGCCGCAGTGATATCGAGGCTGCCGTCTACATTTACATTCACGTTATGCCAGAAGGGGAGCAGCCGATCGCTCTTTTCTCCGCGCTTGAACCTGGCTTCATAGGGGAAGGAGCCGAAGAGTGAAAAGACGTGATCCTTGCTCTTTTTGTCTCCGAAATAAACCTGAATGCCGTTGGCGTAATCTTCGGGATGGGCCTTTAAGACTTCGTCCAGGCCCTTATAGACGACATTGCTCAGGCGTTCGCTGGCAATAGGATTATTGATAGCGCCGAATTTCAGCTGATAAGCATGGCTCTGAGGATCGCGGCTGCCGCTGACGGCGCCGATGATGGAAGGCAGGTTCAGAGGACCGGCTTTGCCGTCGCTGACGTTGAATACCATGTTGAAAGTAGGCGAAAGCACCGGACCGGTGGCGTTGAAAATAAAGTTGTTGACGAAGCCGCTGCTGATGCCGGGGATTAAAAAGGAGCCCAGCTCGGAAATAGGCACGTTGGCGACATTCAGATAGACCTCATTTAAGTCCCAGTTCTTCAGAGCTTCGCACTGCTCGGGAGTCAGGCCCTCCAGCTTTCCGTCCTTAACGTCAGAGGGACGGTAGCCGCGGACCGAAGTCAGGGCGATATTGGCGCTGCCGCTTATGGACCCGCCCTCAGACTCTTCTTGTCCGCCGTCTTTATTATTGGCGCCGAACTCCCGGCTTTCCGGAACAAATTCAAAAGGCTCGACTATCAGGCGTCCGGCCAGCATCTCGCGCCGATAAGCGCCTTTCATGCCGTTTTTCAGAGTCAGGCCGCGCCAAACCGCTTTTTGGCTGTTCGCTTCTTCAGATTTTAAATTCCTGGCCTCGGAGGTTATGCTGCCAAACACCAATTCAGAAATATCAAAAGAGTATTCCAGGCTTCCGGGAGGAGACTGCAGCTGATGTCCCTCGTACCACTGACCCTTGAGACCCAAGGAGCCGCTGAAGGACAGCTGACGCTCGGCCATAGGCATGCCCAAAGCCGCGCGCAGCAAATTGCCTCTGAAATTCTCCAGACTAATCTTGAAGGGGACTTCGCCTCTGCCGAACCTGGGGCCGTTGGGGCCGACGAACCAATCAGCCGCGCCGCCTTTAAAATCAGGGACAAATTTAAAATCTCCCTGCATGCCAAAGACCGCGGACTTTCTGTCAAAGCGCACTCCCAGCAGCTTACCGTCCGGACCGTAAATCAAAGCGTCCTTGTGACGCTCGTAAATGCGCTTCTGAATATCTTCGGGAAAATCGTCCATATCATAAAAGCGATAGACGCTGAATTTAAAGGCGTCCTCAGGAATAGAAACTCCTGCCTTGCCGTCTCTGAGGCTGACGGTTATGCCTTTATCTTCAGAAGTAAAGATCTCTCCGTTTTCTTTTATGATCGAGCCGATGCGAAAATCGGGGAAGGCCATCGAAGCCGGATGGCTGTTCCAAATGACATCCTTGCCCTCCAAAGCAAAGACGATCTTTAAGGAGTTTCGGTAAGCCGATTCCGTTCTGATGTCTGCGGCTAAATCCACAGTTCCGTACAGATCGTTGAGCTCGGGCATGAGATAATAAAAATGCTTAAAGGGTACGTCGGCGGCGAACAGACGGGCCTCCCAGCGGTTAGCCGCGTCCCTTTTTGCGCGTCCTTTAACGAAAATGCCGTCCGAATTTATCAGGATATCGGAAAAGACCAGATTGCCGCTGTTATGATTGACGGAAGCGGAAATTTCCGTAATGGGAAAGATACCGTCGTTCAGGTTCAAAAAACCGTTGTACAGCCCCATGCGCCCCTGCATGAAAAGAGTTTCGGCAATTCCTTTGTTCATATCAAAGCTGACATGGAGATCCTCCAGCTTCAGATCGCCGCTGAGCTTCTGCGTCTTCAGTCCGGGCAGAAAGGACATAGCCTGCTGAGTGGTCCAGCCGCTTCCCTTGGAATAGACGTCTACCAGACCGCTGCTGAGGCTGCCGTATATGTCCAGAATTCCCTCCGGCAGAGACTCATAGCGGTATCCCAGAACCTCCTTGCCCGACGGCAGAAGCGGATCGTTGGGTTTGTTGGAGGCAAAAAGGCGATCGATATTCAGAGCGCCGAAGGAGTATGTTCCGTCCTTGAGGCTTATATCTGTAGAGATCGCCGCCGATGCGGAAAAAAGATGGCGGTTCTGTTCATTGCCCGCCATCATCCAGGGGACCTCCAGCCAGGAGCCGCTGACCACCTTAGGCAGTCCGTGTTCTGAGACGATCTTCGCAGACAGAGAGGCTATTCCGTCATCGATACCGGCAGAGTTCAGCATAGCGGCAGCCTGAGGCAGCCAGGTCTGGCTGCGCAGCCAAAGCAAATCGATATCCTGAGCCTCGGCGGCCAGCTGATAACTGAGAGGAGTCCCCAGCTTAAGCGTTCCGCTGAGCTTAGCTATGCTCAGCTTCAAGCCGCTGTCTTTCTGCACGCCGTCCCGGCGCAGCGGAGGCGCCATCTCCGGTCCGAAAAAGCTGTAGGCCGCTCCTATATAGCGGGCATTTTCCCGATAATAATCTTCACCGCCGTAATTCCAGGCAAAAACATTATTGTCCAAGCTCAGCAGCCCGCCGCCAAAGCTTCCCGCTCCCGCCGCCCAAAGCATATTGTCTTTCAGCTTCAGCAGAGGCGAATCTTCAACCGCAGCGAGATAAGCGAAATTCAGGCTGTCAGGTCTTCCCCAGGCGCCGAACTGACCGGTAATGCTGCCGCTCAGGGTTAAGTCCTCGGTAATCCTCCGCCCGTCCAGAGCTAAATCTTTCGCCCACCCGGACGCTCTTATGAACCGAGAGGAAACAGAGCCCTCCAAAGCCGCTTGATACGGGGTTCTCAATACATGCGGACCGGGACGGGCGGCCTCTGCAGACTTAATCTCATCCTTTTCCGGCGGCTCGGCCTCAGAATCCGCTTCAGGCACGCTTACGCCGGCCTTATCAGGCTGAACTTCATTCTTATCGCTCTCAGCTTTCGCGGCGGTCTCAGCGTCAGGAAGCTTTTCACCAGCATGGGTAACGGATCTCTCGGTTACCGCCAGATATTCTTCTTTTAAACCGACAGCTTCAACCTCGCAGGCTTTGGCTTCGCAAGCCAGAGGGTGGCTGTCCAGATAAAACTTAAGATGATTTTCGCCTCCCAGCCTCGGAGTAAACCAAGAAGCCCCCATATCCCCTACTCCGTCCAAAAGCAGAGGATTATCAAAAGGAGCCAGACTTGCAAAAGAAGCTATATTTACTCCCGAAGCCTTCAGGCTCAAAGCCGAACTGTCTCCTTTAAGGCCTACCCAGCCGGAAACAGCCACGCTGCCGCCTGCCGCCGAGCCGGTTATCTCCGGAAGAAAGACCGTCATATTGTCTAAGGCTGCAGCTCCGCGCAGATTGCTGACGCTGAAATCGCCGAGCCGTATTTCGGAAGAATCGCTGTAGCCGAAAACGCTGAGATTATTCAAACTGTCAGGCGAACCGAAAATCTGAGCGCCGCCGCTTACCGAAGCCGATAAAGTTCCGAGCTGCGGCAAGTAAATGTCAGGAACCGTAAAACCGGGCGTGCTTACCCAGGCATACAAAAAGGGATTCTGCAAATCGTAGCTGGCATAATTCAGATAGGCGCTGCCCAGAGAGGTATCGGCCACGCCGTTATTCAGGCTTATGCTCTTATCGGCATACAGAAAATTGCCCGAGGCCGAGCGCAGCACGGAAGCGCTGCCGCTGAATCCTCCTATGCCGGAGCCACGGCCGTAAATGAGAGGATTCTGCGGAGTTCCCACCAGCGCCACCCGGAAATCCTCAATAAAGCCGCCTATAGGACTGAACTCGGCCAAAGAGACCTCTCTGCCGCTCAGATTAAAAACGGCCTGAGGCTGAGAACCCTCCAAAAGCACGCAGCCGCTGCCCCGCAATTGACCGCCGGCGGCGGAAGCCTGCAGTTCTTCTATATTTAAAAGCTTATCCTCATAATTAAAACGGAGCTTAAAATTTTTGACGTCGTATTTATCATAGCTGAGATGCGGCGATTTAAAGCAGCCTTTAACTTTAGGAGAGGGCAAAGGGCCTTCAGCCTCTATATCGGCGGCGGCGACGCCCTTAGCCGGGGCCTTGATTTTCAAGGTTTTGCACAGACGCTCAATATTAACCGAGGGAATTTTCGCAGAGGCCTTGAGACGGCACTGCCATTTATGCCCTTCATCCTGCGGAGGCAGCGCCATGACCTTGCCCTTCAGAGAAGCCTTAACGCCGCCGAAAGCTCCGCCCGCTTCGCTTATTTCAGCCAAACCCGGACAGATGCCGATATGACAGAAAATGCCTTCAACAGGCTCCGGAAGAGCGCCGAGCATAACAGCGCCGTTGTCCAGACTGAAACGTCCCCCGTAGCTGATTTTTTTCAGAACGTCGCTCCAACTTTCCGCTCTGCAGTCGGACCATAAATGAGAATTGATATTCCCGCTCAGGATCTTTACGCCGTCGGGAAGCTTCACATAATCGCTCAGCCTCGCCAAATCCAATTTTTCTAAACTTAAAGAAGCCGAAAAATCAGGTTTCTCGGCCAGCCTTATACTGCCGTCCAGAGCCAGCCTGCCGATCTCCGCAGACTCAGAATTAGCCTTCTGCAAGGGTATACAGCTCAGGTTCAGCCTGGCCCGGCCGCCGGGGGTGCATCTCAGAGAAAGCCTGCAGTTATCCAATTCTATGCAGAGCCTGTCGCTTCTGAGATCGCGAAAAAAAATCAGACCGTCGTCAAAGGTAATTTTGCCTTCATATCTGCTGACATACCGCTCCCAGTCAAAGGGAGTTTCGGATTCTTTTTTCGGCTTAAGCTTAGCAAAATTTAAAGAGCCGTCAGTCTCCAGACAGGGAGCGAGGTCAAAGCCGCTTACCCGTAAATCGCCGAAAAGAGCCATATAATCCCGCTGGCGCAAAGCTCTGAGCCAATTTAAATCCAATTCCAGACTCTTTGCGGAGGCTAAATTTTCACCCTCCTCGGTATTGACTCTCAAATTGAAAACTTTAACGGTTTTCCAGTCGAAGCTCGATTCAGCCGCCGCAACGCTGCCATACAGATTGGAATTGAGGGTTTTCAGACAGCTCTGAAATACGGCGTTCCAGGATAACTGAGAAAAAACGTATATGACGGCAAATACAGAAAAGACCGCTAAAACGGCGCAGCCGCACAGCCAGGGAGCGCAGCGCAGCTTCTTCAGCCAGGAAATTTTCTCAGCTGCCTTATCCACGCCGCTCCTCCCCTGCCCTGTCAACCTTGACAGGGGCCACGGAGGAACAGCCTAAAGCCACGCAGTATTCGGGAGAGTCCGCCACCTTAACGGGAATGCCCAAATGCTCCTGCAGATACTGCCCTATGCCGAAAAGCTTAGCGCCGCCGCCTACCAAAACCGCTCCGTTTTCACAAAGATCCGCAGAAAGCTCACAGGGAATGCGCCAAAGAAGCTCCGCTGCGGATCTGACAATTTCATTTAAAGGATCGGCCAGAGCCGCGCTTACCAGCTCCGAGGAAATTTCATGTTCACAGGGCGATCCGCTGACTAAATCGAGTCCCGAAACTTTCATTGATTTAGGCGAGTTCAGGGGCACGGCGGAAGCTATCTCACATTTGAGCTTCTCGACGGTGAGAGGCATAACCGACATTTTACAGGCGCCGCGCACAGCCCGGGCTATGGACGAATCAAACTCGCGGCCGGCGGCTGCCGAAGTTTCGGAATCGATGATATCGCCGGCGCTCAGCACCGCTATTTCGGTTTTGTATTCGCCAATATCTATAATCAGAATTCCGCCGGGCAGCGTCATATCTATGCCGGCGCCGATAGCCGCGGCCAGAGGCGAACTGACAAATTCAACAGACGCCGCTCCTGCCAGCTGAGCCGCGCGCTCCAAACAAATTCGATCCACGCTGCCCGCCGCAGACGGCAGGGCAAAGCGCAGACGGCAGCGGCGAAAGCGCGAAGCCTTCTTAATTACATAGCGCAGCAAGGCTTCGGCGGCGGCCAGGTTTACGACTCTTCCGCCCTCAAAGGGATAAAGAGCTTCAAAGCCGGGGATGGATTTGCCCCGGACTTCCAGAGCCTTCTGCCCAATCAGCCGCACTTCGCGGGAATTGCAGTTTACGACTAACAAAGAAGGCTCGTCAACAGCAATCTTGCCATCCAAATTCAGGCGGACATTCGCACTGCCCAAATCCAAACCGACCCGCAAAGAAAACAAGTTGATAAGCCTCTACTACTAAAAAATCAAAAAAACCTTATTCTAATTCTGTCAGGGGTACCGTAACCCTTCTTATGTCGCCTCCCAGGGACTTCAGCATAGCCTCTATGTTCTGATAGCCGCGGTCAATATAGCGAACGCCGCGGATCAGGCTTTCGCCCTCGGCGGCCAGAGCGGCCAGAATCAAAGCTCCGCCGGCTCTGATATCGGGTGCGTTTACCGGAGCGCCCACATAGTGATCGACATGACGGATGCGGACATAATTGCCGGAGCAAAGCAAATCGGCGCCTAAGCGGACCAGCTCCATAATATACATAAAGCGTCCGTCAAAAATCGTCTCCTGCAGCGAGCTTACGCCCTCGGCCAAAGCCAGCATGGCAACCATGGGCGGATGCAGGTCGGTGGCAAAACCCGGATAAGGAGCGGTAACGATATCTAAAGGAAGAATCGGACGTCCGCCCTTGACGCGAATGTAATCTCCGCCTTCAATGACCTCCTGACCGGCCTGGCGCAGACAGTCCAAAAAGGAACGGCAGTATTTGGATTCAAATTTATTGACGGTTATATCGCCCTTGGTCATAACCGCTCCCACCAGGTAGGTGCAGGCTTCTATGCGGTCAGCCATGACTCTGTACTTAGTGCCGTGAAGCCTCTTAACGCCCTCTATGCGCAGGGTCTGAGTGCCGATACCTTCGATTTTAGCTCCCATAGTCACCAGGAAGTTGGCTAAATCGGTTACCTCCGGTTCGCGGGCGCAGCCTTCCAGAACCGTAACGCCGTCGGCCAGAACCGCCGCCATCATGGCGTTTTCTGTAGCTCCCACGCTCACGGTCGGGAAGGTATAGAGCCCGCCCTTTAAGCGGCCCCCGGGTACCTTGGCTTTAACGGAACCGCCGGTCGTTGTCACTTCGGCGCCCAGCTTTTTAAAAACTTCTATATGATAGTTTACCCGTCTCTGTCCCAGACGGCAGCCGCCGGGCAAACCGACCTCGCCTTCGCCGCAGCGGGCCAGAAGAGGTCCCATTACGTCAAAGGAAGCGTTCATGCGGCTGACATATTCTTCCGGAGCTACAGTAGTCAAAATATTGGTGGAATCCAAAATCATATGGCCGTTTTCTTTATCGAATTCCACTCCTACGCCCAGCACCGTCAGGATCTTGCTCATGGTACCGACGTCGGAAATGTTGGGAACCCGCTCCAGCTCCACCACTCCGCAGGCTAAAATAGAAGCCGCCATAATGGGAAGACAGGCGTTCTTCGAGCCGCTGGCGTCTAAACAGCCTATCAGAGGGGAGCCTCCCCGAACCACTAATCTATCGACGGTTTTACCCATTACATCCATTCCATCCACCCTATAATCCGGCTTTAACCTTTATCTTGGCTTCATTGAGAAGTCTGACTAAATAAGCCTCTTCCAAAACCTTGTCCAGGGGGTCCTCTTTGGGACCGTCATCCGCGTCGGTCTGGTCGGTATTACTGACATCATCGGGATTCCACTTGGGCAGGGGATCCAATTCCGGGGGATCCGACAGTTCGTCCTTGCTCCAGGCTCTTTCCACCATAACTTTGACGCTTTCGCCTTGAACCTGAACAAAGCCGCCCTTGACGGCATAGACAATCTCTTTGCCTTCAACGTCCGTACTGCGGAAGACTCCTGGGATCAGAACTGCCAGCAGAGCCGCATGGCCGGGCAGAATACACATCTGTCCGAGCTTGCTAGGCAAAATAACCTTAGTCACAAAACCTTCAAAGACGCAGCGCCGTCTGGTTATCAATTCCAAGTACAGTCTGCCTTCGCTCATAAGCGCCTCACTAATTATCCAAAAAACTATTTAAGGCCGACTTCGACGCCCATTTCTTCGGCATTCTTAATTACCGAATCGATATCGCCGGTCATATAGAAAGCTTTTTCGGGGATCTTATCCAGTCTGCCGCTGACCAGCTCCTTGAAGGAGCGCACCGTATCGGCGGTCTTTACATAGATGCCCTTGCGTCCCGTAAAGGCTTCGGCCACAGCGCAGGGCTGAGAGAGGAACTGCTGAATGCGGCGGGCTCTGTCCACTACGGTGCGGTCCTCGTCGGAAAGCTCCTCAACGCCCAGAATGGCGATGGTATCCTGCAGGCTCTTGTAACGCTGAAGGATCTCCTGAACTTTGCGGGCCGTATAGTAGTGGTCGTCGCCGATAAAGCGCGGGTCCAACAGGCGGGAGGTCGAGGCCAGCGGGTCTACGGCAGGGTAGAGGCCCTGAGAGGCGATCTGTCTGGAAAGCACCGTCGTGGCGTCGAGGTGGGCGAAGGAGGTGGCCACCGCCGGGTCGGTGATGTCGTCGGCAGGAACGTAAATGGCCTGAACCGAGGTAATGGATCCGTTCTTAGTGGAGGTAATGCGCTCCTGAAGCTGACCCATTTCCGTCGACATGGTGGGCTGATAGCCTACGGCGCTGGGCATGCGTCCCAAAAGCGCGGAGACCTCGGAGCCTGCCAGCACGAAACGGAAGATATTGTCAATGAAGAGCAGCACGTCCTGGTGTTCGACTTCGCGGAAATACTCAGCCATGGTCACTCCGGTGGTAGCTACGCGCAGACGCACCCCCGGTGGCTCGTCCATCTGTCCGAAAACCATGGTGGTATTGCTGAGAACTCCGGATTCCTTCATCTCGCCGTAGAGGTCGTTGCCCTCGCGGGTGCGCTCGCCTACGCCGGCAAAGACGGAGAAGCCGCCGTGGCCGGTAGCCACGTTGTGGATGAGCTCCTGAATAAGTACGGTCTTGCCTACGCCGGCGCCTCCGAAAAGACCGACCTTGCCGCCCTTGGAATAGGGTTCCAAGAAGTCGATGACCTTAAGGCCCGTTTCCATAACTGTGGTGGTAGGCGTCTGCTCCTCCAGAGCCGGCGCCTTGCGGTGAATCGAATAATAAGTATCGGTTTCGGGCTTGGGAAGCGCGTCGATGGGCTCTCCCAGCACGTTGAACATGCGTCCCAGCGTGGCTCTGCCTACGGGAACGGTAATGGGCGCGCCGGTATCTTCGCACTCCATGCCGCGGCGCAGACCGTCGGTTGTACCCATGGCCAGAGCGCGCACGCGGTTATTGCCGTTTTCTCCCATAACTTCCAGAGTTAAAATTCTCTGGGATTCGGGAAGTTTTTTCAGCTCCTCGCCGCGAATGCCGCGGAAATCCTCGCGTTCGACGCGCAAAGCGCTGTAAAGCTGAGGGAGCTCGCCGGCGGGAAATTCCAAGTCCACAACAGAGCCTACTATCTGAACAATCTTGCCACGTGCCATTTTTTCCTCCTAAAATGCGGCCTGCACTTTAGCCGCCCTGACCCATACCGACCGGCCTTTTAACCCTTTAAGGCCTCGGCGCCACTGGATATTTCGATAATTTCGTTTGTAATACTTTCCTGACGCACTCTGTAATACTGCAGAGTGAGCTCCTCGGCCAAAGCTTTGGCATTATCGGTAGCGTTCGACATAGCCTTCACCCGCGAGCCCAGCTCCGAGGTCTTGGATTCCAGAAGCAGCTGCATTACCACCGCTCTGAAATAAGCTCTGACAACTACGGTTAAGGCCTCTTCAATGCTGGGTTCAAAAATATAGTCGATAATGCTGTCGTCTTCATCGTCGTCCTCGTCGCCGTACAGCATTTCTTCCTTGTCCGCTATCTCTTTGCGGATGTCGAGCTGATCGAAGCCCAGGGAAGCCGAGTCGTTGACCTCACCGATAGCCAGATCCTTGCCGTACTTTAAAGCCTTTAAGGGCACAAGCTGAAAAGTGCGGGTTTCGCAGGTCAGCATCGTAATCGCATTGGTATAGACGACCAGAATTTCATCGGCCTCGTTATTTTCATACCATTCTCTGCACTTATTGACAATATTATCGGCCAGCTCGGGGCTGAATTCCCATTTAAGCAGCGTTTCGTCCGGTGTGTAGCCGGCCTTTCTCAAAGCCTTATCAGCCTTGCCTCCCAGGCACAAAAGCTTGTTGAGCTTTTTGGGCAGACTCTTGAGAGTTTTAACGGCATGACGGGCCAGATTGGAGTTGTAGGGACCGCAGAGACCGCTGTCTCCGCCGATGACAATCACGCCTATCTTTTCAACCGGCCCCAACTCCAAAACAGGATGCTTGAAGGTATTGATATGTTTGGAAACACCGCGCACTACCCGGCGGATGCAATCGGCATAAGCGCGTCCTTCCAGCGCCAGCTGCTCGACCTTGCGGATCTGCGAGCTGGCCACCATCTTCATGGCGCCGGTAATCTGGCCGATGCTCTCGACGGACTTAATGCGCGTTTTCAACTCTCTGTCGCTAGCCATACTTCTCCTCGAAAATTACATCCTGAAGGCTACTTTTCCGAAGGCGCAAAGCCTTTTTTAAATTCCTCAACCGCTTTGACAAGAGCTTCGGAAAGATCGTCGTCCAGCTTTCCGGTGGTTTTAATCTTATCCAGAATTTCGCCATAGGCGCTCTGCATATAATTTAAAAATTCCTTTTCAAACCTGGATACATCGGAGACGGCGATATCATCAAGATAGCCCTTGGTCACCGCAAACAGAATGGCGATCTGCAGTTCGGCGGACATAGGAGCGTACTGTCCCTGGTTGAGCACCGCCGTAACCCTGTCGCCGCGAGCCAGCTGAGCCCGGCTCACCGAGTCCAGCACATCGGAAGAGAGCTTGGCATAAGCGGCCAGAGCCCTGTACTGAGACAGGTCTATACGCAGAGGGCCGGCCACCTTGCGCATGGCTTTAACCTGAGCCGATCCGCCTACACGGGAGACCGAAAGACCGACGTCGACGGCCGGCCGGGTACCTGCATAGAAGAGGTCGGCGTCCAGATAGATCTGTCCGTCGGTAATGGAAATTACGTTTGTGGGAATATAAGCGGAAACGTCGCCCAGCTGAGTTTCGATAATGGGCAGAGCCGTCATCGAGCCGCCGCCCAGCTCGTCGGAGAGCTTGGCCGCTCTTTCCAGAAGGCGGGAATGGAGATAGAAAACGTCGCCCGGATAAGCCTCGCGCCCCGGGGGACGGCGCAGCAGCAGGGAAATTTCGCGGTAAGCCTTGGCGTGCTTGGAAAGATCGTCGTAAATTATCAGGATATGCTTGCCTTTATACATCATATGCTCGCCGATGGCGCAGCCTGTATAAGGCGCCAGATACAGAAGCGCAGGAGCTTCGTTGGCGTTGGCCACCACCACGGCGCATTTGTCCATCACGCCTTCGCGCTTGAGGGTCTCAACCAGAGAAGCCACCGAGTTGGCTTTCTGGCCTATAGCTACATAAATGCAGTAGACGTCGGAATACTTCTGATTGATCATGGCGTCTACGGCGATAGCGGTCTTACCCAGCTGACGGTCGCCGATAATCAGCTCGCGCTGACCGCGGCCGATGGGAACCAGAGAGTCAATGGCCTTTAAGCCGGTCTGCATGGGTTCGCTGACCGGACGGCGCTGAATAACCGTAGGAGCGGTAAACTCAATGGTTCTGGTCCCTTCGTTATTTATGGGCCCTTTGCCGTCAATGGGCTGTCCCAGAGCGTTGACGACGCGGCCGAACATGGATTCGCCCACGGGGACTTCCGCCACGCGCTCGGTTCTTTCCACCCGGTCGCCCTCGCGGATGCCTTCGTCAGAGCCCATAACGATACAGCCTATGCAATCCTCTTCCAGGTTCATTACCATACCGTAGGCGCCGTTGGAAAAGCGCAGAAGCTCGCCGGCTCTGGCTTCCTTAAGTCCGTATACCGTAGCGATGCTGTCGCCTACCTTAATGACGGTTCCGTAAGAAATTTCTTCTACATCGGGCTTGTATCCGTCGATCTGTCTGCGCAGAATTTCAGAAATTTCATCTGAACGAATTGCCATGTTTTCCTCCAAAGAGTGTTAGCATAAGCTTTTGCCTTATAAGCTCAGGCTGTACGCAAATTTAATATGCCTTTAATATAGCTCCGCAGCCGCAAGCTGCGGCTTCCCCGTTTGCGCCGATTTTTGTCGGCGTCGGTATTCAGCCTTAAGAAGACCTGCTCTTCATCAAAGAGCGCAGATTATCCAAATGACGCCTGATGCTGCCGTCGTAAAGCTTTCCGCCCAAATGAATAATTAAGCCTCCCAGCAGGTCCGGCTTAACCTCGACTCTGAGCTTGACTCTTTCCGGCTGTTCCTCGGAAGCCTTGTTTTTATTGAGCTCGGTCTCAAGCTTGGCGGCAATCAAGCCGCACACCGTTTTATCGAGTTCCTCGGCCGCTTCTATTTTTACTTCCCAGATGCGGTTATCTTCGCAAAGCTGCTTCGTATAGCACTCGACAATATCTTCATAATAGGCCTCGCGTCCCTTATCGATCAAGACAGAGAGAAAATTCAAGGTCCTTTGGGATACATGCTCGGCAAAAACCGCTTTGACGATCTCCTTTTTAGCGGAGCGGGATACGGTCGGAGCGATAAAACAGCGCTTCAAATCCTCATGTTCCTCAAAGGTCTGCAATACAGCCTGCAGCTCTTTAAACTGAGCTACAGTCTGATTGCCTCCCTCTTCCTTGGCGCAGGCGTACAGAGCTGTCGAATAGCGTTTGGATAAAGCTTCATTAAGCATGTTCAGCTCCTATATTGATCTTAGTCAAGAGCTCCTCAACGATGTTCAGACGCGCCTTTTCGTCGCTGTCCAGGGAGCGGCTTATCAGCCTGGCCGCCTCGTCGGCGACGCGATCCGCCAAATCGGACATGAGTTCGCCTTTAGCTCTGTCGGCCAGATAATCGGCCTCCAGCTTAGCATTGTCCACCATAGTCTGAGATTCATGCTCAGTTCTGGATTTGCTCTCCTCCAAAAGGCGAACGGAGTCTTCCTCGGCTTTTTCGGCGATATGTCTGATATCCTCATTGAGGCCGCTGTATTTTTCAGTCCATTCTTTGGACTGTTTTTCAGCCTCGTTAAAGATATCTTCCGCTTCACGGATCCGTTTTCTGCAGGCGTCGCTGCGCTCTTTTAAAGCCTGAGAGGCCGCGCCCCACAAAAAGCGCTTTAAAACATAGACTAATACCGCAAAACAGAGCAGGCCGGCAAAAAATTCAAAGTTGTTGGTCATAAAACATTATCTCCTGCCAGCTTTTTGACCGCGCGATCCCGTTCCTCCCCGCCCATCACACCGGAAAGCACGCGCTGAGCCATTTCCAGAGCTAATCTGGAAACGGCAGCGTCCAATTCGTTTTTAGCCTTTTCACGTTCAGCCGCTACATTGGCCTTTGCCTGCTGCAGAATTTGCGCAGCTTCTTTTTTGGCAGATTCCAGCCTCTCCTGGCGCATAGATTCAGCCTGCCTCTGAGCCTCCTGCAGCTTCTGAACGGCCGCGCGGCGGGCATTAGAGACAGCTTCCTCATATTCGCTCTTTATCTTAAGGGTGCGCTCATTGACAGCTTTAGCCTTAGCCACCTTATCGGAGGTTACGGCAGCTCTTTCGGCGCGAACCTTAGCTAAAGGCTTATAGAAAATCTGACACATCAACAAATGAAAGACGTAAAAAAGAAGCACCTGAACCAGGATCATTAAAGGTTCAGAATTTAATAAAGATAAGGTGCCGATTACGCCGTCCATTTACACCTCCGCTGAAAACTCTCTCTGACCTGCTCAAGTCTGCCTGAAGGACAGAGCCGGCGCAGGCCAGCGAGGGTTAAAAATTGCACCTTTTGAACTGACTTATTTGAGGATAAAGCAGACGAGCAGAGCGTAAATGGTCAGAGACTCAATGAAAGCCAAACCTACAATGAGGTTCATCTGAATTTTTCCCGACGCCTCAGGATTGCGGGCGATACCGTCAACAGCGGTGGAAATAGCCTTGCCCTGAGCCATAGCGCCGCTGCAGGCGGCGATAGCCAAAGAGAGAGCCAGCATAGACTGAGTGCTCAAGAACTGACCGGCGGCAGCGGCGGCTTCAGGAGCGGCCTCCTGGGCCATAGCCGGAACAGCCAAAAAGATAGCGACAGCCAGCATTCCCAGGATACCGACTAATTTTCCAACTTTAGACATTTTTTACCTCCAAAAAACAGCGGTCCCTTTCAGAAATTTCAGATTCCGTCTGCAGCAGACCGTAAGAGAAAGGAACTGACTTTTTTACAATTACTTTTTATATTAATCTTCCGCTACAATATGACCAATGTAGGAGAGAGTCAACATACAGAATACCATGGCCTGAATACCGCCGGCCAACGCGCCCAGACAGGTTACAAACAAAGATACGCCCACCAGAGCCACCGGCAGAGTAAAGCCCATAATCATATCGGCCGCCGCCGCGCCCTGAGCCAGGGCTTTATCGAGGAACTGAGCAGCCGTATCCATGAGGTTGGCCTTTACCATGTGCTCGCCGTAAATATTTCCGTAAAGACGGAAAGAGAGCGAAAGCAGACGGGCAAGTTCTTCAATGACGTTGAGGAAGCAGAACAGTATTCCCAGAAGCGGGACCAGGGCAAAGCGCATAATGCCCTCCAGCTGCCGATAAAGCACGGGAGTTATGCCCAGATAGTGAGTGAGCCATACCCAAAAGCCCTTAATAAGTCCTCTGCCCTCTTCGCGCTCCTCTCCGGCCCCCGAAGTCTCGGGAAACACTTCATCCTTAGGGTCGCCGCAGATTCTCTGCTTTATGCCGAAAAAGGTAAAGGCCAGCACCGAAACTATAGCTAAAGCCAAAGTAGTATTGTAAGAAGCGCTGGGAGCTTCAAAGATATGATAGTGATTGTGCGCATTTACGCTGCCGCTGAAAGCGGGCACGGGCAGAAGTCCCGACCAGTTGCAGAACAGGACGAACAGAAAAACCGATAAGGCAAAGGGAGTATAGCGATGGCCGCGATGTCCTATAAAAGATACCGACATGTCGTCGATAAAATCATAAATCAGCTCGCACAGAGCGCTCCAGCCTTCAGATACGACTGCCAATCCCCGGCGGGCAAAAAAAGCGCCGGTCAAAAGCACAATTATGACGCAGCAGGTCGAAACAAAGAGAATCAGATTCTCCGGACCGTGCAGTATATCCGACAGACATTTCAGCGTCGTGCAATTGGCAGCCGACGCCAAAAACGCAGCAGGGGTCGCCCAAAACAGGGAACTCCAGCTCATAGCTACTTCCTCCTAAATATGGCGTCCGGACAATTTATTCCCTCTGCCTAATGCCGCACATAATAACGCGCCGAAGCAGAGAAGCTAATATAAATCCCAGACAAAAGGGAACGGCAGAAAGCCCCAATAGACTTACGGCTCCCCATATACCCGCAAAAATTAATCCCAGGCGCAGCGAAGCCGCCAGTATAATAAACAGGTATCCGGCTCCCTTCACTTCCTTTTGAGAAAAATCCTTTTTTAAAAGCCTAAAAATAAGCTTTTCCGCCAAAAATTCCCATAAGCGCCAGTAGGCATAACCCATTAAAAAGCCTCCGAGCAGCGGCAAAAGTTCTTCCCTCAACATATTAAGCCTTTTTATCCTGCCCGGAGCCTTTTTTTCTGTCTAAATTACGCAGATAAGGCGCCATCATATAAAAGCCCATGAATAATCCGAATATAGCTCCAACCAGAATAAAAGGCGCCATGAGCCAGTCCCAGCCGGTATGGGCGATCGCGTATTCGGCCATCCACCAAAAGGCAAAAACGACGGCCGCCACCGTAAAGCCGAAGGAAAAGATAAAGCCCAGCGCCTGCAGTCCGCTGCTGTCCAAGCTCTTCTTCCCGCTTTCGTATTCCGAAATGCGCTTCTGCAGAGCTTCCGGCGTTCCGGGTTCCGGCTCGGCGCTCCCAGCCGCTTTTTCAGTTTCTGTCTTCGGCGCTTCCCGATTTTCTGAAGCCTCCAAAACCGCGCTGCGGACAGAAGCGCTTAACATAGCGGCATTCTTCAAATCGCGTTCAAGGAAGCTGCCGTCGGCCGAGGGGCGCAAATTCGCCTTAACGGGAAATACTTCCGGGGCGGCAGTCTCCGAAAGCGCCGCCGGGCGCGTTCCCCCCTCCCCCGCTCCGGCTTCTTCCCGAGGCTGCTCCTCAGCCGGCACTCTGCTCTTAAGCTCGGATTTAAAATCCAGCAGTTCATCCAGGGACATGCGGCTTAAAGCCTCGCTCAAGCAGCCCAGATCCTTATTTATTTCGGCAATATTCAGAGCCGGAACTTCTTCGTCTTTATCCGCCGTTTCCGCAGCCGGAAGCGAGCCGGAAAAAAGCCTCTTTAAATCTGCCGTATCTTCGCCGGGAAAGATCTCCGCCGCCTCCGCCAGAACTTTTTTTTCCGCCGTATTCTCGGTCATAGCGCTTTATTCGGCGGAAAAAGGCTCCGGAGACGCGCAGTTCTCTGGATCGAAGCGGTGCAGAATGGCCTGCAGAATGCGCTGAGACGCCATTCCGTCTCCGTAAGGATTGGCGATTTTGGCCATGCCGTCATGCTCGGCCTCGGAACGGAGAATTTTTTCAGCCGATCTATAGACCTTTTCCTCGTCGCAGCCGCACAGAACGGCATTGCCGGAAACTATGCCTTCGGGACGCTCGGTGGTTTTGCGCAGCACGATAACCGGAACGGCCAGAGAAGGCGCCTCCTCCTGGATTCCGCCTGAGTCGGTCATAATTAAATACGAGGCTCTCATTAAACGCAGCAGCTCGGTATAATTCATAGGCTCCAAAAGGCGGACGCCGGGCTGATTGCGCAGAGCCGGGCAGACTACTTCGCGTACCTTGGGATTAGGATGGACGCTGAAAACGATCTCGATATCGGAGAAATCTTCGCTCAGGCGCTTCAAAGCCCGGCAGACCGAAGCCATCGGCGCGCCTAAATTTTCTCTTCTGTGAGTCTCCACCAGAATTATGCGCTTTTTCGTATTCAGCAAATCGGAAAGATCCTCAGATCCGCACACGCCCTCATAGCGGCAAGGCTGCAGCTTATCGCTGATGCCGGGGGGAAGCTGAGCGAGGATATAGCGCAGAGCGTCGGTTACGGTATTGCCGGTAATGTATGTATCCTTATGGACCAGCCCCTCCTTGCGCAGATTGTCGCAGGCCCACTTGGTGGGAGGGAACTGCATTTCCGCAATACGGGAAAGCATGCGCCGGTTCATTTCCTCCGGGAAGGGATCGTAAATCTGATCGGTGCGCAGGCCGGCTTCAATATGCCCCACGGGGATTTTCTGGTAAAAAGCGGCCAAACCGCCGATAAAGGCGGTCGAAGTATCGCCCTGCACCAGGAGCAGATCGGGACGGTTTTCAATCAGAACCGGCTCCAGTCTCTCCAAGGCCCTGACAGCGATGCCGGTCAGGGTTTGATTTACCTGCATAATATCCAGATCGATATCCGGTTCAATCTTAAAAAGTTCCAAAACCTGATCCAGAATCTGCCGATGCTGCCCGGTAACCGCGGTCGTCACCTTAAAGCGGGGATCTCCTTTTAAAGCCAAGATCACGGGAGCCATCTTGATCGCTTCCGGCCGGGTGCCGAAAACAAACATTACATGAATCGCATTTTTCATAAATATTATTCTCCTACGCCTGTCCAATAAAAGAGCGCTAAACCGCAGAGACCGAACAGAGTATTGATAGCGTAAATAACCAGAACGACCTGGCGCTGACTGAGGCCCAGAGCCAGCAGCCGATGATGCAGGTGGCCCTTGTCGGCCTGGAAGATAGGCTTATGAGCTATTAAGCGGCGGACAATGGCAAAAGCCGTATCAAAAATTGGCACCGCCATTAAAAAGAGAGGCAGCACAAAGGCAAAGGTCGCCGTGCTTTTCAAAAGGCCTATAATCGACCAGCCGGCAAACATAAGGCCGAAGAACAGACTGCCGGTATCGCCCATAAAGATCTGGGCCGGATTGAAGTTATAGCGCAGAAATCCCAGGGAACATCCCAAAAGACAAGCCATAACCAAAGCGATGACAAACTGCCCCTTTAAAATGCTGACCACGAAGAAAACCGCCGCCACAGTAAAGGAAACTCCGGCCAAAAGACCGTCCAAACCGTCTATCAGGTTAAGGGCGTTGGTTATGCCGGCTATCCAGAAGAGGGTTACGGCTATGCTCTGCCAGGCCGACAGGAAACAGACGCCGTAAAAGGGCACGGCTATATAGTCGATCCTGACGCCGAAATAATACATCACCGCCCCGATAACCAGCTGCAGGGCCAGCTTAACCTTGGCGGGCATTCCGAAGCGATCGTCCACCATGCCGACAATGACGATCAAAACGCCGCCGATAGTCATGCCGATAAGCTGAGAGATCATGTTGTCGGTCAGGGCCGCCCTGAAGGAGGATGACAGCCAGATTACCGCTCCCAGAGAGAGAAAATAACCTATGGAAACCCCCAGACCGCCCCATAAGGGGATCGGGACCTGGTGGACCTTTCTGGCGTTGGGCTTGTCCAAAGCTCCGCAGGCGACCGCAATGCGCTTAACTATAGGTATTAAAATCAGCGTAAACAAAAAACCCAATACAGCCGCTGCAATCTGAGCGCGTACCGACATCTCTCCGGACTCCTGAAAAGAAAAGGTCACTAAACAGTAAAAGCTACAATTTGATTTTCAGGCTTTAAAAAACCTTCTAAAATATTCCGGGCGCATAAAAAAAAGGGAAAACTTATTTAAGTTTCCCTGCTGAAAATCAGATTTAAGCGCAGAGCGCGCGTCTTTTAAAAGCCTATGCCGAATCCCCACCCGCAGTTTTTGGACGCTTCGTAATCGGCGACAAATCGCTTTACCAGCGCGTCTATCTTCTGCTCCCAGCCGGCCTGCATGGGATTGACCGAATCTATCAAATTGGGCTCCAAAATACCCTGCCGCTCATAAAATTTGACGCAGCCCTCGTCGACGTTTTTGACGACTCTCAGAGTAAAGGGCGTGGGATAAGCCAGAGTAAACTCAAAGAAATCGATATTCGGCGGCAGATAGGTAGTATGACATTCGTTGGAATAACGCTGAATCAAATTGTTTAAAAGCGGATAAAGCCTGTCCTTGAGCTTCATAACCGCTTCCTCAAAGCGATCGGCAGAGCTGCTCGGCAGGCTGACCGAAAGTCCGGGGATGCTCTTTAAATCGTTGTACATCTCCTCGGCGGTAGCGTAGCGGTCCTCCGGCCAGACTCCCAGGGCGTTGTAAATTACATCGTGCAGAGCTTCCGGAACCTTGACGCCGAAAGTCTCAAATTCGGGGAAATCCCAGTCCTGGGGCTTGCGGCCGGTCAGCAGCTCGTGCATGGTAGCCCCTAAGGCGTATAAATCGCTGCTGGGGACGGGCTGCCCCTGCTGCTGCTCGGCGGGAGCGTAGCCGGGCGTGCCGATCCAGAAACCGTCGGCGGGGTTAACCACCCTGGAAATGCCGAAATCGATTAAAGCCAGACGCCCATCCTTGCGCAGCAGCAGATTGGAAGGCTTGATATCGCGGTGAGTAATGGCCGGATTGCGTCCGTGCAGATATTTCAGAACCTCCAGGGTCTGCAGAGCCCAGCCCGCGACCGAAGCCGGAGGCAAACCGGGATTGCCCTGCTCGGCTAAAATACCGGCCAGATCCTTGCCCTCAATATATTCCATGGCAAAGAAAAACGAATTTTCCTGAACGAAAGCGCTGTAAATTTTAGGAATTCCCGTATGGTTCAGAGCCTGCATGACCTGGACTTCGGATAAAAAGTGATCGATGGCCTGCTGACGCTCCGACACCCGGGCCGAAGTGTCCAGCATCTGCTTGAGTGCACAGATGCGATCGTTCACCATTCTGTCTTTGACTTCATAGACCGCTCCCATGCCGCCGGCCTTGATGGGGCGGACTACATAAAAGCGTCCGTCCAATACTGTACCGGGTTCCAAGGTAAAACTGCTGTTCTTTAACACTTCAAAAACCGCCCTTCACTTCTTATCGTCAAAGACTTCGCTCAAAACTGTTTCAGCCTGTAAATTATCCGAGAGAGGCTTTTCCCCCTCTGCATTCGCCGCAGAATTAAAAAATCTGCATTCAGGTCTGTACAATACGCATTGAAATTGAATGAATAAAAGATTATCTAAAAGCCCCCGGTAAATCAAGCGTTTACTCCCCTATAATTTTAAAAGAAATTTAAAAAATCAATGGAACAGCCCCGAGCCTCCGCCCGCTTACAGCCGCCTCCTGCAGCAGGCCGCCGCAGTTTCTCTTTATTAATGCAAAAATAAAAGTCCGGCTCTGAGACGTACTCTGAACGCCGGACCTCATTTTTATAGGCCAGAGCGCCTAGAAGCGCTTGCCCGCGCCTACCACGGCGGAGCTGTGATGCTTGTCGGTCACGTCGCGGACGCCTCCGTATACGTACCAATCCTTAGGCAGAATGATCTTGCCCAGAACGTCGACTTTGATATCGCGGGGATCGTAAACGTCGAGGTTGGCCTCAAAGCGCTTATCGAACAGCCAGGCGTCGGCGCCAACGCCCACCTTGGAGCGCACGATGCCGCCGCGCAGGCGCCAGTTTTCCCAGGTCTTGCCGGCCTGCAGGTTGAGCAGGTTTTCGTCGCCTATTGAATCCAGGCCCAGGCGCACGGTGAGGGGACCGCCGTTGGGGAAGAGCCAGACGTTGGCGTTGGTAGAGAGCTTGCCGTCTTTGAGCTTCCATTCCTCGGAGACGTCGGCGCCGAAGAGCTTGCGGCCTCCCAGGCCCTCGCCGCCGGTAATATCATCGACGGTCTTTTCCGCTTTATTGGTTATGCGCTTAATCGAGCCGCTGGCCTCGCGCACGTTGCTGACGGTCTCTTTAATATCGCTCTGCACCTGCTCGTCGCCGGTAATCTTGCGCACGTCCGAAGCGATGCCGGCCACTTCTTCGCTGACCTTGCGGATATTTTCGGCGATGGCCACGACGTCCTCGCGCATCTTGGGATCGTCGGCCAGGCTCTCCAGAGCCCCGGCAGTATTCTTCAGACTGGCGGACATATCGCGCAGATTGCCCACAATGGCGTTCAGGTTGCCCACATTGTTCTGGACCAGAGTGTCGACGTTGGCCGTCGTATTTTTAAGATGAGAGCCGATTACGCCGGCGTCGGCCTTAAGCTGAGCAACCGTTTCCGAGGTGCGCTCTACGACCTGTTCCATGGTGACGGCGACAACTTTCATGCGCTCCTGCAAAGTGGATATCAGAGTCCTGGCGTCTTTGCTGGCGTCCTTGAGGTTTCCGGATACCTCGCGGATATTGGTGACGGTCACCTTAACATCGTTCTTAAACTGATCGTCGCCCACGATATCGTTTAAGGCCGCCACGGCGCCCTGCATCTCCTCCACCAGCTCGCTGCCTTCTTTGGCCAGCTCGTCCAGAGAAATGGGCGTTGTGCCCACCACAAAACTGTCTCCCGTTATGGGGTCCACCCCCTCGGGAATGTTGCCGGGCTTAATTTCCAGCCATTTGTCGCCTAAAATGCTGGAAGCGATGGTATAGGTAAAATAATCAGAGCTGTAAAGCTTGACATCTTCCCTGGTGACCTGCACGCTGACATCGACGCGATTCTGTTTATTCAGCTGAATATCGGCCACATAGCCTATACGCACGCCGGCCAAATTGACCGCGGAACGCACCTGCAGTCCCTGCACATCGTCAAAGACGACATGATAGCGGGTACCCGAATCGGGGCCCAGCTTGCCGATTTCAAAAAATACCAATCCCAATAGGATGAAGGCCACAACCGTAAGCATTCCTACTTTTGCGGCAGCGCTTAGCTCCATTATCTTCCTCCTGCAAAAAATTCAAATCTGAAAAAACAATTTTACTGAACTCTTATGGGGCCGCTGACCCGCCCCTCTCTGAACTGCTCGATGATCGGATCGCTGCTGGTCCGAAATTCCTCCGAAGTTCCCATCCAGACAAACTCGCCCTTATGAAGCATGGCAATCTTGCTGCCGATCAGCATCGCTCCCTTAATATCATGGGTAACTACCACGGAGGTCGCCTTCAGGCGGCGCTGCAGAGAACAGATAAGCTCATTGATGACCATAGATAAAATAGGATCCAGGCCGGTAGTCGGCTCGTCGTACAAAATGACGTCGGGATCGGTAGCGATGGTCCTGGCCAGGCTGGCGCGCTTCTGCATACCGCCGGAGAGCTGGTTGGGATAGAGGTGGGCCATGCCCTGCAGATCCACGATGGCCAGCTTCTCGGCCACGACGCGCTGTATCTCCTGCTCGGACAGCTTAGTATGCTCGCGCAGGCCGAAAGCCACGTTTTCCCCTATTGTCAGAGAATCGAAGAGAGCCGGCATCTGAAAAACCATGCCTATGCGCTTCCTGAGCTTATCGAATTCAGCCTCGCTCAATTCCAGGACGTTTTTGCCGTCGATATAAATTTCGCCCTTATCGGGCCTCTGCAGACCGACCAGACAGCGCAGCGTAGTGCTTTTGCCCACGCCCGAAAGGCCCATGACGGCCAGAGTTTCGCCGCGGGGGATATCAAAGCTGACATTGCGCAGAATCGACCTGCCTCCGTAAGAGACAGAAACGTTGCGTACGGAAATAGCCGGATCGGACATGACCCGGCGGGGACCTAAAATGCAGTTTTCGATCTTTCCGCCTTCAGCCTCCGAAGCGGCGGCGGAACCTTCCGGCAGGGAAGCGCCGGCGGATACGGAGGAGTCTTCCCGCCGAATATCGTCTGCTGACCTACTCATAACAAACCTTTCATCCGCTCAGTTAATTAACAGGGAACAGCCACAGTGACATGAGATAATTGGTGATAAAAATACAGATAGTCGCATAGACTACGCTGGTGGTCGTGGCTCCGCCCACTCCGGCCGCTCCTCTGCCGGTATTGAGTCCCTGCAGGCAGGCGATTAAGGCCACCTCCACGCCGAAAACTATCCCTTTCAAAAGGCCGAAGCTTATATCGGACAGCTCCGTAAGGCGCAGTATGGAATTCCAGAAAACCTCATAGGGTATATCCGCCGATTGGTAAGCGATCAGCGCTCCGCCCAGAGTACCGAAAGTCATCGAGAACAGAGTCAAAATGGGCATCATAACCATGAGCGCCACCAGACGGGGCACGACGAGATAACGCACCGGACTTACCGCCATGCACTTTAAAGCCGAAATCTGCTCAGTCACCTTCATGGTGCCTATTTCCGCCGCTATAGCCGAACCGGCCCTGCCGGCGACCACTACAGCCGTAAGCATGGGCCCCAGCTCGCGGGCCATGGAAAGAGCCACGCCGCCGCCTACCACGGCGACCACGCCGTACTGAACGGCGATATGAGCCAGCTGAAGAGAGATGACCATTCCCGCCGAAGTAGTGGTAAGAATTACGATCAGCAGAGAATCGACTCCCAGAAAGGACATCTGCTGAACGGCCAGATTAAAGCGCACCGCTCCTTTAAAGCAGCACGAGACGCATTCCGTCAGCAGAACAAAAAGAGAGCCCAGATAGTTCAGAAACCCAAATAATTTTCTGCCGATGTATTCAAAGAATTCTATCATTGCCGCTGATCAAAAGCTTTCAAAAAATGACTGTAAAAAAACACACTAATTCTGTAAAACTAAAAAAAACCGAGTTTCCTTTTCACAAGTCAAAACAAACTCCCTGCCTGCCCTCCCGGACAAGTTCCGAAGAATGCGGAATAAACGCAATTTAATAAAAAAACCGCTCCCCGGCCCACTGTCGGTAAGTTAAGGAAAAACAAGCTTTTTGCAGACACGCTTAATAGAGGTTTTCTTTGACGCGTACGCGGAGATTCGAGCGTAAGCGAGCGCGGAGCGGTAGCGACAAAGAAAACCGGCATAACGAAAACAAGTTAAACATACTTGACAGATTCTTCGCTACGCTCAGAATGACAGAGGAAACATTTACAAGCCTAATGCTTAAATGCTTTTGTGCCATTTTTAGCAAGTGATTGCCTTAACTTTATGACATTGCTCCCCGGCCGGGGAACGGTTCCGCTTCGGCGTCAGAAGACGCCGGCATTAAAATTTCTGCAGAGCCTCCTTCTGCTCTGCAGTAAGATCTTCGGGAAGCTTAACCATTAAACGGGCAAAAATGCTGCCGCTGCCGCCCTTGGGGTTGGGAAGGCCCAGACCGGGCAGACGGAATATCTTTCCGTTCTGCGTACCCGGCTTTATGTTTATATCCACGGTCTTGCCGTTGGGAAGCCTGAGCGAAGCCGAGCCGCCCAGCAAAGCCTCCTTGAAGGGGACCCAGACTTCGCAGCGGAGATCGCGCCCTTCTATCTTATATTCCGGATCGGCGGCGATACTTATTTTTAAAACGACCGCGCCGTCTAAAATCCGCAGCTTGGCTACGCCGGCAGGAATATTGACCTCGACGGTCTTGTCTTCGCGGCGCATGCCCCGTCCTCCGCAGGCCCCGCAGACCGTGCCTGAGAGATGTCCGCCGCCTCCGCAGACCGAGCAGCTTTCCGGCTTGGAGACGGTGATCTGCTTTTTACAGCCTCCGTAAGCCTCGGCAAGGCTTAAGGTAATCTCCGCTTCAGATTTTTTCGGCTCGCTCTTGGGCATACCGCCGCCGCGTCCGTACGAGCCTCCGCCGAAACCCTGCCGTCCTCCTCCCATATTGCTGAAATTGAAGGAAAAGCCGCCGTTATTGGCGCCTCCTCCCATACCGCCGCCCATATTGCCGAAAAGCATATCGAAGAAGGGCGAACGTCCCGACTGTCCGGAAAACCTCGAAGCTCCGCCTCCGCCGGTAAACTGGGAAAAGATATCGCTGAAGTCAAAGCCGCCCGCGCCTCCGCCCGGCGGAGTTCTGCCGTCCTTGACGTACTTCCACTGCTCGCCGAACTGATCGTACTTGGCGCGCTTGTCCGGATCTCCCAGAACCTCATAAGCTTCATTTACGGAGCTGTATTTCTTCTCCGCCTCCTTGTCGCCGTGATTGAGATCGGGATGATACTTTTTGGTAAGCTTGCGGTACGCCGATTTTATATCCTTTAAGCTGGCGTTTCTGTCGACGCCCAAAATCTGATAATAATCTTTATATTCCATAAGACAAACCTCTTTTCTAAAATTCAAATAAAAGAGAGCCCTATAAAAAGTCCCTCAGACAGCCGGCGCAATCCGAAAGCGCGGCCGCTTAAGAACCGATACCGCTACTTGGGCTGCCTGGCCACGCGCACCATGCTGGGACGCAGGAGGCGATCCCCCATTTTATAGCCCTTTTTAAATTCCATAGAGACCGTATCGTCGGGCAGATCCTCGCGTTCCTCCACCATGACCGCCTCGTGACAGGAAGGATCGAAGGGCTGTCCCACCGTTTCCAAAGCCGATATCTTATAGTTTTCCAGCATCTTTAAAGCGTCGCGCAGAACCAGCTCCACCCCCTGACGCAGAGCGGGAAGATCGCTGCCTTTATCGGCGGCCTGCACAGCCATCTCCAGATGATCGACCACGGTGAGCAGGCTGCGGAAAATCTCTTCCTTGGCATTTTCCACCCTGCGCTCAAAATTGGCGTCCAGACGCTTGCGATAGTTTTCCGAATCGGCGGTTACCCGCTTGAGCTGCTCCTGCAAAGCGGCGATCTCCGCATCTTTCGCCTCCAGAAGAGACTGCAGATCGGCCTCCTCCGCTTCTTCGGCGATATTTTCTTCCGGAACGTCAGCCTGGGGCTCCTGAGCCTCTCCGTCGCTGAAAAGCTTGTTAATCGTATCCTTAACCATATCCATAACCGTATTTTCCACTCTCTTTCCCTGTAAAATCCGTATATCAAAAAAATAATTATCCGCTATCTCTTCTAATTTTAAATTTTAAAATTTTTTTTTCAATTCAAAATTAGCCGCTGAAGCAAATTATAATGCAACTCATATACTTAGCCGCCGCAGCGGCGCCCCGGCGGCAGACGCAGGCGCGGGAATCCGCTTCGCCCGTTCCCGAAGGCGGCCAAAATTAAAAGAGCTCCGCATATCTGCCCAAAACAGAAAG
Organism: bacterium; assembly: GCA_017458675.1. Lineage (GTDB taxonomy): Bacteria > Vulcanimicrobiota > Xenobia > Xenobiales > Xenobiaceae > RGIG3641. The sequence goes on from JAFTAM010000153.1 coordinate 38,198, forward strand.
AGAAGCTCTTTGCTTATTATCCGATAAAAACTTTTAATACTTGAGAGTGGCGCGCTCCGCCAGAATATCCTCTAATACAAGAGTGACGCTGCGGTCGGAGAAATTGCGGCCGGAGGCGTCGTATTTGAGGAAATAGACGTTGCCTTCGGTCTCCTGATCGGGAGCGAGAACACGATCCAGAACCTGATCGTAGCGCTCGGCCTTTACCCTGTTGCCCTGATCGTCGACCAGATAGGCGTGCCAGTTGAAGGGTTCAACCTGGACGTTGCTCTTGCCGGTGTTCTTCATCTTAACATGGAACACCACAAATTTATCGACGCCCTTCTGAGAGTACAGACCGCCGCGCATGGCCATCCTCTGCTCCATATCGGTGCGTCCCTCCCGGAAGGCCATCATGTCGGAATAAGCGTCTACCAGGCTTTCGCTCCACCAGGTTACCTCCACATCCAGACTGCAGAGCTTAACCGACTCCTTGGAACTTTTATTGTAGTTATACTCGTCGATGATAGTGGGTATAATAATCTGAGGAGTCACTATATTAGTGGTGGTCAAAGTACTGAACATATTGTAAGCGTTCATGGGATTGATCGAAGTTTTGCTTCGGTTATCCACGCCGCCGGAGAAACTGACCTTCTTGGTGCATGAACTAAACAGCTTGTTATATGATTTTTCCGCCGTTTCCGCATTTTCTACCCTCTCCTTGGGCTTGTCCTTAAAACGCTTGTCCTGCTTGTTTTTAGGGACTCTCCGAGCCGCCGAGCTGTCGTTCATCGCCGTATCCGCGCCGATATCGCCGGGCAGAGCCGCACCGTCTGCGCCGATTTGAGCCTCGGAGCCGTCTGCGGCAGTCTGGGCCGAAGCGGATGCGGCAGGCAGGGACGCAGAGGAAGCAAAAGCCTTGGTGGTAGCCTTATCGCCCACGGTAACGCCGCTGCCGGAAACGACTTTGGCCTGGGTAGTGTAGTTATCGACCAGAACCGCCTCCAGCTCAGCCTTGGGCTTGCCGTTGCTGTATATATACCAGCGCGTGCCGGGAGTTACGTTGTCAGCCACGCCGCGGTTGACGGTGATCTCTCCACTCTGGCTGATATTAACCACCATGCCGTTTAAATCTGCCCAAACAGAAGCTGTAAAGGCGGAAAAAATAAAAGAACAGAAGGTTAATCCGTATAAAGATTTTTTCCAAAATGAAGTCAGACTGAACAAAATAATATTCACCTCCCGCCGAATATCTGCTATTATTATACACCGATATTATTTTTGAACCAACAGCTTTTTAAAATAATTTGGAGTTAGATATGACGACCAGCTCAGAATCACTAGGAAACGCGACGAATATTATTCCCCAAACCGCTCCGGAAGCTGACGGCAAAGAAGAAGCTGAAGCCAGGCTGCTCCCCAGGGTAAGAAAGAGCGGGCGCAATCTTCAGGATAACAGCGCCAGCGTAAAATTAGTCATAACGGTCTTAGGCGTACTTTTCGTCTTATTCATGATCCTCATGCACTATTCCTTATCCTCCGGAACCAATCTCAACGCCAACGAAGCCAACCAGTCTTCGGACGGTCTCTATTACACCATGAAGATATCCAGCCGGCACAGCCCCAAGGATCCCATCATGCTGCTGATGTCAATAACCAATACCTCTCCGGTTCCCAAAACTCTTAACTTCGATAAAGATACGCAGGTCGATTTTATCATTCAGAACAGAGTAAACCTCTTCTTTGAATATCTCCCCATTGAAGTCTGGCGCTATTCAAAATCCAAAAACGCCTACATAAACAACCAGCGCAGCCTGACCATACTTCCCAACGAGGAGCGAGTATTCCCCGTAAAATGGAACCAGATCGACAACGAAGGCAACAGGGTGCAGAGCGGACGCTATATAATCACCTGTCAAGTCAATACCACCGGCGGCGCCAGGAACCTCAAGATAGGCGGATAGCTGGAAACGACCTAAGCTTGAATCTCCTTCACGTACCGACAGAACGCTTTAAAGGCAGGAAGTTGAAAAATATCCAGGAAATGCTTTCGGTATCAATTTTTTAAGATTGGAGTTTAGTGCGGAACGGGCGGCCGCGGAGGCTTAACAACCTCTGAGGAAAGTCCGGGCTCCCCAGGGCAGGGCGCCGGATAACGTCCGGTAGAGGCAACTCTCAGGATAGTGCCACAGAAATGTAGACCGCCCGGAGCGATCCGGGCAAGGGTGCAACGGCGGGGTAAGAGCCCACCGGCGTTTCGGAAACGGAACGGCCAGGTAAACCCCGCCTGGAGCAAGATATAAGAGGTACGCCCAGGCAGGCGTCCGACGGCCCGTCGGCTCCCTCTTTACAAATCGCTGGAGGAATATGGCGACATATTTCACAGATAAATGGCCGCCTTCCGCTTCTTCAGGCGGAAACAGAACCCGGCTTACAGTTCCGCGCTTTTCTCCCGTCTTTACAGACAAAGCTTATCTGACTTAAAAAAAAATAACGCAAAATTGCAAGGTAGGCGCTGCTGTACAAAAGTGCGTACCTTAACAAAAATCTAAGGAGACTACTTTATAAATGCGAGTAACCAACCGCTTGCTTTTGGGACTGGCCTGTTCCGCCCTCTGCTTCGCTTTTGCCGGCTGCAGCGATGATGATCACACCTACAGTCCCACCGACAGTACGCAGAATTTCTATCTAAGCAATATTCCCAATACTCAGACCTCTACGGTTATTGTTAGCAACGGCTCCAGCGGCAGTTCGGCCTCCGCCCAGATATACTTAACCAGCAACGAGCCCACCGGCGATCCTTTAAATATCAAAACCGAGCGCGCCGACACCTACGCCCGCTCTTCCGCGAAGGGCGCCGAAGTAATAGAGAAGACCGCCGTAAAGGTCAAAACCGCCGACGCTAAGCTGGAGTTCACTCCCAACACCAAATATACCGACATGGAAAAGGGTGAAATCACCGATATCTATGTCAATAAGGACGGCAAAAACGTATCCGTTCCCATTATGAAGCTGACCGGCAATACCGAAACGAACGGCGTTCTGGTGTTTTCTCAGGTTGATGCGGAAACGATGGAATCGGTCATAGATCATGACGCCGCCATAGAGATAGATCAGGCCTATGCCGTAAAGAATCCTTATAACTCCGAAGGCACGCCTATTATGGATTCGGCCCACGAAATTGCCGGCAAAGAGTTCAGCCCCGGCATCGACGGCGAGGAGAAGATTATCGTCGTAGTTCTCAACGGCGAAATGATGGATGAAGATCAGGCCTCTTTCGTAAATTATAACGACGAGTATCCCATCTCTGAAGAGAAATACAGCAACCAGGGCGAGATTATCTATTTAAACGGCTCCCTCAATGACAAAGAAAAGATGCTGCAGGGTCTGGCCCAGGGCATCGCCCATCTTTGCAGCTTCAACCAGAAGGTCTGCAGAGACGGCGAATACGACGGAACTCTTGAAGACGAAGTCATCGAGGAAGGACGCTCCCGCTTCGTGGCCGATTACAGCGGCTTCTCTCTGAGCGGAAGCTATACTGACGAATCCGGCGAAGAGCCTGTTACGCTGATGGCCTGCAACGAGCTTCTGCTGAATGATGTCGACGCCTATTTAAAGGCTCCTCATACCGCCACTATGCTCATGATAAACAGCGACGACCCGTCTGTTTCCTACGGACAGGGCTATCTGCTCCACAGATATATCGCCGACCGCTTCGGCGCCGAGGCTGTACGCAGAGCCGCCGTCAGCTCTTTAACCGGCCGCAATAACCTGGCCGAATATACCGGCTTGAGCTTTGACGAGCTGTTCTCCGATTTCACCGTAGCCAACTCCATAAGCAATCTCAATAACACCGACAGCATTTACGCCTACAAGAGCATTGCCCTCAACGAAACTTACGGCCTCGAAGGCGATCAGGTCACTCTGAACCGAGCTGTTCCCATAAAAATGGAGCTCACCAAGGGACATCTGACCGAAGCCTATACCGTCAAGGCCTGGTCCAGCAATTACTTCAGCTTCAACTATACCAATACAGTAAAAAATCTGCATATCGGCGTTGCCGCTCCCACCTCCGAAAGCATCCTTCATCTGGCTTTAGTGGAAAACAGCCTTCTCAAGGGACTGTACTCTCCCAGCGACGAGGAGCAGTAAGCTGAGGTAAGTTTTATCATATAAACTGCAAGCCTCTGTTCGGAAATATATTTCTGCAGAGGCTTTTAAATTTGCGGCAGCCTGCCGCCGGCTATACGGCCCCGGCGGCAGACGAATCAAACGCAATGTAAATTTCTGAAAAAAAACACGCGTTTATATAAAACTGCGCAAATTTTTGCCGTATAATGATTTTTGCACGGAAACAGCGGACGCTGCCGGTCTCCTGTGCATAGGCGTATAAAAAATCAGCGAATTACTCTATCTTTATAAAAAAAGGCGGGAAATATGTTCATAAGCAAGCGTTTAATTCTAGGTCTGGCCTGCACGGCCTTATGCGCAGCTTTTGCAGGCTGCGGAGGAGGCGGCTCCAGCAGCGGCGGAAGCTACAACCCGGTAAATCCCACCGTCAGCGGCAATTATCTTTTTCAAGTAGGTTCTCTCTCTTCAGATTACACAGCCACTATGCTGGTCAGCAGCACCTCGACTGCCAGCGAAAACATAGAACTCAGCGTCAACACGCCCACCGTCGCCAAAGCCTCAGAGGCAGCGGAAGCTAAAACCGACGAAGCGGAAGGCATTGGTCCTCACGATTTTACCAACATACTGGCGGAAAAATTCCGTCCCGAAGCGGACAGAGTGGCCCTTAACGCTAAAATTAACGGCAAGCCGGATTTTAAAACCAATACTAAATACACCGACTGCGCCAAAGACGATACCGTAGAGATCTACGTTTATAAAAATCTGAGAAATCTGACAAAAATTGATGTTAAAAAAGTAGTCGACAACAGCGAAACCTCCAGCGTTCTGGTTTTCTCGGAAATATTGAACGACGGCTCGACAATCATCAGTCATGATAAAGCCCTGGAAATTGACGAGGTCTTCGGAACCAACAATATCTACCATAAAAACGGCGCGCCCATCGCCAAAACCGTGCGCAGTACCTTCGGCAAAGAGTTCAGCCCCGGCATCGACGGAACCGATAAAATTATTATTTTCGTTCTGCAGAGCAGCACGATAGGCAACGGAGTTTACGGATACTTCAACGGCGCCGACGAGTATCCGACTAATGAATCCAGTTCCAGCAACGAAGGCGAGATACTCTACGTCAACGGCGACATAGACGATTACGACTTGTACTCCACTATCGGCCATGAATTCCAGCACATGTGCAGCTATAATCAAAAGGTCATTTTAGACGGCGCATATTCAGGAGAGATGGAAAAGAGCTCCGTCAATGAGGGACGCTCGGTTTTAGCCGAAGACCTCTGCGGCTTCAGTCTCAAGGGCAGCGACGGCGAAGGCGAAACCTGCAATACCTACATCCTCCAATGCGCTTCCTCTTACTTAAATACTCCTGAAGACGTATCGTTCTCTGAATTCAACAATACCAACGGAGAATACGGAGGCAACTATCTGCTGCAGAGATATGTAGCCGACCGCTTCGGAATCAGCGTAATTACCGATGCCGCCACCAATACCGATACCGGCCTGGATAACGTGGCCAATGCTGCGGGCATACCGTTCAGGCAGCTCTTTGCCGATTTCGGCGTTGCCAATCTGGTAAGCAACCTCAACGGCGCTGATAAAATCTACAACTATAAAGCTATTTCTCTCACCGAAGCTTACGGCGACAATTCCAAAAAGCTGGGCCATGCCGAGCCTGCCAGCGTTGTTATAAACAACGCCTCCAATATCGCCAGAGCTACCGTACAGCCTTACAGCAACAGCTATTACAGTTTCCGCTGCAGCAGCGCCGCCAGCAACCTGCAGGTCGGCCTGACCGCTCCCAGTTCCACCAGCGTGTCCAAAATGGCCTTGCTCGGTCCGAACGGCTTAAATAAGCTCCTGGACGCCATAAAGCAGTAGCATAACGCTCATATAGGCCTCTGAAGGGACCCAAGAAAGATCGGGTAGGAGACTGACCGCTTAGCGGTCAGCCGACCTCCCACAGAACCGTGCGTACCGGTCAGTACACGGCTCCTCCTTTGTTTACGCCGCAACAAACTTATAATACGGTAAAAACATCTGGAACCCAGCCCTTTCTA
>JAFTAM010000154.1 GCA_017458675.1 bacterium
GGGGGCCGGGGCGGGAGTGGGCGCCGGGGCAGGCGCGGGCGCAGGAACGGGAGCAGGAGCCGCAGCGGGCGCGCCGGCGGCAGCTAAATTAGTTCCGCATTCGTCGCAAAAACGGCTTCCTGGAGCATTTTCAGCCGCGCAGACGGGGCAAATCATATTGCCGGCAGCGGGCGCGGCGGCGGCAGCCGCAGAAAAAGGACCGGCAGGGACGGGAGCGGGAGCCGGAGCGGGCGCAGGGGCCGGAGCGGGCATAGGCGCAGGGGCCGGAGCGGGCGCAGGCGCAGGAGCAGGCATAGGCGCAGGGGCAGCAGCCAGTTTTGAGCCGCAGTCTTCGCAGAAAAGAGCGCCCTCAACGTTATCGGAACCACAAATATTACACTTCATGAAGCAAGCTTCTCCTTCATTTACTGATTTGCAAAGCAAATAATTATTTTAAAGCGTCAAAACGACGGTTGTTAATTCTATTTATCCAAAGACACGCCCGGAATCGGCGGCACGGTATCCAAAAGCTGAGTGAGCTTGCGGGTGCCGTATTCGAGCTTTTTGGTTCCGGCCGAAGTTGTGCCGCCGCCCATTTCCAGACGTCCGGCCTCCTCCAAAGCCTGATTGGCCAGTTCCTCCTGACCCTGCTGCAGAAGCTGAGTAGCCGCAGAACGCAGAAGCTGAGTAGCCTTGCCGCGCTCTCCCGATTCAGCCAGCTGCAGAGCTCTGGTCTGCTGGCGGAAGATGCTGACTGCATCGGCCATCTGCAGAACCCTGGGATTGACCGCCGCCGACTGCGAGGAATCGTCCGAATAGGTCATGGTCACATCGTGGGACGACATACCGGCGACATTGCCCTGTCCGGGGATGCTGTAACTCAGGCTGGCCGAAGCGATACGGTAGGTTCCGGCTCTTCTGGAAGGCAGAATCAGCTCGAACAGAAGCGACTGAACCTCTTCCTTCTGCAGATCGGAAAGGCCGACCGAACAGACGCGATCTATTACGTCGGGAGCGCCGAGATCGTTGATCAAGGGCTTTACCTTATAGGCATGGCGCACATGCACGTCTTTAGACAACTTAATATCCAAGCGCAGATCCTTTAAGATTACGTTCTGAACGCCGGTCATCTCTTTAGCAAAGATAGCCTGAATATCGCAGGGACGCTCAATGAAATAAGAGGTGCCGCGGCAGCTGTTGGCTATGCCCAGCAGGAACTTCTCATTGAATTCCTCGCCCACGCCTATAGTGGAAACGGAAATGCCCTCTCTGGCGGCGGCGATGCAGCGTTCCATGCAGTCTTTTTCACCTAAGGTCATGCCGTCCGTCAAAATAATAATATGATTGAGACGATCTCTGGAGAAATTCTTGCGGACCTCATACAGAGCGGCGTCTATAGCCTGCAGCATGCAGGTTCCGGAACCGACGTCGACATGGTCGATTTTGCAGACCATGGCCTTGGCCGTATTCTTGTCATAGATCTGACTGGAAGGAATAAGCACCCTGGTCTTATCGGCAAAAGCGATAACCGAGCAAAGATCCTCCGGACGAAGCAGATCGACGGCATGGCAGACGGCCTGAATTACATATTCCAGCTTCTGGGCGGCGTACATCGAACCGCTCTTATCCAGAACTATCGCCACATTCAAAGGCATTGAGCCTACGCCTACATTGACGCCGGGAATAACCTCGGCCAAAAGATACACCAGCTTGTTTTCGCTGGTAGTCATCACGGTCTGATAACTTAAACTTGCAGAAAGATTAACTTCAGCCACACTTCCTCCTATAATCGCTCCATTTTAACAAAAGCGCCGATTCATAACTGTATTATTTTCTAAAATATTTGCAAAAGTCCCTTTATATCAGGGCCGCAAACCTGAAGGCCTGCGCCCCCGCTCAGCAGCCTACAGATGGCGTATGACCGCCACCGTAGTATTGTCGTTGGCCCCGCGCTCCAGACAGGTCGCCACCAGCTGCTCGCAGATCTCCGCCGGCGACAGGTTGGAATTAAAGAATGACAGCATCTCCTCGTCGCTGTAATACTCCCAGATGCCGTCGCAGCATATCATAAGATATTCACCGGGCGCGACGGTGCGCTTATAAACTTCCACCTCGATGTCGGGCTGAGTTCCCAGAGCCCGGTAAATAATGCTGCGCTTAGGCGAATGTCTGGCCTCTTCCCTGGTCAGCATGCCCATCTGCACCAACTGGCCGACGACGGAATGGTCGGTCGTCACCTGATCGAGCTCTCTGGCAAAGCGGTAGGCGCGGGTATCGCCTACATGGCCGAAAGTAGCCTTATCGCCGTCCAGAAGCACGCAGGAAATGGTGCAGCCCATGCCTCTGCGGGCCGGAGACTTGCAAGCATATTCAAAAATAGTCTGGTTGGCTTTTTTAATGACTCTTTCTATAATGGCCGAATTGCGCTCCTCGGGATCGAGCGGCAGCAGCACGGTAGTGGCCCGCTCATTGCGCAGAGGCAGGGTGAGGCGCACCAGCTCTTCGGCGATGGCTCTGACCGCCAGAGAGGCGGCCTTATCGCCTTCAGCCTCTCCGCCCATGCCGTCTATAATGCCGATAAAATGAAGCGAGGTCGGAACGTCGCGCTCGCAGGCGGAAAGCGAAAGCTCCAGGAAGGCGTCCTGGTTAATTTTGCGCACCGCGCCCACATGGGACTTTTTGGCGATTGAATAGCGTCCCAGACAGGCCGCCGAGGTTTTGGAATATTCGGCCGGCGTCGGACTGACGTTCTCTGCAGCTCCGCTTGCAAAAGTGCATTTGGAAAGCGCGTCGGCCATTTCCGAGGCCGAAAGCCAGCGCTCGTCGGGATTGCGCTTCAAAGCCTTAACAATCACCTTAGTCAGGGCTTTCGCCTTTAAACGCAGGGTGGCAGGAAATGCGTCAGCGGCATTGTCGTCTAGGCTGACCTCCCGGCCCGTGAGCAGATAATACAGCAGCGCTCCGGCGCTGAAAATATCCGATTTTCGGGTAAGCATCCCCCCTTCCAGTCCATAAGCCTCGGGAGAGGAATATCCGTGAATTACCGTAGCCTGCAGCGGAGTGTGATACGCCTTTACGGCTCTGTCAAAGCGAACCAGACAGACCTTGTCGGCAGAATTTATCCAGACGGAATCCAGAGATATCCCATTATAAACATATCCCAGGCTGTTAATGGCGGTAAGAGCCGATAAAAGCTCGCCTCCCAGAGAGACGATATCTTCGGGCGACAGCTTGTGTCCCATCAGATAATCGCGCAGAGAGACGCCGGCCAAGGGGCCCAGCAAATAGCGGGGCTCTCCCTTTTCATCGTTTAAAATCTGCTCAAAGCTCCAGACATGCTCATTTTTAATGGCGGCAAAGGGCTTATAAATATCGGCGGCCTTCTGAGGTTCGGAAGGAAACTCGCATAAAAGCAGACGGCGGCCTCCCAGAGGACGGGTCGCGCCCGCTTTGCCGCCGGCCTCGGTTTTTTCTGACTGAGCTTCGTCTTGACTGACGGCTTCTTCGGCAAGGTCCTTGACCTCATAAATAATGCAGTCGCTATCGCTCTGAATAATTCTGACGACCTTATAGCGCTCGCCGACAATCTGTTCCGCGACCAAAGGAAGCACGCCGCAGTCATATTCAGCCTCCGGACTCTCATTCTTTTGCTTTAACTGCGCCCCACAGTCGTCGCAGTAAATATCCTCGGCAGAATTTTCATATCCGCAAGCTGGACAAATCATCTATATATCCTCCGACCGAACCTCAAGTCAAACGTCAAGGGCCGTTCCCGCACAAATACTGTTTGTCAAAAAAACGCTTAAAACTATTCAACGCCGAGCATTCAAAACATTTTTCGGGATGCGCTTAAATTTTAAAAAATCATAATTGGCGCGTATTTCAGCGAATATCCGGCGTCTTCTTTAAACTGCCGTGTTCTGCGCCTGCCGCCCCGAGCGGCAAAGCCCCACGCAGTCTTGCCGAATAAAAGCGCTGTTTTGCCCTATGATCGACTAAAAGTCTTATACGCCTATAGTAAGAATACAGATTCTTCGCTGACGCTCAGAATGACAAGAAGCGGCTGCGCGCTTAGAACTGCGCAGAGAGAGCTTCCTATAAAAAAGGACTAAATACGCAGCAGCCAGTCGGCAATATTTATTATCTTTATGCCTTCATATTGATAATCAGGATGGCCTGTGCGGGCCAAAAGCATCTTGGGGTATGCGTCGCGAATCTGCAGCAGCGGCTTGGTCTCTCTTCTGAAGGTACTTTCTTCTGCAATGCTGTCCGAAACCTGAATATAAATCCTTTCACTCTCCCTTACTGCAACAAAATCTATCTCTTTTTGATAAAGCTTTCCTACATATACCTCATATCCCCGGCGCAGCAGCTCTATGGCAATAATATTCTCATATGCGCGTCCGTAATCCATATTTCTGCTGCCCAATACCGCGCTGCGCATGCCTAAATCGGCAAGATAATACTTGTTTGAACTTTCCAGATATTTTTTGCCCTTGATATCATAGCGCCTGACCGCATAAAACATAAATGCGCTGCAAAGATGACGGATATACTTGCCGACAGTTACATGATTGGTAGTTATGCGGTTATTGGTAAAGATATCGCTTATCCTGTTCACTGAAGTAAGGTTGGCAATGTTATCTATTAGAAATTCGCTGACACGCTCCAACACAGACGTATCGTATATGTATAAAGCCTCTTATAATTTTTGAGCTCCTCAAATTCCAAATTATAAAAGTCAATAAAAATAATGTTGGCTGCGCTGAACTCCTCGTTAATATACCTTATAAACGCTCGCAGAAGCTCGGACTTTCCGCAGCGCCGTATTCCGGTGATAATTTTAATATCCGGCGTACCCAGCAGTCCCTTCAGCCGGTCTAAATATGCTGTTCTTTCAATATATTTCATGACCGCCGCTTTCAAAAATAAAAAAAATTTTTAATTTTGAAAGAATTATACAGTTTTGATTTCAAAAATGCAATTTATTTTCAGTTTTGAAAGAGAAAAAGCGGTGCAGGCGGCCGCCTTCAGTAGCCCCATTTATAATAGACGCCGAAGATTATTGTATATATAATATGGCTTATTAAAAAGAAGCCGAAGGCGACGAAAAAATACACCCAGTTTTTAGAGCGGTTGAATTTGTGCCCCAACAGAGCGTTTAAAAAGAAATAGCTGCAGGGAAAAATACCGCCTATGGGCAGAAATGCCAAGACCACCAGAAGGGCGCGCAGAAAGACAAAACTGCAGCCGGTGTTGGGAGCTTTGGCATTTATCTTAACCTCGATGCTCTCGTCCTTAAATGACAGCTTGCCGTTGTTAAGGCCGGACTGAGGTACGTTCATGGCGTCGGCCGTTACCTTGACGCGGACGTTTTCACCGTCTATTTCTTCAGGATCGCAGGATAGCCAGTCGGGCTCGGCGACGATCTTTCCCTTAACCTGACCGCGCAGAATAATGGAGGTTTCGTAAGCCTTGTCCGCCTCGCAGGATCCAAAATCTATAAAGGGATAATTAAAATACTGAAGTTCCTGGACGACCACCGTACTCTGCTTCCAAAGACCGCCCAGAGTCTTGCCAGTTCGGCTCTTATAAATTTTGCCTGTCGGAGCCGCTGGAGCGTTATTCTGCTCACTTTTGGCAGGAGCAGAGCCTTTATCTGCCGCCGGCGGCGCAGCGGAATGATAAACGCCCTTGCGCTCAAGAGCCGCAGTAGGCTGCTCGCTGAAGGAAACTTCAGCTTTCATACCGTCGGCTCCGCCGGAGGCCTGCAGGCTGAAAAGGGCCTTGCCGAATTCGCGCACGTTCTGCCAGCGCTTGGCAGGATCTATTTCCAGAGCCTTGGCTATTACCGCGTCCAGCCCCTCCGGCAGCCCCTTTTTGAGCTCGCTGACCTTGGCGAACTTAAAAGGCGTAATGCTGGGATCGGCCCCGGTCAGACAGGTGTGCAGAGTAGCGCCTAAAGCGTAAATATCGGTTCTGGCGTCGGACTGACCGCGGCCGTACTGTTCCGGAGCGGCGAATCCGGGCGTGCCGAAGGCGTGGGTGTCGGCGGATTTTTCTCTGGAGAAGAAGCGGGCGATGCCGAAATCGACCAGCTTAACCTGCTTATTAGGCATGACCATCACATTGGCCGGCTTCATATCCCGGAAAATTACCGGCGGATTCAGGCCGTGCAGATAGTCGAGCACCTCTATGAGCTGCCCGGCTATCTCTAATGTCTCCTCAAAGCTCAGAACGCCCTTTTCACGCAGCAGCTTTTCCGCCGTCACTCCCTTGACCAAGTCCATAACGATATACTGACGGCCGTTTTCCTCAAAGCAGTGAGTAATTCTGGGCAGATTAGGATGTTCCAGCTCGCATAAGATATCGGCCTCGGCCTTGAAACTCTCCAGAGCCAGAGCCCGCTCTGCCGGATCTTCAAAATTATCCGTCATTTCTTTGACGGCCCAATGCCTTTTGGAGGAAAGATCGCCGGCCTCATAAACGGCGCCCATTCCCCCTTCGCCCAAAATCCCGACGATTGGGTACCTGTTATTTAAAATGTCTCCGATCTTCAGTCCCGCAGCCATAACTTGCACCTACAACAGAAAGGATAAAACCTTACAGCTCCTCTCCCGAATATACGCGCCGTATCGTGCGCAGACTTTCCACATAGTCGAAATGGGGCTTATTTCCCGAAACGGCGCCTTCGCCGGCGGAATTATCGACCGAATAAAGAACAGAAAAAGCGTCTTCAAAGTCCTGAGCGGCAAGACCGATGCTTCTGCCCAGCTTGGCCGCATAGACGTCGGCCTCATGCTCCTGACGTACGGGGAGATTGTAAAGCAGAAAACGGCGAACTTCCTGCTTGGCCTCGCTGCCTTTCATAATGGCGTCCAGGCGCTTCTTCAGGCTGCAGGCCTTCTGCAGACGCACAAGGTCATGCTCCAAAAAGCAGCGGCTGAACTCCCGGCATAGCACGCAGCCCAGAAGCCTCTCAAAAACGGCCTGCACCTCGCCGCTCTTAAGCTTAGATTCCATATTGACAGGCAGAGGCAGATGCAGAGGGTTGGCATATTTTACGCCGCCGACGGTCATAGAATGAAAAGACTGAGGATCCCAGCCGATGCCTTTAACGCTGTTGAAACTGTTGTAGCTGACCGTAAAATTGACAAAAGGATTGACGACGTTCTGCCCGGGCAAAGTCAAAAGCCCATGGTAATAATCGGGAAAGCTGTCGGGAGGGATCGTCGGCCTGGTTAAGCCGGAGCTGATAATATTGGAGATATAGCCGCACATGATCTGCTCCTGAAGGCTGCCGAATTCCTTTTGGGCGACCTTATACTGGGAGGCCCTGTAGAGAGCGTCCAGACTGAGCGTATCCAGAATCAGCGCGCGCAGGCGCACGATATTGCGGCTGTCCCGGTTGGCCGCTGCCGCCGCCAGGACAACCTGCGACTCGGAAGGAGTAAAGACGCCCATCTTCCCGGCCGTATAGCTGTTTCCGCCTCCAGCCGGGGGCAGAGCGTCTATAACTTTAATATCGACCATGCGGCGGCTGGGAAAGATTCTGGCGGTCTGCGGCTCTATTTTTGCGCACAAATTTTTCAGCGGCGAAGCGTAGCGCACATCCAAAGCGTAAGTATTCAGGGCGTGGGCCAGAATGCGGCGGCTTGCGGCCAGAGCCTCGCCGCGCAAAGCCTTGTTTTGCTCGGTTTCCGAGCTGACAGACTGAATTTTGGCATAAACGCGCAGATAATCGTCGTCGGGAGCAGAAACAGACCGGGCGCTGTCCGCGCCCCAATACAGCAGGCCCAGCAGGCCTCCCACGGCAAGCATGCTCTTGATTCCGTTTTTAATGCTCATAGCACTCTCCGTTCCTTTCCGACTGTCAGTCTCCTATAAATGCCCTTCAGCATGGATTGTTTTGCCGATAAATTAAAAAGCTCCTTGCAGAAAATCCGGCTTCAGCCCTTAAGAAGGGCAATTTTCCGATATTAAGCGGCGCGCCGCCTCCTTGAGCTGACTAAAAGTTTCAGCCCGGGCGGCATAAGGCGACAGCAGACGGTAATACTGCAGATGACGGCGCAGCCTGCGCACCGCCGCCAGCTCGGAATCATCCCGGCGCATGAGTTTTTCCGCCAGCTCAATATGCATGACGGCGAACTTCAGCCCCTCCGCTTGGTTTTGCGCCTCCGCGGCCTTTTCCGCTCCGCTGCTTTCCTCCGCTCGGAAGCGCTTCCGCAGATCGGCAAAAATATCAGGACGTCCCAGCGCTCCCCGCCCTATCATCAGCCCCCGGCAGCCGGTATCTCTCAGCATGGCCGCGGCCTGTTCAAAGCCGTTTATGTCGCCGTTGGCATAAACGGGAACCGAAGAGCGGCGGACAACCTCCCGCAGTGCGGCTTTATCGACCTCCCCGCCAAAGGCCTGCACGCCCAGACGCCCATGCACAAAAGCTGCAGCGAAACCGGCTTCACGCAGACGCTCAGCCAGCGGCAGAATATTAAAGCGATCCCAGCCCAGGCGCAGCTTTACGCTCAGCTCCGCTCTGCCGTCAACCGTTTCTGCGCATTTTTCCAGCAAATCCAGAGCCCCGTCAATATGGCGCAGCCAGATGGCGCCGCCTCCGTTTTTGACAATTTTCGGCGCCTGACAGCCTAAATTGATATTGATGTCCTCGGCGCCCAAATCGAGCAGCATAGTGCAGGCGGCCCGCATATCCCCGACAGAGCCTCCGAAAAGCTGAACGCTGCGCCTTTCGCCGGGCAGCCAGTCGATGAGCTGCAGACTTCTGCGCCTGCTGCTGGCGTTTAAAATCGCCGCCGCGCCGATCATCGGCACAAAGGCCCCCGACAGACCTCCCAAAACGCGGCACAGACAGCGGAAAGGGGCGTCGGTCAGGCCGGCCATAGGGGCCAAAAAAAGCCGCGGATCGGCAGCTTTTAAAGCGGCGGTCTCAGAGACTGAGCATGAGTTTGTCATTTTGTCCTCGATATATGCGGGGGTTCAAGGGCTTTCTCTCGAAGCTGACAGATATTATAAGGCAAAGAAAGCGCAGGTGCAAAATAAATGGCAGAATTCGAACCTATCCGCGTAAAAGATTATCCCATGATCGCCGTTTTAACGGGAGCGGGAATTTCAGTCGCTTCCGGAATTGCTCCCTTCCGAGGCCCGGGCGGAACCTGGACCGAGAAAGATATTGAAGAGTGCGCTACCGCCAGAGCTCTGAAAAAAAATCCGCAGAAAGTCTGGGACGCTTTCTCCTTCGTAAGGGAAAAATCCAATAAAGTCGATCCCAATCCCGCCCATAAAGCTCTGGCCGAGCTGGAAGCCAAGCATCCCAACACCTATATTATTACCCAAAATATCGACGGCCTCCACCAAAAAGCCGGCAGCCGCAACGTTCTGGAGATGCACGGCAGCATTCACCGCTCCCAGTGCACGAAATACTGCTCAGATCCCTTTGACGACACCAAAAAAGAATTCTGGAAATGTCCCAAATGCGGCGCTCCTCTGCGTTATGACATCGTTCTTTTTGAGGAATCCCTGGACTATAACGTCATGCGCAAAATAGACGAAATTTTGAATGAATTAGACCTCTTCATGGTGGTAGGCACCTCCAACCTGGTCTACCCCGCCGCAGGCTTCGTCGATCTGGTCAGCCGCTACAACAGCAAGGCCCGCATCGTCATTGTCAACCTCGAAAAGCTGCACTTTACGGACCCGAGATGCGAGCAGATCAACGGCAAAGCCGAGGAAATTCTGCCCAAGCTCTTCAAATATGACTAACCTGCCTTAACATGTTCTGTCATCCCGAGCCGCCGGCGAAGGGTCTTTACCGCAAACAACCGGACGCTGCGCTGAGCTTATCCGCGCCGCTCCGGCTCGGATTTTTCCGCCGCTTCCCGTTCTTCGGCGAGGCGGCGTTTTTTTATCTTGTTTAAAAGTTTTTTCAAGCCGGCGCTGGGAGCGTCCAAATCCAATTCTTCGCCGCCTTCGGCTTCAGCGGCGATCTCGGCGCCCGGCTCTTCCCCGTCTCCGTTCGGCGCCGAAGCGGCAGAATCAGCCGCGTCTGCCGAAACCGAGCCTGCCCGGCGGGTCTTCCCCTTTGCCTCGGTGGGCTCGTAAATGCGGCGGAACAGCTCCGCCTCCAGGGATATTTCCGGAAGTTCATTCAGGCTGTTCAAGCCGAAATAGCGCAGAAAATCGACCGTGGTGCCGTACTGAATGGGATGACCGGGCAAAGGAGAACGGCCCAGACTTTTGATCAGATTGAGGTCCTCCAACTAACTCAGAGCCCTGTCGCTGCGCACGCCCCGGTAATTTTCTATATCCGCTCTGGTGACAGGCTGACGGTAGGCGATCACCGA
Organism: bacterium; assembly: GCA_017458675.1. GTDB lineage: Bacteria > Vulcanimicrobiota > Xenobia > Xenobiales > Xenobiaceae > RGIG3641. The sequence continues at coordinate 10,335 of JAFTAM010000154.1, forward strand.
CAGAGTTTCCAACTGAGCCCGGGAGAGACGGCGGCGGCTTTCCACTTTAAGAAAACGCTCGACCCAGGGAGCGGTATCCGGAGCGGTAGTCAGCCGCCAGGCTCCGCCGCTGCAGCTGAGTTCAATGCCGCGCCCGGCAAAGGTATCGGCCAAGGCCAGAAGATCCTGCTGCAGAAGCGCAGCCGGCCAGCCCAGGGCCTCCTGCAGCTCGTCCGCTTTCAAGGGCTCCGAGGCCATAAAAAGCACCGCCTCCAGAACCGCCAGACGTTTTACGGGATTCAGGCGGGCCAGTTCCTTGACCGCCTCATTTGCACGCTTCGGCGTCCCGGAAACTGCAGCGGACTCATCGCCTGATAAAAGCTCTTCATTTCCGGCGGCGGAGCCGCTTTCGGCCAAAAGCCCGTTTTTTTCGTTTTCATCGGCAGAATTCATAAGAAACTGACTTCTATCTCTCCTACGGTTTGAGCCTGCTTCAGCCTGACTTTATGCTGCTTAACCATTTCCAGCAAGGACAAAAAAGTAACCACTATAAAAGCCGCCGAAGGCTTTTCCTCAAAAAGCTGACTGAACCGCACGTTCCGGTGCTCTCTGAGATATTTCTGCAGCTGCCCCATCCTTTCTGGCACGGAAATTTCCACTCTCTGCAAAGTGACGGGGTTGTCCAGAAAGCGTCCGGCCTTGCATAAACGCCTATAGGTTCCGGCCAGAGCCTCCAAGGATACCTGCAGTTCCAGCCCGCCGGCCATAAATTCCTGCTCTCTGCCGTCCCGGCGGCGGGTGTAGCGCGCCAAAACCTCGCTCTCTCTGAACTTGAGCCATTCCGAAGCCTGACGCGCAGCCGCATAGAGACTCAGCCGCTCTACCAGCGGAGTATTTTCTTCCGAAGAGTCTGTCTCCGGCGCAAATATTTCGCTCCAGGGGGTCTCGTCGAGTTCTTCCGGATCATCGGGCAGCAGCAGACGCGACTTCAGCTCCAGAAGCTGGGCAAAGACAAGCTGATTTGATCTTTCGATCTCTATATTTAAATGCTGCATCCGCTCTAAATAAGCAAAATAGCTTTCGGCCACCTGAGCCAGAGCGATCTCCGTAATATCGACCCTGGCCTCATTAACCAAATGGAGCAGCAGGTCCAAAGGACCTTCAAACTGCTCCAGATGCACCAGATATTCGGACTTTAAAGCTGTATCCATAAAGCGGAATCAGGCAAAGGGTATGCGTCCCACAACTATTTCCAGAATCTTAACATAAATGGGAGCGATGAAGAAGGGGCCGAAGAAAACCACCAAACCCATCATGCAGTACATGGGAACCGACCCCCAGCTGGTCTCAATATCTCTCATCTTATAGGCCATATCTCTGGGGACGATAATCTGCAGAGTCTTCCAGCCGTCTAAGGGCGGAAAAGGTATCATATTGAAAATAAAGAGAGCGATATTGATGCTGGCCACTATTCCCAAAAAATCGGCGATCAGGGGGCGATCCATAATCATTATGCCGTCAAAGAGTCCCAGCTTTACGGGAATGCCAGCCATTATAGCTAAAGTTATGTTGGCAAAAGGACCGGCAAAGGAAGCTATTCCGCCGTCGATAACCGGATCTTTAAGGGCTTCGCTGCAGATAGCCACCGGCTTGCCCCAGCCTACCACGCAGCGGCCTCCCGTCAGAACCATGCTGGCCATAAGCACCAGGGCGCCGATCCAGTCCAGATGGGCAAAGGGATTAAGAGTAAGCCGGCCTTCGTATTTCTGGGTAGGATCGCCCAAACGGTAAGCGGTCATAGCATGGGCAAATTCATGGACGGTAAACCCCAGCAGCACCGCAATAAAACTAAATACCAGCTTCAGAACAAAAATCAACACCACGCTTATTCTCCTTTATAAAAGCCTTTAACGCTTCCACGCCCGGCAGAGCGCCCCTTTAGTTTAAGGGATAAGAACGCAGAACCGCCGCTTCGGCCTCCTGACGGTTTTGGATATTGCCGTCCAGGAATTCATCCAACAGCCAAGCCAGCATCTTTTTAAAGCCCGGACCGGGACGGTAACCCATTTTAATTAAATCATTGCCGCTCAGAGGCGAAGTCACAAATCTGAGCGAGCGCAGATAATAGGAGATATTGTCATAGACGGCGCTCTTATCGCTGTGAGCAGCCAGACAGATTACGCCCTCAGTCGAGAAGGAGCTCAAAAGCTTGACCAAGAGGCTGTTGGGCGCGTCGGGATCGCTTAAAACCTCTAAAATTTCGGCCTTTTTCTCAGGGCCAATGAGCAGAAACTTATTGAAACAGCCCGGGAAAAGGGCATACTGACTGACAAAAGTTTTGATGGCTTTTGCGGGCAGAAGATTGAGCAAAAGCACATTCAGATACATTATGCACTGATTGAGCTCGCCGCTGAGCGCTAAATCCCGATATTCGCGCATTAAGATTTCCGCGTTTTCCAAAATCTTCAAGACCTCGCCGCTGAGCTCCAGCCTGGGATCCATGGCCCGCAGCACCTGCAGCTCGTTCATGCGCATCAGGCTGTTGCGGGGATAAGGCTCCTTCAAAATCTGCCAGATTTCACTGCCCAGTCTCTCGAAGCTGACCATTTTGATAAGTCCCATATTGACCGCCGACTGCAAAAGGTGCAGAGTATTGCTATCCATATGGAAGCCGTAGCGCTGTTCAAACTTTATGGCCCGGAAAATACGGGTGGGATCGTCAATAAAGGAGAGGTTGTGCAGAATGCGCACCACGCCCTTCTCCAGGTCGGTCCGGGCGCCGAAGAAGTCGATCAGCTCCCCGAAGTGGTCCGGGTCCAGGCGCAGGGCCATGGCGTTTATGCTGAAATCGCGCCGGTATAAATCCTGCTTCAGGGTGCTGCCCTTGACGTCCGGCAGAGCGGCGGGACGCGTATAGGTCTCGGTGCGGGCGGTGACGACGTCGAGCTTTAAGCCGTCTGGCAGAGAGAGCTGAGCGGTGCCGAATTCCTCGTGCAGTTTGCAGACGCCGCCCAAAACCGAGGACAGAGCCTTGGCATAGGCCACTCCGTTGCCCTCCGCCACCAAATCAATATCGTTATTGTTGATATGGAGCAGCAGATCGCGCACAAAACCACCCACAGCGTAGACGCTCACTCCCAGCTCGGCTCCGACTTCGCCGCACTTTTTCAGCAGCGTCATAACGTCTATGTTCAAGCGCACAAATTCCACAGGAACCAGACTGGAATAATTAAGACTGTCGGCCAGGCTCTGACTGTTGAGCGCCCTTAAAATATCGCCCTGACTGACGATGCCAACCAGCTCGCCTTTATCAAGCACCGGAAGACGGTCGATGTCGTTTTCCACCAGGAGACGGCGGATCTCCTTGACGCTGCTGCGGGGATCGATACTGATAAAATCGGTATTTACATAAGTGAGAACCGGCTCGCCGTTAAGGCCGTGGCCCATAGCCTTGTCGATATCGCTGCGCATGAGCATGCCCACAAGTTCAGAGGCGCATTTTACGCAGACGGCGGAATGGCCGATCTTCTGCATCTTCAGAGAGGCTTCCTCTACGCTGGTCTCGCGGCTTATTTCCAGACATTCCACCGGAGTGCTCATCAGATCCCGGGCTGTGAGCAGCTTGGGAACTCTGGTCTCGCCGATATTTTTAATCTCCTCGGCCAGCTCCTCCAGAGGCCGGTGCTTGACGCAGGCAAAAGCCGAAGTCGAGTGGCCTACGCCGCCCAGCTCCCGAATTATCGAATAGACGTCCACCCCGCCCGGCACGCTTCTGGCAATTACATAGGAGCGGTTTTCCATATTGATTAGGCAGAAGAGAGCCTCAGGACTTTCCAGCTCCATAATGCGATCGGCTACCGCCGAAAGGTCGTCAATATGCTCGGAGGCCTCTGCCTCTGTCAGGAGGCAGCGCCGGCCCGCCAGATTGAAATACTGCGGAGCATTTAAAAGCTTTTCGATAATGCCGCGCTGCAGGGCGTTCAGACTGTACTGCTCGAGAGTGGAGACCTCCTCCAGCCGTCCTCCCATGCGCACCAGCTGAGAGGCCATATAGATATCTTCCCAGGTAGTGCCTGAATAGGTCAGAGAGCCGGTTTCCTCATAAATTCCCAATAAGCAGAGGGTGGCTTCAAAAGGGCTGAGAACAATATTCTTTTTAAAGAGCTCTTTCAGCAAAACCGTTACCGTCGTGCCCTGCTCATCAATAACTTCCAAATCGCCCGCCACCGACTGGTGAGTGGCCTTGTGATTGTCATAGACATGTACGGAGATGAAGGGCTGATTGACCAAATCGGCAAATTTTCCCAAATGATAAGGCTCGCGCACACCGGTGAGGATAACCAGATTTACCGATTCGTTCTTATAATCCTCATCGCTGAAAATACTGAGCTTATTCTTATAGGCGACAATAAAATCGCGCACCTTGGGAGTCGGCTTGCCCACCAAAAACATTTTGGCTTCGGGATATAAGTATTTAGCCAGAACCATAGAGGCCAGAGCGTTGAAATCGGCTCGGTTATGGGAAAGAATTATCTGCATTAAAGGGCCCTTCTATTACGGCAAAAAAAACGCTTCGGACACAGAAGCAACAGCTTCTGTACCCGGAACCTTATAATTTAAAAGGAGGTCAACAAACCTCCTGCTTTTCAGCAGACAGATTTTTTTACGTTAAAAAGCAAAGCGGCGCAGACGGCAGAGAGCGGCACTGCGGAAGATATAGCTCCTTCGCCCGGCGGCTCAGGGCGACAAACGCTCTGTTATTCTGAGCGACAGCGAAGAATCGTTATAACGTGCTCTGCATGTTTTCGCTGTGTCGGTTTTGTTTTGCACTTCGCTCCGCGACTGCGCTTCGCTTCGGACGCTCGCTTCAGTGCAAAACAAAACCTGTGTAAAGCATGGACGCTGAACGTCTGTTTTTGATTAACTTACCGACATTGCTGTCATTCTGAGCGACAGCGAAGAATCTATGCCATTTGCCATTACAGTCTTTCGCCAGGCGGTTCAAGCTTGATTTTCGCTCAGACAAATGGCATAATAATTTCGGTATTAAACCGGCAGCAATATAAAAAGGGGGGAAACATGACGCCTATTAAGACGTGGGA
>JAFTAM010000155.1 GCA_017458675.1 bacterium
CACTCAAGTATCAATTACCAGACACCTGAATCTGTATATTATAGCCAAGCAATTGCATAATATATGGAGAGGACTTTAAAGAATATAAATTTCCAACTTTAAAAATTTGAAAAATTGTCTTGACAAAGGGGTTCACTTTAAATTTCCCAGCAAGACACTTGTCAAACATCTCAACCTCATTTTGAGTTAGTTCTAAGCCTTTTTCATTTAAGATTGAGAGAACGTCATTTCGCAACAATTCTAAATTGTGTTTGGATTCTATCTTGTTGCGTTCAGGGCTAATAGAAGACTTTGAGTTATCATCAACCCAATCAAACAGTTCAGTTGTGATATTATCCCATAGCTCATTTGTGCCGTAAAAATAGAACATTGTAAATAAGTCTCCTTGTCTAATTATACTGCAATTTATATACTCTTGTCTATAGCATAGACGCAACATCTATTAATATAATTCTGACAATCATCATCATCCTCTTTATAACACCGATGTATATAGTGGTTATAAAAAGGAAAATAAATCTTTATCAATGTTTATTATTCTTTTTTAGAAAATTTTTAGTAAAATACTTATATTTTTATATACTAATTTATAATAATTTTTAGATAAAGTTTAATAATACAACAAATTCTAAGCTAATAGCTTATAAATTAATTTTTAAAATCTAACAAATTATGAATGAGAGTGCCTACTTTGGTTTAGAAACAATACTTTAACAAATCTTTGTTATAATAATTGAAAGTATAAATAAAGGAGCTTTACTGGCTATGTACTCCGTGTTTGATATAGCAAATTGGTTTCTGAGCAAGGAAAGCATGACACATAAAAAGCTGCAGAAGCTTTGCTATTATGCTCAAGCCTGGCATTATACTCTTCTTGATGAGCCTTTATTTAGTGAACGCATTGAAGCCTGGGTACACGGTCCTGTTATCCCTGCGCTGTATAAAAAATATTCAGATTATGGTTGGATAGACATTCCAAAATACTCCGGCAAACTTAAAGATTTTAATAATAAAACTTTAGATATTCTTCAAACCGTTTTAAATACATATTTAGAGTTTGACGGCGATATGCTGGAGCGTATTACTCACGCAGAAAATCCTTGGAAAGAGGCTAGAAAAGGATTGCCGCCTCTAGCAACCTGCACTAATGAAATAACTTTAGAAAGCATGAAAGCATTTTACAGACAGCTTTATGACGAGGAGCAGGGTGAGTAAAAAATTTAAAGTTTCTAGAGCTAAAGCTAAAGATAATAAAGCTTTTGTCGACATAAGAACGCGATATGCGGAAGACCTAAAATCCGGTGCTTTCACTCTATCTTTTGCCTATTTTGACAGAGAGCATGAGCTTTTTAATTTAGGCTCACAAAACGGTCCTGTAAAAGCTGAATGGTTTATAGAACTTTTGGATCGTTTGAAGGCTTTTAGTAACAGCACAGTACAGGAACTAAAAACCAGCAATTTTGACTTCCATCCTGTAAATTGGAAAAGTGCCAACACAAAGCCTCCGAAAGATATGGAACAGTGCGAGTTTTACCAATTCCGTATTAATAAAAGCAAAGGGCGTGTTATCGGAGTTTTGGAAAACGGTGTCTTTTATATTATTTGGCTAGACCCTCATCATAATTTAACAGATAGTGAAGGTTATGGAAAAGCTAGAAAGTATAAAGCTCCTAAGTAAGTATATCAAGTAATCAAGTGGTTTTTATCTTCCTTTCATATATAAGAAGACTAAAGAGAATCTCCTAACCTCCTTTGTATATAAGCTATCACCCTATAAAAAAACAACCTCCACTTTTTCGAGAAGCTAGGAGGTTGTTCCATTTTTAGAAGGATATTGCCTTAACTTACCGACATTGCCGGGAAGCTATATTTTTTTTTGAACGGCAGCCTTGACAGGCAAAGAAAAATATATATACTAAATAGGCAAAAGTCGAGGTGTAGCGCAGCCTGGTTAGCGCGCAGCGTTCGGGACGCTGAGGTCGAAGGTTCAAATCCTTTCACCTCGACCAAATCAATAAAAAAAACACATCCGCGGAAAATTCCGCGCCTGTGTTTTTTTTTGCGGAAAAAGAGCCGCCCTTCGGGACAGCTCAGCAAGAACGTCTATACCTTGATATCGACGACCTCGTCGGGAGTGACGGTTTCAAACATCCGGTATCTGGCCGGAAGAAGTTCCAGAATTCTTTTCAGAACCGGCAGACGCACAGACGAAGCGTCCTCTATAATCTGATGCTCAAAGGGACGGGGAGCGGTTCTGATGCAGGGCTTGATTATTTCGGCGATGGTGCTTACGCGCACTACTACGTTTTCGGTGTCGCCGGCGGGAAAGCGTCCAAAAATAAGCTTGGACGGGCGGCTGATGACTACGGCGTCGACTTCGGGATAAACGATAGGCTCCATCTCAGACCAGATGATCGATCTCATGACCTGACTGCGGGCCAGCTTATTGCGGATCAGAACTATTCTGGGAACGTTGATGCCTCGGCCGTCGTATCTTTTGACGAGCTGCGGACGGGCGTGAGCATATTTGCACATAGCGTCGAGCTGCTCCACAGAGAAATAAGCCGGCAGCTCATCTCCGCTGATCGACATGCGCTGAAGAATTTTTTTGCACGAGTTGTTCCATAAAATCTGAAGCTGCGAGGGATCCGGATTTTCAATCATTTCGCCGTTCTGCGTATAAACGAACAGCTTATTTTTACAGGCAAATTCCGCGAGGACCTGTATGGCCTCTCTGGCGACGAAGGTAGCGGAAGGATTGGGAATACTGGCGCTCAGGCCTGCCTCTCTGGCGCAGAAATTGACAATCGCCTCCTTAGGAGGCTTGCAGGTGAACAAAAACGACGATAAGGTTTCCGGATTCATATACTCCGCCTGCCATATCGCGCCGCGGGCGCCGCCTTCCGTCACTTCTATTTCGGAGCCCAGCTCCTCGACCATCGTTCTCAAAGCCTGCGGCGACGGACGATCATCGGAAGTTGGGACCAAAAATTCTATTTCAAAACTCACAGAACTGAACCCGCTGCCTTTCTCTTAATACCGTTTAAATCTATACTATATTTTAAGTAAAAGCGTTTTCTTCCTGTAAAAATATCTTAAACCTGCCGAAAGAGCTCAGCCGATATCTTAAAAAACATTGTCAGAAATATAAGGAAGCTTATGCCGAAGCTAGAAATACAGAGAATATTTTAACGCTAAGGAATCTGTATGAACGTCAAAAAATTTAAGAAATATGCTTACGCCTCAGCCTTCATTGCTCTGCTGAGCTGCTCTCCGGCCTGGGCCGAGCCCTCCGAAACTCCGGAAGAACTGCAGAAATCCGGTCCTGAATATATGAGAACGGAAGGCATCGATTCGGAAGAAGCCTATCAGGAGCAATCCGCCGAACAGGAAGAAATCATCAACAACAATATCAGCCAGGACGAGGTTAATATTCCTATATTTGACATGCGCGGCGACGACGGCGTGCTGATGTCATTCAGGCCCAGCGGCATAACCTTTTTGAGCCCCAACCGGATTTTGGTAACCGACGAAAACAATCAGCAGCTCCACATCTTCGACATTGAAGGACGCCGCTTCAGAAGGGTCGCCAACCCCCGCAGCCTCTCCCAGCCCCGCTACACCGGCTTAAGCAACATTGAAAACAACAAGTTTTTCGCTGTAGGCAGCCATTATCATCAAAACAACAACGTTCGCTACGTGTGGGCCCGCAGCGTTCTGCATATGTATGAGCTCAGAGGCGAAATCTTCACCGACAGCTCGGCGGAAATAAATTACGATCCGGAGCTGGCCTGGCGCAACACCGGCCATTACGGCGAGATGACCGAAAATCCCCTGCGAGTCGAAGGCGTGGCCTGCGATCCCATTGACGACATAATTTACTTCGGACTTTCCAAGCCCGCCGACGAGAACGGCAAAATTACCGTTCTGACCCTGCCTCTGAGCCAAGTTATGGAAAAAAAGCGCAAGCTCAAATTCGAGAACTTTGACAGCGACTTGCTCCTGGGTACGGATCCTCTCACCGAAGAGCCCTTTGTCCTGACCGATATCTGCTGCGTTCCCGAGCGCGGTCTGCTCTTTCTGCTCTCCTCCAAATCCAAAGACGAGCGCCGGGCCGGCAGCAGCCAAATCTGGTTCCAGGCCAACGGCTCTCAAAACGCCCGTCTGATAGCCGATCAGATCGCTCCCGGCAACTTCGCCTCCGGTCTGGGCGTGCTTCAGCGCGGCGAGGCCTTCGACATAGGCTTGGTTTTCGACAACAACCCCGAACTCAACGATACGCCTTCCCGTTTCATGATCTTAAAGGATATAGACATCTAGTCCCGTCCTCTTAAGCAAAGAGAAACTGCCGTGTGGGAAAAACTGAAAAAACTCAAATTCAGGGATATCTGGTATAAGGACGGACTGCGCTTTGAATGCCAGCGCTGCGGCGCCTGCTGCTCCGGAGCGCCGGGCATCGTCCAGTTTACCAAAGAGGAAGGGCTGGCCATGGCTGAAGAGCTGGGAATCCCCTTTGAGGCTCTGGCGGAGAATTTTGCGTACCGCCATGAAGACATTTACTTCCTCAAGGATTTTCCCTGTGAATACGGCTATGACTGCGTCATGCTGCAGCGTTACGAAAGCGGCGCCCCCTCCGGCTGTCTGGTCAGCCGCAGCAAACCCGTCCAGTGCAAGACCTGGCCCTTCTGGCCGGAGATTCTCTACTCCAAGCGCACCTGGGAGCAGGCCGCTAAAAAGTGTCCGGGGATAAATAAGGGCAGGCTTTATACTCTGGAGGAGATTCAAAAGCAGATGCGCCAGACTCCGCAGCCCGATTTTGAACCGCCCGAAGAAGACTGCCACACCCAAAAGCCCGATATAAAATAGAAAAACAGCCCGGTTCAGACGACCGGGCTGTTTTCAGTTAAGAGACAGCATTTCCGAATTAAAAAAGTATGCTTTTGGCGTCTATCGACATATCTAAATTCCGGCCTCCGTGCACTCTGATGCAATGTCCCTTTTTAATGAGCCGGAAAAACTCGTTCCAGTCAACCTCTTCATCGCGGAATTCCTGATCTCTCCAGATTCTGTGCACAATTTCGGTATGATCCTTAATATAAACCCAGTTCTGGCGCACATCAGGACTGTCGTTAATCCTGGCGATGCCGATCTTCTGCTCGGCCCGATCGACCACCACGACTCTGTAAGTCTCCGTAACGGGCACAAGCTGCGCTTCAGCGGCCGGAACTTTCAGAAAAAAGCTCAACAGAACCGCCAACAGCAACAAAAATTTTCCAAAATTATTCATTATGCAAAACCTCGCTAAGATATCTAATAATAGCACATTTTCAAAATTAAATAAGCTTACGGATAGGTTGTTTCAGCACTTTATTTTTCCCTGTAAATATTTCCCTGTAAAATAAATGAATAATTGCAGAATATGCTTCGCGCGGTTAAGCAAAAAAGCGGGCAAGGTTCGCTGCCGGCAAGCTGAGCAAAAACAGGCTTTTTGCAGACACGCTTAATAAAGGTTTTCTTTGACGCGTACGCGGAGATTCGAGCACAGCTTCGCGCGGAGCGGCAGCGGCAAAGAAAACCGGCATAACGAAAACATGCAGAACATGCTCTAAAGATTCTTCGCTGCGCTCAGAATGACATGGGAAACATTTGCAAGCATTGGAAAAACAAGTTAATGTACCATTTTTAGCAAATTATAGGCTTAACTTACCGACATTGCGCTTTACACAGGTTTTGTTTTGTACTGAAGCGAGCGTCGTGAGCCAAATGCAGCCGCGGAGCGAAGTACAAAACCGGCACAGCGAAAATATGCAAAACACGTTCTGAAGATTCTTCGCTGCGTACTCAGCGGCAGAGGGCAGACTCATAAAGGCGAAGCAAGGCGCGGAGGCCGCGCGGCGATAATCCCAGGGACGGACGGGAGAACCGGTCAGCGCAGGCGGCAGGCAATTCCTGTTGGGGGATTGATCCCGCGGTCGTCCGCTTCGCCATAAAGCCGCAGAGTACGGAAACTACAGGCAGGATTTAATAAAACAAAAATGTAATGATTTTAAATATATATAGGTCTATTTTTTAGGTGGTTTATAAGCTAATGGCCAATTATCCCTGCGCGCAGTGCGGCGCTATGGTTGATACCTCAGGCGACGGCGTCTGCAAAAAATGTAAGAGCAAAAAGCCCTTCAAATGCAGCAAATGCGGAAAGGCGGTAGGTTTAGAATCTGTATTTAAGCCGCATAAGCTGACCCACAGCGGCAAACCGCTGTACTGCGACGACTGCGGTTCCGATAACGAGCAGCTTCCCTGCACGCGCTGCGGCAAAACGCTCATACGCTCAACCGGCGTAGAAGTACCTGTCAACGGCGAGCTGAAGGTCTATCATAAGGAATGCCTGGATCAACAGCGGCAGGTATACAGAAAGATCATGCCCGTCTGCGTAGCCATAGGCGCCTGTATAGTCGGATACGCCGCTTATATGTTTGTATCAAATCTCGGAGTGGTTCTGCTCTTTGCCGTTATCGGAGGATTGTTGGGCAAGCTGACCGCAGACAAATATTTGGGCCTGCATTAGTTAAACAAATATAAAAATGAGCATAAAAAAATTCACCTGCCAAGCCGCAGGTGATTTTTTTTGTTTTGTTTAAGATTCCAAGCGCCGAGAAGTTACTTAGCTTCTTCGGCCTCAAAGCCCAGCAGATGCAGCCGAGCCGCCGCTTCATAAAAATGCTCTTCGCTGCCCGGCTCCAGCTCTGTCCAGCCGTAAGTCAGGACGCCCTCCGGGCTGCCCAGCGGCCTCCGAACCCTCAGAGAGCTGCAGAATAAACCCTCCAAGCGGCGGTTTATTGCATAATCCGGACATTCCAGAGATATGCTGCCGTCTTCAAAACTGACTGAGCCGACCGGAAACTCTCCCCTTTTTTTGCCTTCGCGTCCGGATACCAGGGGGTAAATGACATACTGCATCTTCTGCCTCCGCTGAGGAGCGGCCTGAACGGCCCTCAAAAATTAAGCGTTGCTCTTATTGTAAAGATATTCGACGTAGTCGTACATCATTCTGTCGAAATCGTATAAATCGTCATGGGACCATAAGGGCTCGGCACAGTCGTTGGCGCTCAGATAGGCCTCCGCCGCCTGAGCAAAGTAATGAACCGGAGAGCTGCAGGCCATTAAATCCGGCGCCTTATGCCCCTCCAGCTTAATGCGGCAGGCGTCGGCATTGGCTTTAATTACCGGCGACTTCAAGCTGGCAAAGCCGCCTTCGCCCAGGGTATAATCCCAGCCCATGGCAAAGAAATAGAGAGCGGGATGGAAGCCGCGAGGCAGCTCATAGGCCCTGCTGTCATCGTCCAGCGTCTCTTCGGCCACCAGACAGAGGCGCTCCTTGGGGAGAAAGGCCCCTGAGCCTATCTCCTTATCCAGCAGCGAAGGATCGCTCCTGCAGACTTCTTCTTTCAGAGCCTGCTTGGGAAGGATCTTCACCTTAATGCCAAAGGAGCTGCACGAATTAAGGATCCCCCGGCCGAAGCGGCTGAGCAGAAAGCGCAGTTCCCGGGAAGCGCGCTCATTGGCGGAAACTATCAGGCTATCGAGCGCTTCCTCCAGCTCGCGGGGGATCTGAATAGGCGAAGCTTCCCGCATCTTTTTGTGCTCCGAAGCCTCCAGAACTTCCTGAACTTCCTCATGGATGATGAAGCCTTCGGAATTATCCAGAAGCGAACGCGTCATTGAGGAAGTCTTCGTACCGTCGGGCTCCTCCGGTTCAAGCTCGGCTTCCGGCGCTTCCGCAGCGGTCAGTTCCGCCTTTTCCGCCGAAACCGCCTCAGGTTCTTCGGCAAATCCAGCCTCCTCCGGAAGCTCCGCCTCTGCATAGGCGGCTTCAGCCGCTTCGGCGGTCAGTTCAGTCTCCGCAGCTTCAGGAAGATTTGCCTCGGCCTCCTCCGCAGCCGCCTCCGACTCGGCCCCGGCCTCTTCGGCAAGCTCCTCACGGGCTTCCGCTTCGGTCTCCTCCGGCTCAGGTTCAGGCTCCGGTTCAGGTTCAGGAAAGGCTAATGCCGAAAAATCAGGATCTTGGCTCACATGCTGATCGGTCGGAATAAGTCTGGAACCCTGGCCGTCGTCAAAGAGCGTATCGGCGTTTAACGATTTTAATTTGGCCTCCTCGGCCTCGATATCGTCCTCCCACATCTTGCGGAACATAGCCGCTCCCCCGCCTCCGCCGCCGCCGAGGAGATCGTCCATATCCATGCCGCCCATCATATCTTCGCCGAAATCGCCGCTCAAATCGGCGGTGTCGCTGACATGGTGTCCCTTGCGCACATGAGATTTTTCCTTTTTCTCACGCAGCATATTGGTGCGCAGACCGTCGCTGGAACGCTGAGTATTTTCCAACATGCGCTGGTTCTGCATATTCATAAAAATCATCGGGTCCATGACAGAATGCACCTTTTGCCAAAATATTGCCGCTGCGGAAAAGGAAGGGAAAGTCTCCGGCAGCCTTGAGAACAACTTAATAAAATTCAGAACGGAGAATTTAATTCCTGCCCGGAGCCGAGTCTGCGGCGACCGCTCAAATGCGGAAGCAGATACGGTCCGAATGTGCAGAACGCCTCCCTGAGGCCGCGGAGCAGCTCCTGCACAGCGGACGAAGTCTGTTTAATCCGTTTCCATATCCCATTTAGGCGTCAGCAGAGCGTTAAGTTCCGAGCGCAGCTCTCCGCAGTCGCTGATTCCGTAAGCGCGGTCCAACTCTATAACCGAACTGACTTTAGGCCCTGCAATATGGACATAAACTCTCTTAGTCCCCGGATACTTACTGAGTATCCCCTTGAACTTTTCCGCCAAGACGTAATTTTTAGCTTCAAAGCGAACATGGAGGCCGGAGAAGCTGCGCATAATAGAGCCGGAGAAGCTCTTGCTGGCTATATGGGCGTTATCCATGGCCAGCACATGATCGGCGTTTATCGGGCGGCCGCTGATTCTCAGACGGTATTTTTTATCCTCCGGCTCAGCTTCGGCTTCAAGGCCGCCGTCCGCCTCCTCGTCGTCCTCGCCGTACTGCATGGGAGCGGCCGCGCCGAATCCCGTATCCTCTTCTACCGTTCCCGTAACGATAACGACCTTTCCTTCGGCGCAGTTCTCGATATTTTCGGCAAACATTTCGGGATTGAGCGTAAATTCAACGCTTCCCGTAAAGTCCTCCAGAGTAATAAAAGCTATTTTTTCCTTGCGCTTTTTCGTCGTCATCTCCCGACAGGAGCTGACCAGTCCTCCCGCCGTAACCTGTCTGCCGACAAAAGCGCTCAGCTCTTTAAGTTCCAGGCATTTCTGCTTTTTCAGGACGTCTCTGTACTCTTCCAGCGGAGAGCCGGACAGGTAGATGCCCAGCATATGCTTTTCAAATTCCAACAGGATGCGTCTCTCAAACTCATCCTCATAAACCTTGATTAAGCAGGAGATATCGTCGTCCATGGCGCTGCCGCCGTCTCCGAAGTTGAAAAGATTTTCCTGAGCGTCGTCGGATTCCTGACGGCACTGCTTAGCATAAGCGAGAATATTGTCCAGATTGGCCAACAGCGTCGCCCTGTTTATCTTAAATTCATCCAGAGCTCCCGACTTTATCAGTCCCTCCAGGACGTTCTTTTTCATAATTTTAGCGTCAAGGCGGCGGCATAAATCCGTCAGGCTCTTGAATTTTCCGTTGGCGCGGCGCTCCTCAATCAGACTTTCGATAGTATCCTTGCTGATTCCGCGCACTGCGGCCAGACCGAAGCGGATATCGCCGTTATCCACGGCAAAGACTGAAAGAGAAGCGTTGACGTCGGGTCCCAGCACCCTCAGCCCCGCCTTGCGGCACTCGTCGATAAAGAAGGAGACTCGCTTAATATCGTTCATGACGCTGGTCATCAGAGCGGCCATATATTCGGCCCGATAATAAGTCTTAAGCCAGGCGGTCTGAAATGTAACCAGAGCGTAAGCTGCCGAGTGGGATTTATTGAAACCGTATTCGGCAAACTTTTTCATGGTCTCAAAGATGCTGACGGCCGTCTCTTTCTCTACGCCGCGCTCCATCGCGCCGTCAATAAATTTGCCGCAGTACTCGTTCATTACGTCAATCTTCTTCTTGCCCATAGCCTTGCGCAGCTTATCGGCCATAGCCATGCTGAAGCCGGCCATCGTGGTGGCGGTGAGCATCACCTGCTCCTGATAGAGGAAGAAGCCGTAAGTATCCTCCAGGATAGGCTCCAGAATTTTATGGGGATAGACGACGCCTCCGCCGCGGCCGTGGCGTTTATTGATAAAATCGTCAACCACGCCCGCGCCGATGGGGCCGGGACGGTAAAGAGCCAGAAAGGCGACGATATCGCTGAAGCGATCGGGCTTGAGCTGCTTCAGATACCTCTTCATGCCGTCGGATTCGAGCTGAAAGACGCCGTTGGTGTCGGCATTGCCCAGGAGCTCGTAAACCTTGGGATCGTCATAGCGGATATCTCTCTTGAGGTCTACCTTTATTCCTCTGGAATATTCGATAATATCGAGGCAATTCTTGATAATAGTGAGATTGCGCAGTCCCAGGAAGTCCATCTTCACCATGCCGACGTGAGCGGCGTCGTTCATATCGTACTGAACGAAGATGTCGTCTCCGCTGCGCTGCAGAGGCACCAGCTCTCCCAGAGGACGGCTGGAAATTATGACGCCGGCCGCATGAATGCCGGTATTCCTGGTCAGACCCTCGCAGCGCATGGCGTCGTCCACCAGGTCTCTGTCGATGGAGCTGCTCTCATACAGCTTGCGGAACTCCGGGCTCTCCAATGACGACTTCAAAGTTACCTTCAAATCGTTGGGGACCGCCTTGCACAGCTTATCCACCTCCGGCAGAGGCACGCCTTTGACGCGCCCCACGTCGCGGATGGCGTTTTTGGCCTTCATGCGTCCGTAAGTGGCGATCTGAGCCACCCGATCGTTGCCGTAGCGCTCGCGGCAGTACTGAATGACCTCGCCGCGGCGATCTACGCAGAAGTCGGTATCTATATCGGGCAGCTCGGTGCGCTCCGGGTTCAGGAAGCGTTCAAAGAGGAGATCGTGAGGGAGAGGATCGAGCTGAGTGATGCCTATGAGGTAAGCGACCAGAGAACCGGCCGCCGAACCGCGTCCCGGTCCTACGGGAATGCCGTGCTCGGACGACCAGTTGATGAAGTCCCAGACCAGCAGGAAGTAATCGGGAAAACCCTTGCCTATAATGACGTCCAGTTCCGTAACCAGACGGTCTTCATAGACCTTGTCCAGCACCTTTTTGCCGAAGCGCTTTACCTTGCCCTCCTCCACCAGCTGCTTCAGATAATCGGCGCTGGTCATGCCCTCGGGAACGCCGGGGAACTTCGGCAGATATACGGTCTTAAAGTCCATCTCAAAATTGCAGCGCTCGGCGACCAGCAGCGTATTGTCGACCGCCTCGGGACAGAACTCAAAAGCCTCCAGCATCTCTTCCCGGCTCTTGAGATAAAACTCGTCGCGCTCCATGTGCATGCGGTCCTTATCCTCCAGGAGCTTGCGGGTGCCGACGCACAGCAGAATATCCTGCACATAGCTGTCTTCGCGCTTTAAATAGTGGACGTCGTTGGTGGCTACGGTTCTCAGACCGTACTCGGAGGCCAACTTGATGAGCAGAGGGTTTGTCTTCTCCTGCTCGGGAAGACCGTGATTCATCAGCTCTACAAAAAGATCGTCCGGGCCGAAGCATTCCTTCATAAAGGCCAGACGCCGGGAAGCCAGCTCGTAATTATCTTCCAAAAGGGCGTCGTTGACCTCGCCGCGCAGACAGCCGCTCAGAGCTATCAGCCCTTCGCTGTGCTTTTTCAGCAGTTCATGATCGATGCGCGGCTTATAATAGAAACCGTTCAGATAAGCTTCAGATACCATCCGGCACAAATTGGAATACCCGGTGCGATCCTTGGCGATCAAGGTCAGATGGAAGGGGCGTCCGTCTATGCCGCTCTCCTTGTCGAAGCGGCTTCGAGGCGCCACATATACCTCGCAGCCGATCAGAGGTTTGATCCCCGCGTCCCTGCAGGCCTCGTAAAACTTCACGCAGCCGCCCATGACGCCGTGGTCGGTTATGGCCAGAGCCGGCATTCCCAGTTCCTTGGCCCTTTTTACCAAATCCTTGATGCGGTTGGCGCCGTCGAGCAAGCTGTATTCGGTATGAACATGCAGATGGACAAAGCTCATAAAATCTGACCCCACTGAATTTTTCTGAAATCTGGCAGAATTAAATAGATTATACAACGCAAATACGGATTCACCAATACTGAAAATATCCATACGCAAAATGCCGCTGACAAAGCCGCCCGGTCTGAGAAACGGGCTTATTGCAGGACGGCGCCCGGCTTGACAGGTTCAAATACAGAATATAAAAACAGCTCCTTTGCAATCCTGCGATTAAAAGGAGCTGAACTCTGTTTGCTATGCCATCTTAAAAGACGTCATTTGCCGTTTTTGCCTTCTGAAGCGTATCCGGTCTTCTGATCCATAGCCTGAATTTCGCGCTCCGCTTCAGGCATTCCCAAAAGGGCGGCCTCCTGGAAATAGACCTTGGCCTTGCTGTGGTCAATTTCCACGCCGTCGCCGTCGCGCCAGCAGAGCCCCAAGGCATAGAGAGCCGGCGGATATTTTACCTGAGCGGCCTTTTCCAGCCAGCGCATGGATTCCTTAGTATCGGGTTTAACGGAGCCGCTGCCGCCTCGGTAAATTAAAGCCAGCTTAAAGGCCGCTACTTCCGAGCCGTGGTTGGCGGCCTCCGAGAGCCAATAAACTCCCTTCTCCACATCTGCCTTAACCCCATCGCCGGCCATATAACAGTTGGCCAGAGTGAGCTGAGCCAGATTTATCCCGGCTTTGGCGGCCATAGTGTAATATTTGACCGCCATAGCTCTGTCCTGAGGTACTCCCTCGCCCTTGTAATAGCACTGTCCGATATTGAACTGAGAGCCCGCATAACCGGCGTCGGCGGCGATTTTGTAAAACTCCGCGGCCTTGGCCGGGTCTCGGGCCACTCCCATACCGCGCTGGTAATAGGAGCCCACGGTATTGCAGGCCGCCGCATTGCCGCCGTTGGCGCAGATCAAATAATAATGGAGTGCTTTGGCGTAATCCTGCCTGACTCCCTGGCCCTTTTCATATAAACTGGCCAAAAGCAGCGAAGCCTTTAAATCCCCCTGCCGGGCTGCCAGTTCAAACCAATGGGCGGCCTTCTGACTGTCGGCGCCGACCCCATAGCCCTTGCGGTAGTAAATGCCTAAATTGGTCTGGGCCTTGTCGTAGCCTTGCTCAGCCGCCATTTTGAGATATTTGAAAGATTCCGGCGCCGATACGGGCACGCCGACGCCGTTGAGAAGACAGACCGAATATTCGTACTGAGCTTCTGCCAGTCCCATATCGGCAGCCTGCTTATACAGCTTGGCAGCTTCGGCGCTTTTGCCTCTCTCGCTCAGTTCCACCGCCTGAATAAAAAGCTCGGCGCCTGACTGTGAGAGCAGATTGCGCTGGCTGTTCCAGTCTTCACTATTCTTAACTTCAACTTTGACCGGCAAAGCGTCGGAGTTGATCTTCAAATCGTCTCTCTGCTCCGCCTGAATAACAGCTTTCCTCTGCATATTCTTAGTATCCGCCTTATTCTTTTTAACAGCTGAAGACGCAGCCGGAGGCGCTGCAGCGGAGACGGCGCTTCTCTCCCCCACGGCCGCGACGGCGCCCTCCGAGCCGCCGGATGCCGGCCTTCCGTCTTCAGCTAACGCCTTCCGTCTGTCAGCGGCTCCGCCGCCGGCCGGCGAGCTCTGCTTCTCTGCCTGAGCGCCTGCAGAAGTCTGCCCCTGAGCGACAGACGGTAAATTTAAATTCTGTTTATCCGCCTGCGCCTTTTCTTTAACAGGCGCAGAAGCGCCAGTAACCGGAGCGCCTTCCTTTTGAGACTGCGGAAGCTTTATTTCGGCGGCGTCTGAGTTCGAAGATTTTTGAGCGAATTTATCCGCATTTTTACGGTATTCGCTGCCCTGACCGGCATACAGGCTGGGATCCTTGACCGAAGCCTTTTGGCTCCTCTGAACTTTAACTTCGCCCGAACCGGCGGAAGCGGCATTTTTTGCCGTTTCCGTATGAGAGCAAGCGAAACAGGAGAAGGCAATGCTCAAGAAACAGCAGCAAAGAATATGCTTCCTGAATTCATTCATACGACAACTCCTTATTTTCGCCCGGGACTCAACGCGCCCCGTTCGAGCCCTCAGCCTCATAGCCTTTAAATTGCCAAAGACAAAATTTATTCTTTATCAGTTTTGCCATTCTGTGAATCCGCCGAAGTTGCTGCAGAAATCTCTCCAATTATCTGTTCGGCGGCGTTTTCTTCCGAGACGTTTGCCGTCTCGCCGCCGGCCCCGCTCGCCTTCCCCCCCAACTCGGCCGCCGCCGTAAAGAGAACGTCCGAAGAAGAGTTGAGCGCAGTCTCGCAGGAGTCCTGAATTACGCTGATCACAAAGCCGGCGCCCACCACCTGCATGGCCGCGTCGGCGGGGATGCCGAACATGCTGCAGGCCAAGGGGATCAGCAGAAGCGAACCGCCCGCTACGCCGGAAGTTCCGCAGGCGCTCAGCGTGGCTACTATGCACATCAGCAGAGCCGACGCCCAGGATACCTGGATTCCCAGCGTCTGCACCGCCGCCAGGGTAAGGACCGTGATGGTAATGGAAGCGCCGCTCATATTGATAGTCGCGCCCAAAGGTATAGATACCGAATAGGTTGCCGAATCGAGGCCTAAGTTTTTGCAAAGCTCCATATTGACAGGAATATTGGCCGCCGAGCTTCTGGTAAAGAAGGCCGGAATACCGCTGTCCTTAAGACAGCGCATCACCAAAGGATAAGGATTTTTGCCGGTCTGCCAAAACACTATCAGAGGATTGATAATTAAAGCGGAAGCCGCCATCGTGCCGACCAGAACCAAAACCAAATAGCCGTAAACCTTCAAGCTTTGGAAACCGCCGGCATTTATCGAAGAATAAACCAGTCCCATGACGCCTAAAGGAGCAAAACTGACGATCCAGGCGATAACCTGGCACATCGCGTCGCCTATGTCTTTGAAAACGGTCTTTGTGGTATCCGTCGCTTTATTGACAGCGATGCCGAATAAAATTGCCGCCGCCAGAATTCCGATAAAATTGCCTTCGGAGACTGATACAACCGGGTTTTTCACAAAACTGAGAATTAAATTGTAAACAACCTCGGAGAGACCTTCGGGAGGGGTGGAATGCACGGCCAGGCTGTTGAAAACTACGGACGGCTTGAAGATAAAGCTGACTATAACCGCCAATGATCCGGAAAGCACCATGCTGACGAGATACAGGGCTACGACTCTGCCGACCTTGCTGTCCTCGTTTTTCTTATGCAGAGCCAAAGACGAAATGACCAGCAAAAGCACCAGCACCGGCGCAAAGCCCTTTAAAGCGCTGACAAACAATCCGCCGAAAATTCCAATCCATTCATGCCCCGGATAAACTATAGACAGAAAGATACCGACAATCATACCTATCAGTATGCGCCGGACTAAGCTTAGTTTACACCAAAAGGATACTATACTCTTCAATATTTTCATAACCGCTTATACTTTTATTTAAGACTTTTTCTGCCTGCATGATAATTTCAAAAACAAATAATACTGTCTGCGCCGCCGGCATAATCTGCAGAAAGAGGCCTTAAGAGTCTATATATAAATCTGCCTGCCCGAAAACCGCCCTCCCGGCGCATAAAGGCGCAGGAGCAGCGCAAAACAAAACCGGCACGGCAAACGCTGTCGGTAAGTTAAAGAAAAACAAGCTTTTTGCAGACACGCTGAATAAAGGTTTTCTTTGACGCGTACGCGGAGATTCGAGCGCAGCTTCGGGCGGAGCGGCAGCGACAGAGAAAACCGGCATAACGAAAACAAGTTAAAAATGCTTGACAGATTCTTCGCCGCGCTTTCAGCGACAGCGGAAACATTCTCAAGCATATGCAGACAAGCTATTGTGCTGTTTTCAGCAAATTACAGCTTAACTTAACGACATTGAAGCTGCGCAACCTCAAAAAAACAATTGCAGCGTTTTACGCAAAAGATCGCTTCAGCCTGAGGCCATTGACTATTTCATCCGGCTTCTTATTATAATAAAAGAAAAAGGAGGAAACCGAATGTCGGCTACAATTTTAGGAAAGCTCTTAAAAAAACTGCGCTCAGAACATAACGAACGCCTGGAGCAAATGGCTGAAAAGCTGGGCGTCACTCCCTCCTTCCTGTCGGCTTTGGGCTCAGGTCGGCGCGCTCTCACGCCCAAGCTTTTCGATAAGCTCAAAAAAAGCTACCGACTCAACTCCCGCCGGGCCGAGCAGATCGCTATGGCCGCCGCTCTCTGCCGCGATCAGCTGAAAATCCCTTACAAAGATCTAACCGATATCCAGCGCCAGCTTTGCGCGATTTTCGCCGCTAATATCCGATCTGCCGACCTGAAAGTCATAGCTAAATGCTACGCAGCCCTGGGCATATCTCCCGACGAGCTGCTGAAATGGCCGCGGCTCCTGAAATTAAATGAAGAAGATTATAAGCCGTTCCAGCAGATAATCGCAATTATGCGGCGAGCGGAGAAAAACAGAGACGCCCGTCGGAAGCTTTTGGCAGACTTGCGCGCCGAAAACCTGCCAGAATTAAAAGAAACTGTAAAAAATGCGCAAGCCGATTTCGAAGCGCTCAAAAGTGAAGCCGCGCCTAAAAAGCGGCTGACAGCGCTTCAGAACAGCCTCGACTCTCTGAACGAAAAAATAGAGCGGCTCAGCGGCAGACTGGAACTTCGAAGCCTCCGTACCGAAAACGCAGCCGAGCCTCCTGCAGAGGAAACCGACGACAGCGGCCCCGGACAGGAGACCTTAGACCTGTAATATTCGCTGAATAAAGCGAACCGACAGGCGCCGATTTATGAAACAGCACTATCGGTAAGCTGAGCAAAAACAAGCTTTTAGCATACATTCTTAATAAAGGTTTTCTTTGACGCGTACGCGGAGATTCGAGCGTAAGCGAGCGCGGAGCGGCAGCGACAAAGAAAACCGGCATAGCGAAAACATGCAGAACATATTTAAAAGATTCTTCGCTGCGCTCCCAATGAGAGCTTAAAATCGCTGTACTTTTCAGAGCAAGTTCTGACTATGCAAAAAAATACAGAAGATTTGCCTGTTAAAATCTCATCCTGTGCACTTACTGTTTAAATTTATATTATTGTACTTACATCATTTATTTATTCGAGTCATTAACTTGAGTTTTGCAGAAGGCCCTCCGTTCCGTTGTTTTCGGCCATTTTAAAATATTAGAGAAACGCGGAAACCATTGCTATTTATATTGTATATGCATATATAATAGAGCCACAAAAGGCAATTGCCATATAATATATTGACTTTCTGCAGAAAATAATATAGACTACACACCGCAAAAACATAGTCTGCAATGTTTAGCCGTATACAGAGACTGAGAGTGAATTATTTATAATGAATATTAACGGAGATAAATTTTTTATGTTAAAACTTCTTTTATTGATGCTTCTGAACAAACATAAGGATTTGTTTTAGTTTAATTAGCTTTAATATCAAGATTTTATTCAGCTTTATTTTGAACTTATCCTATATTCTGCTTGAGTCAGCAATAAAGCCCTTATACCATGCCAATTGTATAAATCTGCATAATATAGCAACAGCCGGCAGAAGGCATGCCGGCGATATGGGCGGCTCCTCCCCTACAAATCCGGCCTCAGCCGCCCTCTGAATACATGACAATACTTCAACATAGCTTTTTGACATAAAAAAAATAGGGACCGAAAAAATGTTCGGACCCTATTTTAATACGCTGCAGCCCTGCCCTATCTTCCGGCAGAGGCTTTCAGACCTTTATTTCTTGCGTCCTTCGCAGATAGCGGCCTGAGCGGCGGCCAGACGGGCGATGGGCACGCGGTAAGGAGAGCAGGAGACATAGGTCAGACCGATCTCATGGCAGAAAGCGACCGAACTGGGTTCGCCGCCGTGCTCGCCGCAGATGCCGATTTCCATATCGGCGCCGCGGGTGGCCCGGCCTTCCTTGACGGCCATCTTCATTAAGCGGCCTACGCCGACCTGATCCAGAACCTGGAAGGGATCGGCCTTGAGGATGTGCTTATCCAGATAGACCGGCACAAAGGTCTTGGCTGCGTCGTCGCGGGAGTAGCCGAAGGTGGTCTGCGAGAGGTCGTTGGTGCCGAAGCTGAAGAACTCGGCCTCGGTGGCGATGTCGCCGGCGGTCAGAGCGGCTCTGGGGATCTCGACCATGGTACCGACCTTGTACTTGACGGTAATGCCGGTTTCGGCCATGACCTTTTCGGCGATCTCTTCGACGACCTGGCGGTTCCAGCGCATCTCTTCGACGGTTCCTACGCCGGGGATCATGATCTCGGGTTTAGCGTCGACGCCTTCCTTGATCAAGCCGCAGGCGGCTTCCATAATGCCGCGGACCTGCATCTTGACGATTTCGGGGAAGACGATGCCCAGACGGCAGACGCGCAGACCCAGCATGGGGTTGCACTCGCTCATCTTCTCAACGCGGCCCAGCAGCTCGCAGAGGCTCTCATAGGTGACCTCGGGGCCGCGCTTGGCGCGGATTTCGCTCAAAGCCTTTTCGTAAGCCTTTTCGTCAACCTCTTTGAGGGTGCGCAGACGGACGACGTCTTCGAAGAGAGGACCGTGCTTAGGCAGGAACTCGTGTAAAGGCGGGTCGATCAGACGGATAATCGTCCAGCAGCCCTGCATGGCTTCCAGAATGCCGCAGAAGTCGCCGCGCTGGAACTCCAGAAGCTTGCGGAGAAGTTCGTGATAGCGGTTCCAGGCGGGAATATGCTCGACGTCGAACTCAGCCAGTTTGGCTTCCAGCTTTTCCTTCTGGCGGCCGGAGGCTTCGCTGATCTCATGGAGCAGAGCCTCGCGCTGTCTGTGGCCGGATTCGGCCTTGCCGGCGATCAGGATCATCTCCTGAACGTAAGGCAGACGCTCAACTTCCATGAACATATGCTCGGTGCGGCAGAGGCCTACGCCCTGAGCGCCGAAATTGCGGGCGCGGGCGGCGTCCTTGGGATTGTCGGCATTGGTATAGACCTTCAGGCGTCTGAACTCGTCGGCCCAGCCCAGCAGCTCTTTGGTTTCGGGAGTCAGATCCTTGGGCTCCTCGAGAGGCAGTTCGCCGAACATAACTTCGCCGGTGGTTCCGTCGATAGTCAGATAGTCGCCGTCCTTGACGGTCTTGCCGTTGACGCTGATGGTCTTGTTTTCAATATCGATGTGCAGAGCTTCGCAGCCTACCACGCAGGGGATGCCCCAGCCGCGGGCGACCAGAGCGGCGTGAGAGGAAGGACCTCCGGTGGAGGTCAGGATGCCCTTAGCCACCAGCATACCGGCGGCGTCTTCGGGAGTCGTGTCGATGCGGACCAGAATGACGGGCACTTCGGCGCTCAAGCGAACGGCTTCGTTCTTGTCGAAGACCACGCGTCCGCAGGCGGCGCCGGGAGAAGCGGCGGTGCCTTTGGCCAGCATGCTGCCGTCGGCCTGAGCCTGTTTCTTGACTTTGTCGGGAATGAAGGGGTGAAGCAGACGGTCGAGCTGCTCGGGAGCTACGCGCATGACCGCTTCTTCTTTATCGATCAGGCCCTCATGGACCATATCGACGGCGATCTTGACGGCGGCGGCGGCAGTTCTCTTGCCGTTGCGGGTCTGCAGCATGAAGAGGCGGCCGTTTTCAATGGTGAATTCCATATCCTGGAGGTCGTTGTAGTGATGCTCCAGATTGTCGGCGATCTCGTTGAGCTGCTTGTAGCACTCGGGCATAATGTTGTTGAGCTCGTCGATAGTGGCGACCTTGCGGATACCGGCCACTACGTCCTCGCCCTGGGCGTTCAGAAGGAAGTCGCCCACCAGGCCCTTGGTACCTACGTTGTAGTCGCGGGAGAAAGCCACGCCGGTGCCGGAGGTCTCGCCCATATTGCCGAAGCACATGGACTGCACGTTTACGGCCGTACCTAAATTGTGAGGAATTTTCTCATGGTTGCGGTAAATGATGGCGCGCTCGTTCATCCAGGAGCGGAATACGGCCAGAACGGCCTCGCTCAGCTGTTTGCGGACGTCCTGGGGGAATTCGAAGCCCTTCTCCTCTTTGAAGAAGGCCTTATATTTTACGACGACGTCCTTGAGAGCCTCAGCGGAAAGCTTGGAGTCCTCTTTGACGCCCTCGGCCTCTTTTTTGGCGCGCAGAATCTTTTCAAATTCCGACTTGGGCAGGTCCATAACCACGTCGGAGAACATCATGATGAAACGGCGGTAAGCGTCGTAAGCGAAACGGGGATTGTTGGAAAGAGCGGCCAGGCCCTCAACGGTCTCGTCGTTGAGACCCAGGTTGAGGATGGTGTCCATCATGCCGGGCATCGAGAACTTAGCGCCGGAACGGACGGAAACCAGGAGAGGATTCTTGGGGTCGCCGAAGCCTTTGCCCATCTTCTTAGACAGAACGGCCATCTGCTCTCCGATCTCTTCTTCCAGACCGGGGGGCATAATTTTGCCCAGCTCATAATACATATTGCAGACTTCGGTCGTAATGGTAAATCCGGGAGGCACGGGGATGCCCATGCCGGTCATTTCCGCCAAATTGGCGCCTTTTCCGCCCAGAAGGCCGCGCATCTGCGCGTTGCCCTCTTCAAACTTATAGGTAGCTTTTTTGTTGGTCAGTTTTTCACGCCAACTCTGACAATCACAAGTCATGTAACTATTTAACCTTTCCGCTCCGAAGCCCCCGGCCAAGGCCTGCAGCTTCAGAGTATTTTCTGTTTACTTAAACTCTTTATATTCGATTTACAGCAAAAAAAAATAAATCTATCTTGCTCCGCAGGATAAATGTTATCCAAATTTTGCCTGACATTCGCAGAATTTCCGGCCTGCCGGCAGATATCTGCACCCGCAATGCCGATTTATACGCCCTGCGAGGTTAAAGCCAAAATCTCTTCAGCCGAAGATTTTAAGGTCTGAAAAGAATCCCAATTTAAACGCGCCGCTTTATTCACCATATCGGCGGCGCTTTTAGCCAAAGCCGCCGCTTGTTCAAAGCTGTCGCTGCTGCCGCTGTCCAAATACTGTTCAAAACAGTCCAAAGCGTGAATAAGTCCGTTAACTCCCAAACGGCCGATATTAATTTCTTCGGCCGCTTCAGCCCGAACCTCCTCCGGAAGCGTCATTTTGTCAATATCGTTCAGCACCGACTCATATAAAGCCCTGCGCTTGGCAATTACGCTATCGATCGAGGCTCTGTCAAGAGCTCCGCTGTTCCAGTCCGCCGCCATTTTAAAAATGTCGACAATAGGTCCGTTCTGATAGGGCGGGGGCGCAGCCTTAGGCAAGGGCGCTCCGCAGAATTCACAATTACCGCTGTCTTTGGTCAGCTTACCGCAAGAAACACATAACATCCCTAAGATTTCTAACTTGCGGAGATATTTCCCTGCCTAATTAAAAGCTCATTAAAAGCAGATAATAGCGCCGCAGGAAAGCCAAGGTCCAACCATCTTCGGCCTGTCAGCCCCGCAGGACAATACGCTTCGTCTTCTCAGCTCCGGCCTGCCCAAAGTCATATAGTTAAGGAAAAATATTGCTAAATAAGGTACATTAGCTTGTTTTACTAATGCTTGCAACTCTTCCCTTGCCATTCTGAGCGCAGCGAAGAATCTGTCAAGCATGTTTTACTTGTTTTCGTTATGCCGGTTTTCTTTGCCGCTGCCGCTCCGCGCGAAGCTGTGCCCGAATCTCCGCGTACGCGTCAAAGAAAACATTTATTAAACGTGTCTGCTTAAAGCCTGTTTTTGCTTAACTTACCGACAGCGCCGGCCTGCCCCTTCATTTTTTATTTCGATAAGAGGCCATAAAAATAGGATGTTCGGGGTCGGTATGCGGCTCGGTATATACCTTAATTTCTTCAAAGCCGAAAATGCTCATAACCTTGCGAAGCGTCGCCAAATCAGGAACGCCGCCGTCGTCAATGAGCAGCAGTCCGCCGGGCTTAAGGGCCTTTTTTATCGAGGTCAGCATATTGACGTCAATATTCCAATCTTTCTTCTGATAATTCTCGCCCAAATGTATGTGGCCGCCGTGAACGATATCCACAGAATTTTCCGGCATGCAGCAGGATTCGATCTCACCGTCCCTGAGCTCAATTTTGCCCGTCCAGTCCGAAACGCCGCTTTCCATAACCCTGCGGGCATAATCCTTGCAGAAACCGTCGAGATCCGTACCGTAAATGACGCTGCCTTCAGCTAAGACTTCGGACAGAGGTCCGAATATTTTTCCGGTACCATAGCCTATTTCCAGCCATTTGAGCGGTTTGGCGAAGGTCCCCTCAGGACAGATCCTGCTGAGAGATTCCATCTGCCGCAGTCCGCCCTCGTAATCAGAATACGTGTAAAGCTGACGAAAAGGTTCTAAAGGAAAAATCGACAGTCCGCTTTTTATGCCGTACTCGCGATGAATTTTAAGCATTTCCGCCGCATTGCTCTCTCTGATGCTCAGAAGGGCCCGGCAAGCCCGTCCGATCTGCGCCGGAGTGTTGAATGCCGGATCAAAATAGACCTTATAAACGCCCTTTTCAAAGCCGGATACCGACCATTTTCTTTCCAGAGCTCCGACATGCCAATTTTCCCGCCCGTCATAAAAGAAGGCGTACTCGTCTTTATCAAGGAGCTTGTCCGCAAAGCCGTTCGCAAAAAGAAGCTGCGCCATACTGAGCGCAGGATATTTATACATGTAAAGCCTGGCCGGATCGGCGCCGCCGAGCAGCGCACTCCTCAGTTCTTTCAGACCGGCCGCCAGCTCCGCAGCTTCGCCTCCGCTGATTCTGTTTCCGGATAACTTGTCCAGAAGGCCGATATAGCCGCGCACAGGCTTGATTAAATCGGCTTCTCCCGGCTCCTTCGGAATAGGAGGCAAAGGAGGCAGCTGAGAAGCGCGCTTGATATCATCGGGAGAAAACTCTCCCCGCCCCTTGGGCGCTTCCCGATTCGGCGCAGACTCGCGCCCGCCGGATTCGCCAGCCGGCGAAGCCGTACCGTTATCAGCCGAACCGCCGCGGCCGGCGTCGTTCTGCGTTGGCGCGGCCGTACCGTGTTCCGGGGGAGCGTTTCGTTTTAAATATCTGCTGCCGGTATACAGCAGAGCCGACAGTACCAACAGCAAAATCGCCGCTGCAATTGCGCGCCCCCAATATTTTTTCAAATCAGCCAACATTATCTCTCCGCTGAAAAAGCCTGCCTGCGCCGTCAGGCCATTTCCTCCCAAATTTTGAGCAGCTCCTCGTTTTCCGCCTGCTTCTGATTATATTCATCCTGCAGCCGGCGTGCCCTGACATGATCGGCGTAGATCTTCGGATCGGCGAGCTGCCCGCCCAGCGCCTTCAGTTCCTCCTCCAGAGTGCAGATGCGCTTTTCCAGAGCCTCGAGCTTCCACTTAAACTTTCCGGCGGAAGCGGCGACTCCATCAGCTTTGCTCTGATTGTAAGCCTCGCGCACGGCCCGACGGTTTTTCTCCCGCTGGGTTTTGGTCATGCCGGCGGCTGCTGCTTTGGCATTTTCCGCGGCCTTCAGTTCTTTAGCCCTGTCCCTGGCGTAATCGTCATAATTGCCGATATAGCGATAGGTCCTGCCGTCTCTTATCTCCACCACCGCCGTAGCCAGACCGTTGATGAAGAAACGGTCGTGAGTGACTATCAGAACCGTGCCCGGATAATCCTGCAGAGCGTCGAGCAAAGCCTGACGCGACTCAATGTCCAAGTGATTGGTGGGTTCGTCCAAAAGCAGCAGATTGGAGGGACTGAGTATGCATCTGGCTAAAGCCACCCGGCTCTTTTCGCCTCCGCTCAGGACGGAAATTTCCTTGTTGACGTCGTCGCCTTCAAAGAGCAGACAGCCCAGAACGGTGCGGATTCTGGTAATATCGACGCCGTCCTCGCAGACCGCATAGACTTCCTCCAAAATTGTGCGGTTCACGTTCAGAGCTTCGGCCTGATGCTGGGCATAGTAAACAGGTTCCAGCTTATAGCCGGCCTTAATCCGGCCGCCGTCGGGCTCTTCCAGACCGGCCAGCAGGCGCAGCAAAGTAGATTTGCCCACGCCGTTGCGCCCCACCAGAGCCACCCTTTCGCCCCGCCTTATTTCCAGGTTTAAATTCTCCAAAACCTTACGCTGACCGTAAGCCTTGCAGAGATTCTTAACCGACAGCACCTCCTGGCCGGAGGCGGCCGAGGCGGAAAAAACCGCCTTCAGAGAGCGTTCGTCGGCGTCGGGGGCGTCAATAAGCTCCCGCTTTTCGATCATTTTAATGCGGCTCTGCACCCGAGTGGCCAGGGAGGCCTTATAGCGGAAACGCTCCACAAAGCGCATTTCCTGCTTCAGCTTCTTCTGCTGATTGTCGTAGGCAGCCTGCTGCTGTTCGCGTCTTCTCTCCCGCTCCTCGGCATAAAAACTGTAATTGCCGGCGTATTCGCCTATTTTGCCTCCGCGCAGCTCCAGAGTGCGGCTGACGGTCCGATCCAGAAAGTAGCGGTCGTGGGAGACCAGAATTACCGCGGCCGAGGATTTTTTAATATAATCCTCCAGCCATTCGGCGGCATGAATGTCCAGATGGTTGGTAGGCTCGTCCAGAAGCAGCAGATCGGGATCGCGCAGCAGCATTCTGGCCATAGAACCGCGCATCTGCCAACCGCCGCTGAATTCGCCGGTTCGGCGGTGCAGATCGTCGTCGCTGAAGCCGAAGCCGTGCAGAATAGTGCGGATTTTGGCGTCAATAAGCTCAGGCTCTCTGTTTTCCAGACGAATCTGCAGGCGTCCGTAACGCCGCATAATCATCTCCAGCTCCTCGCTGCGGGCAGGATCGCCGTCCAGAGCGGCCATCTGCTCCTCCAGCGAGCGCATCTCGCTTTCGATCTCCCTGACCCCGGCAAAGACCTTTTCCATCTCCTGATAGAGGGTCAGGCTATGGTCGAGCTGCCCCTCCTGGCCCAGATAACCGACCTGACAGG
>JAFTAM010000156.1 GCA_017458675.1 bacterium
CGGTAAGTTAAGCAAAAACGTGCTTACAGCATACGTGCTTAATAAAGGTTTTCTTTGACGCGTACGCGGAGATTCGAGCGTAAGCGAGCGCGGAGCGGTAGCGATAAAGAAAACCGACATAACGCAAACACGCAGAACATGCTTGACAGATTCTTCGCTCCGCTCAGAATGACAGAGGAAACATTTACAAGCCTAATGCAGAAATGCTATTGTGCCATTTTTAGCAAGTTATTGCCTTAACTTTATGAAATTGGAACCGGCCAAAACGGCAGGCTCTGCGCGTCAGTTCTTTCTCCGGCGATCGCCGCGGCGCATGTAGTAAGCGGACTTGTTGCTGTACATCATCTTGTCGGCCCGGCGGAAAACATCGGCGAAGCTATTATCTTCATCCTTCTGATAAACGGCATAGCCCATAGAAATACTGAGAGGGACATGGTACGGCTTTTCATCGGAATTTATCGAAGACAGACTCTCACTCACACTTTCAAAGCTTTCCTTTATGACATCCTCCGAGATATCTTCAGAAACGACAATAAATTCATCTCCGCCTATACGGAATACATTTTTTTGTTTGTAAACGGAAATTAAAACTTTGGCGATATCCTTGAGCGCTATATCGCCTATCTCGTGTCCGAAGGTATCGTTAATGGTCTTAAGACCGTTCATATCGCAAATTATAATTGAGAAATTAGAATTATCGCCTCCTATCGAAGCTTCAATTCTTTTTTTCATATTTATGTAGCAGGCCTTGTTCATAACGCCTGTCGTATCGTCAATATATACTTGTTCATGAATTTTGGTGATCTGACTGCGCAGCTCATTCTGAATAGCGGAAATCTTGTTTTTAAGCGAATCAATATCTTCCTGTTCATTAAGTATACTCTTGTCAGGTTTCGCAGCAGCCGAAGAGTCTGCGTAGGTCATATTTTTTATCTCCCGCCTCAGCTCCCCGAAGCTGTCCGCCAGCTCATTAACCTGTTCGTTTATTAAACGTATGCGCTTAATATTTCGGGCCGTAAGCAGTACGATTATCGCTCCGCCCACAATGAGCGACATTATGCTGACAATAACCGTAGTGCGGATCATAACGGCAATTTGATCTTCGCACCATTCCTTGCTGAAGTCAACCGCAACTATACAGGCCACCTCGCCCTTGGAATCAAAAACAGGACTGTAAGCGCTGTAAAACTCTCCCCAGGCGTCTTTATAAGGAGTGGCGTCAACGCTGGCCGTGCCCTGGCTGGCCTTGTAGAGCGCGTCTGTGTATACGATAGGCGAATCGAACTCGCCGGGGTCCTTGACCGTCGGATCCAATCCGAACACAAACTCCTTATTGCCTTTATCCCTGATGCAGTAGATATATTTCAGATCGATGTTGTTCTGAAAATATGTAAGCGTTTTCATCACCGATTCATATTCCGGGGTCCCCTTATCCTTCGGCGAAAGATTCCTGAGAATATCTCCGTCAAGCATATCGGCGGCGGTATTTGAAATATCCAGCATTCTGGTATTTATCAAATTCCTTATGGTTTTGCTGGCATAACTTGTCAGCAAAACGCCAAGCGTAGTATTGACAATTATCAGAAAGATCATTGTTATGCCAAGATATCTGAATGTCGAAGATAAATTTCGGTTAACCTTCATTTTCATACTAAATATTTCCTAATACATCAGGGAACAACATCAGAAGAGAAAGCCTATAAGCAGAAAAATCCTGCAGCCTCATATCTCCGGGAAGCCGCCGCCCTTCGGCAATGCTCTGGCTGCGGCAAGGCAGATACAGCTGCCGAAGTCGGCCTGTT
Source organism: bacterium (assembly GCA_017458675.1). Taxonomy (GTDB): domain Bacteria; phylum Vulcanimicrobiota; class Xenobia; order Xenobiales; family Xenobiaceae; genus RGIG3641. Next base: position 1,803 of record JAFTAM010000156.1, read on the forward strand.
CTGAGCGGCGGCAAAATCTCTTTCAGGCTTATTTTAGTGAATGAAATGAGTTGGAATCCACTCTTCTTTTTCAGGCAATCCGTACTTTTCTTTGCCTAAAGCGATGCTCTTCATCAGGAAGGCCATGTTTTTGGCTAAAGTGCGCATGGTCTGCATTCCCTCGCCGTCCTTAGCGGCCTCTCCCGGCTCCATACCGTGGACGCTGTTCCAGTATTGGCTGGAGGCGACAGGCATACCGACAATCGTGAAGTATTTATTGAGCTCGTCAAAGGTGGCCGAAGCTCCGCCGCGGCGGCAGCAGACTACGCTGGCGCCAACTTTCATGGTCTTGTCGAAGGGAGTGCTGAAGAACAAGCGGTCCAGGCAGGCAATCAGGGTAGCGTTGGCTGAAGCATAATAGACCGGGCTGGCCACGATCAGACCGTCGGCGGCTTCAAACTTAGGCGCCAGCTCATTGACTATATCATTAAATACGCATTTGCCGTTCTTATGGCAGCTTCCGCAGGCGATGCAGCCGCGGATATTTTTATTGCCCACCTGAACGACCTCGGCCTCTATGCCCTCTTTGGCAAAAACGGCCTGCAGTTCCTCAATAGCCACGGAGACATTGCCTTTAACATGGGGGCTGCCGTTAAGAATCAAAACCTTTAAATTGTCTGCCATTTTATCCTCCTATCAGTTTTTGAACAAGCAGTAAAAGAATACAATTCTCAAATAATCTCTTAATTCCCGCATATTTCGGCATTTTATGAAAATTTGACATAATCGGCGGCTTCGCCTGAAAGTATAATAATTAAAACGCCAACTGAATCGGCGCGGAACTGACCGTACCGTCAGCGGCTGCAGCTTAAAAAGGAATCAGTAATGCACAGGCAAGTGAATCAAATAAGCACTAGTTAATAAACTGCGGCGCCGTCCCTTTTAAAAACAGATTATTTCAATAGGTGTTTTATATCACATATAAAATATGTTCCGTCCTATGTATTTAAACGAAAATGCAAAAACATATAAACAGCTTGCCGCCGTTGCCAGCATATACGTATCTGCCAAGGATATTGACGTTATTAACAACACCTTCAGCAAAATACAGACCTGCAGCACCGACGCCCTGAAGCATACCGAATGCTTCGCCAACGCCCAGGAGATGTTTTTAGAAGCCATAACAAGAAAAACGCATCCCGAATCCTTAAAAACACTCAAAAATTTTATCGACTTCAGCACCTTTGATAAGCGCTTTGCCAAAACCGATACTGAAGCTGTCGACGTTCTCAATTACGAGAATTTGTGGTACAGATGCAGGCTTACCGTTTCCGAACGCACCCCTGACGGCAGAGTATCTCACATAATTTGGCTGGTAAAGCAGATTAACGAAGCCAAAAGGAAACAGGACAAGCTCATACGCCTGTCCGAGTTGGACCAGATGACTGGCGTAAACAACCGCATAAGCGGCGAGCATAAAATCAGAAACCTCATCAACAGCGGAATCGGCGGCATGTTTATGATGCTCGACGCCGACAAATTTAAGAGCATAAACGATAACTTCGGACATTTTGCCGGCGATCAGGTGCTGATCGCCATTGCTAAAAGCATGAAGCAGGCTTTCAGAAACAACGACGTTCTATTCCGGCTGGGAGGCGACGAATTTGCCGCCTATGCCCAGGGCATCTACGATAAATCCAACGCCAGCGTCCTGATAAACAGACTTTTTGAACGCATCGACGGCATAAAAATTCCCGAACTGGGAGCTCGGAAAATTACCATAAGCGTTGGAGCCGCATTTTACTCCGACGAGGACGTATATCCCTTTGAGGAGCTCTATAAAAATGCCGATAACTGCGTATATCTAAGCAAAAAGTATTCAGATAACTACGCCACTTTTTATAACGAAAGCGTCTGACAGCGCTGAATAAAAACTTTACCGCCGGCTCCCTTCCCGGATTGCGCTCCCTCCCGGAACCGAGCCGTTTTTTATACCATTTTGCATTACAGATCCTTCGCCGGGGGCCCAGGATGACAAATATCCTTTCATTCTGAGCGACAGCGAAGAATCTATGCTATTGCCGCCGCAGGCTCCGTTCTCTCCGCCAGGTCCTTTTTGATCCACTTATTCTGAACAAACATAACATAAACCAGAGCGCCCCTCAACAAACTTAGAGCTGTAAAGGTCCACCAGACCGAAGCCAGACCGCAGTGATAAACGTACACCAGAATATAGCAGACCGGGATTCTCAGCAGCGAAGTCGGAATGCTTATGTACATGGGAACGACGGTATTGCCGCCGCCGGCAAAGATCCCCTCGCAGATATCGCTGACGCCCGCCGCAATCTGCGAGAGAGCGATAATTTTCAGATAGCTTACCGCATATTCATACATCAAAGGATCGCTGCCGAACCAGGATACGAAGATTTCCGGAATTGCTAAAAATGCCGCCGTAACAGCAATATTTATATACAAAGACCACTTCAGAGCTATCCAGGCCGACTCCTTGGCTCTTTTCAGGAAGCCCGCTCCCAGATTTTGTCCTACCATGGTTATGCAGGCTATGGAGATGCCGGCGCAGATCGTATAATTGAAGCTCTCCATCTTATGGCCCACTCCCAGGGAGGCCATGGCCTCGGAACCGAAGCTGCTGATAACCGGCGCTATAGACATATACATAAAACTGAAGACCATCGATCCCAGGGCCGTGGGAGAGCCGATAGCGATAATTTTCTTCAGATAGCCGAAGTTGAAATTGTGCGGCCGCGTACTGGGCAGAGTAAACAGAAGCTTCCCGTCTCTTTTGGTGATTAAGCTCAGAAAGGCCATGCAGGCTATCAGAAAGGAGATAACGGAAGCTAAGGCCGCTCCGAAAGCGCCCATGCGCGGCAATCCGAAATGACCGTAAATTAAAAAAGGATCGAGCAGAATATTGATGACAAAACCCAGCGCCATTACTTTCAAAGGCGTGGACGTATCGCCGTAGGCTCTGAAAATGGCGGAAAAACATTCATTGATGCAAACTATGGGAAAGCCCAGAGCCATCATGCCCAGATAGGAATAGCCCATATCAACGACAGCCTGCATATTATCTTCATAGCCGGCGGTCAGATTCAGCAGCTCACGGCCCCAGACTATAATAACCGCCGCCTCGATGAAGCCCAGAATTACGGCTAGAACCAGACTCCATTGGGCAATTTTGACGGCGTCTTCGGCAGCCTCGGGATTATGCGAGGCCTCCCCCAGCTTATTGGCGATCAGCGAATCGGCGCCGGTAGAAACGATGCCGGATAAAGCTAAAACGATCCAGATGCTGAAACTGGACAGATTGACGGCGGCAAAAGACAGTACGGACTCATTGCCTACCCACATGGCGTCGACTATGTTGAAAAACGTGTTTATCAGCATGCCGCTGGCTATGGGCAACGTCAGCCTCAGCATGGCCTTCCCCACGTTTCCGTATAAAAGATCGTTTTCCGTTCCCATAAATAATTAAGTCCGCATATTGACAAAGCTTCGCAGCCGCTCTATCATCTTTATGTCTTATGTAGGCAAAGCAGCTCATCCGGAGCTCGGTCAGGTCCTTCCCGGACCGTCCCTCAGCCCGGAGCCGCTGCTCTGTGGCTGAATTTGCAGCAGAAGTATAGCATAAACGCTTTTCTTTGTCATTAACGGGGAGCCTGTTTCCAAGACAGGCGCAGCAATCCGTATATGCATTTTCGGCGGCTTTGTCAATCCCGTCCCGACTCTCCGCCGATTAAGCGTTGTAAACCTGCCGTTCGTTTAAAGCCTGGCCCGGGATTTGTCCGTAAATTTGACGTTAAGCCGAACTGCGGCTTAATTCACCGATTTTATTTCAGACATGGAGTCCGATACAATAACCGTGCAAAACAAATTCAGAGTATTGATATGCGGCGGCCGGACAGAGCTCAATTATGAAACGGTCAGCTGTTATATAACCTATCTGTTCAGTAAATTAAAAA
>JAFTAM010000157.1 GCA_017458675.1 bacterium
CATGTTATACACAGGTTTTGTTTTGCTCTGAAGCGAGCGTCCAAGCTCCGGCTACGGCGAGCGCGGAGCGAAGTGCAAAACAAAACCGACATAGCGAAAACATGCAGAACATATTTGAAAGATTCTTCGCTGCGCTCTCAATGACAGGGAAAACGTTCATAAGCATAATTCAGATATGCTGTTTTGCCATTTTTTGCGCAATATAGCCTTAACTTAACGACACTGATCAGCAATATAAATTTTTTCAGAGTTAAAAGGTAATTAGACCGCCTCTTTAACAAAATCACCTTATGAATAAAGAACTGCGCGAAGCTTTAGACGTTTTAAAGCTTCATTATAAATTTATCGGTCCCTTGAACAAAGAGAATAAAGACGGGCGCTTTGACGCCGTCTATGTTCAGAACGCCGAAGATGCAGACAGGGCCCTGCAGAATGGCTATGCAGACGGCGATATCTTCTGCATAGACTGCAGCCGCGAAGAGCTTCCTAAACTTATCGGCAAATGCCGTCTGATCGCGTCAAGCTCAGAGGAACTGCGTCGGATCGACGCGGCAGCCCAAAATGCGGAGAGCGGCGGCAAACTTATACGCGTCGGCCTGCGTCTGACTCTGGACGAAGCCGACGGCGCAAACTGCTTTAAGCCGAGCGACTTGGAGCGCATCTCAAAAGAAGCCAAAGGGCTGAAGAATATCTCCCTGGGCGGCGTCTTTATCCGCGGCAGCTTAAAAGGCAGCTGCGGTCGGGATCTGGGCTGCTTCATGCGCTCCTGCTACGAAACCGCCAAGCTGGCTACGGTCATACTGCCCTGCTCCATGCCCTATATAGGCATGGAAAATCTGCTGGAGGCCTTAGAGGAACAGCAGACCCATGCTCCCCGGCAGCTTCCTGACTTTATTAAGGAAGCCCAAACCGTAGGCATGCAGAATGCCACCGCTTTTTACGCCAAGCTGCTTATAAGCTGAAACTTTTTCGTGCTTTTTTATATACAATAAACAAGATTAAAATATGCTGCAAATTCTAAAGAGCCATATTAAAGAATATCTGACCGCCGCTCTGCTGCTGAGCCTGCTGCTGCTAATCTGCTACTGCCCTGTATTAGCGGGAAACTTTATCTATGTGGGCGATATACAGAATTCCGATCTGCTCGATCTGAACCTGCCTTTCCGCTATGCGGCGGCTCAAAATGTCAAGGAGGGCTGTCTGCCCTTTTATTCCAAGGTAATCGGCAACGGCTTTGCCATATTGGAGGAAGGACAGGCCGGCCCCTTCTATCCCGCCACCCTGCTCTTTTTCACGCTCTTTTCCGTACCGACAGCCTCTAATCTGAGTATTCTGACCTCGTTTCTGATCGCCGGCCTGGGCATGTACCTTTTTGCCAAAATCAACGGCCTTAAACCGGCAGCCGCGTTCTTTTCCGCCGTTATTTTTGCCTTTACGCCCATTATTGTCTTCAGGCTCAAGCATCTCAACATGCTGCAGGTCATGGTCTGGCAGCCCTGGACGCTGGCCTGCGTACAGCTCATCTGCCGGCAGGCCGTGCTGGCGGAAAAAGCCGATAAAAATAAGCTGCTGATGGCCGCGCTGGGCCTGGGGCTGGGCTGGGGACTGCAGATGCTGGCCGGCCACCCGCATATGGGCTACGTCTGCGGGGCGGCCTGCATATTTTACACCGCAATTCTGGCGGTGAGCTACTATCTGGAATTTAAGCCCCAAAACCGATTTAAGGTTTTTAAAACAGCCGCGTCGTACTTTATCGCAGCGGGTCTTCTGGGTCTGTCCGTCGGAGCCGTACAGCTTCTGCCGACGGCTTATTTTGCCGCCTCCTCTACCCGCTCTCATGCCTACAGCTGGAAGAACATCTCTACATATCCGATGAACCACAAAAACCTCTATCAGTTTTTGAGTCCCTTCATCATCCGCAATCCGGCCGATTACTCGCATTGGAAGGACTTCTCCGGCATGGGGACTTACTGGGAAAGCATGACCTACATAGGGGTGATCTCTCTGTTTATGATCGCCTTCGCTTTTAAGAGCAAAAACAAATACCGGTTATATTGTATTCTGACTGCGGCCATAGTAATGTATCTTCTGGCCATGGGGACAAAGGGCGGCTTATATTATATACCCTGGAAATTCTTTCCGGGTTTTAATAAATTCCGCTTTCCTCAGCGTTTTCTGATCGCCTTCGGCTGCTTCGCTTCGCTGCTGGCCGGACTGGGACTGACCCAGATGCTGAACGCCTGGGCCAATGATCGCAAAAAGCAGCTGATAACAGCGGCCGCAGCCGTTTTAATTCTATTCGCAGATTTCTGTATTATAAACAACAAATATGTGGCCTACCTGCCCAACGCCCTCTTTGAAACGCCTCGGTCCGCTCAGTTTCTGAAAGAAAAGGGAGTTTCCCGAATCAGCGTGCCGGAGCTTATGACCGAATACTCAAATCTGGTCAGGGCCAAAGGCTGGAAAAAGACCACCGATACCGTGGGAGGCCTGTTCCACTGTCTTTGCTTAAATTCTTCAGCCTTCTGGGATATTTATTCACACAACACCGTCATGATGTGGGTAGGCGGCATGAGTACCAAAGAAGCCAGAGGCCTTCAGGATTATACCAAAGACGTCCTTGATATACCGGATAAGCTTCCTAAAAGAGCCGTAACCACTCTTACCCTGAGCGACAAGGCCAAAAAAATCCTGAGAATGCAGAACGTCAGCCATCTGCTCTCTCTGAATAAATGGCAGGATTCTCATAACAAAAAGCTCATACTGGTCAATTATATCAAGGAGCCCGGCCTGCCCAAAAGCCTGAAAATTTATAAACTGAACGATCCCAAGCCCCGTCTGCAGCTGGCCGCTCAAGCCAGACTGACCGAGCCTCACAAGGGTTCGCCTAAAGCGTATTTCGACAAATATCTCAATACCATAAACCGCGGCGTCTGCTGCCTGGAAAAAACCGACGATAAAGATGAGCTGGCCGAGCTGGAGAGCTGCACCGACGCTCAGAAGCTCTATGACGAAGAAAAATGCGAAATTCTGCAAGACAAAAACGCTTATCTGGAAGCCCGCTTCCAGACTGTACGTCCCCGAGTGGCTTATTTCCCGGAAAACTACAGCCAAAACTGGCAGGCCGAGCTGGACGGCGAGCCCGTCAGCATTTATAAAGCCAACTACGCCTTTATGGCCTGCGTCATCCCGCCGGGGACTCACACTCTGACCCTGCGCTACAGACCTTTCGGCTTCACCGCCGGCGCCATACTGAGCATAATCGGCCTTTTGAGCGCCGCCGCCGTATTCGTCTGCGCCTGCCGAAAGCAGAAGGACTGATAACGCAGACAGCGTTCAGTGCGGGAAAGCGAGCATCCGAGCTCTACTGTCGGTAAGTTAAGCAAAAACAGGCTTTAAGCAGACATGTTATACACAGGTTTTGTTTTGCTCTGAAGCGAGCGTCCGAGCTCCGGTTACGGCGAGCGCGGAGCGAAGTGCAAAACAAAACCGGCATAGCAAAAACAAGCAGAACATGATTGAAAGATTCTTCGCTGCGCTCAGAATGACAAACAAGGGCTGTTCTCCGCCGCTCAGAGGCAAGGCGCTCAGAATGACCAGCGAGGACCTGCGCCCCGAGGCTGCGGCGAAATAACCGAGACGGCGGGCGGCGCTGATTAACCGTTTTGCAAAGCGTAAAAAAAATCGCCGCCGTAAAATCACGGCAGCGACTTAAAAACCGGATAACATCCTCAGCCCGTTCAGCGGCTAACGGCCTTCCATCTTCTCCTTATCCTTGCGCAGCTTGGCCCGCGCGTTGGGGTCCAGAACCGCCTTGCGCATGCGCAGACAATGAGGAGTAACTTCCACCAATTCATCATCGGCAATAAACTCCAGGCACTGCTCTAAAGAAAGAGTGCGGGGAGCGTTCAGAATGACGGTAGAATCGGAAGTGGAAGAACGCATGTTGGTAGCGTGCTTCTTTTTGCATACGTTGACGTCCAGATCGTTGGTGCGGCAGTGCTCGCCCACAATCTGTCCCATATAGACTTCTTCTCCGGGCGAAATAAAGAACGTGCCGCGATCTTCCAGGTTAAAGAGAGCGTAGGCGGTAGCGCTCCCCGATTCGCCGGCCACCAAAGAACCGCGGGTGCGTCTGGCAATCTCGCCGCGGTAAGGACCGTATCCGGCAAACATGTAATTCATCACGCCATAACCGCGGGTAAGAGTCAGACACTCGGAGCGGAAGCCAACCAGGCCGCGGGCGGGGATCGAAAATTCCAGGCGCAGACGCCCGGTGCCGGCCCCGTTCATATCGACCAGCTGACCCTTGCGCTCGCCCATCTTCTCCATAACCGCGCCCATATATTCCTCGGGAATATCCAGAATCAAGGTTTCTATAGGCTCGTGCAGCACGCCGTTTACGGTTTTGGTAATAACTCGGGGAGCGGTGACGGAAAGTTCGTAGCCTTCGCGGCGCATCGTTTCCAACA
>JAFTAM010000158.1 GCA_017458675.1 bacterium
AAAACAAATTAAACATGCTTGACAGATTCTTGGCCGCGCCGCATGCGCGAACAAGCGAACCGAGGAAAATCAAGCCGCAGATGAAGCAGAACAAAAGCAGGAGCCTTAACGGCGGGTTGCTAATCAAAGCCGTTATATATTGAATAATATATTCAGCGAGGTTTAAATCAATGAAAGTCGTTCTGCTTAAAAGCACTAAATTAGGCGAAGTTCTGCCCGCCGACGAAGCGTTCGGAAAAACCATGATGGCCAAGTTCCTGCACGCGCTGGAAAATAAGAACAACCTGCCCGACTGCATAATCTGCTACACCAAGGGCATAAAAAACGCCGTTAAGGGAAGCGATACCGCTCTTTCGCTGGAAGCGCTGCAGAGCGCCGGCACGAAAATCCTGCTCTGCGCCAGCTGCATGGACTATTATAAATTGGCTCCCGAAAATATGGTAGGAACCCTGTCCAACATGGCAGAAATAGTAGAAACCCTGACTCATTGCGATCAGGTTATAGTTCCTTAAAAACTTTCTGAAGGTCGAGGTGCGGACTGTGAATTTTAAAACCTTAGCTGCAGGCATAATCGTAATTTCAGCGCTGACCAGCGCCGCCTGGGCCGACGGCTCGGCTGCGGAAGAAACCGCCTGTCCGGAGGAAGCAGCCTCCGCCCCGTCGTCCTATGAAAATGAAGAAGAATATGACGCAGAGCCAGCTCAGGAAGATCGGGAAATGTCTCCGGAAATTTCTCCCCTTGACGAGTTTTTAATGCAGAGCTACCACACCAACGACGTCACTCAGGTGACTACCGTATGGGATAACTGCTCCGACAAAGACGACGTGGCCGTCACTCTCTATCTTGCGGAACTGAGCGGCGTATCGGCGGTAGATATCAATATGGCCCGCCGCGACGGCAAACACTGGCAGGATATCATTAAGGAACTGGAGTTGAATGAAAAAGCCATTCTTCCTGAATTTCAAAAGATAACGGTTACAAAATCCAACCTTAACAAAGTTCTGCCTATCCGCGTCCTGCAGAATTGGGCTGCCGATCCCGATAAATACGAGCTCTACGACAAGACGCTGCGTCAGCTCTGCAATGCCGAACTTCTCATGCGCAATTCCGGCCTTACTCCCATGAAAGCCTACCTCAGGACCGAAGAATTCCGGAACGGAGGAAACGGGCCCCAGCATTTTTTCGGAGCGGTCGAGCCTATTATTCCCGAATAGCTGAAACAGGAGCGAATTTTGTCTAAAAAAAGCAAGCTCATAACTCTACTAATATGCGCTGCAGGTATCACCGCCGGTACCTACTTTTGTTCAGAATTCGCTTCAAAAGACAAGCATGTAGACGTTGAGTCTAAAATTGTCAACGCCATAGAATACAGAACCGGCATAACTTATCAGCAGCTTTTTATAAGCTCTCAAAAATTTGCCGGCCGCAAGCTCACTCTGACCGGAACCGTCGTCGGCAAGCCTCAGAGCAAACAGGAAGCCCACGGAATGTGCGGAGTTCTCCAACTGGCCGTCGATGATGATCCGGAACAGATCATTAAATGCATCTATCCCTTCAATCTTAAGAAAAACATTCAGGAAGGCGATGAAATAGCCGTCCTGGGCATATTCATAGGGCGCATTCAGGGAGAAGTCCAAGCTTACGGAACAACTCTTTCCGACGGCCTGTATGTAACCGCCGCCGATATGCTTAAGGAAGAATAAGCCGCCCTAAAAGGGTATATCGTCGATAGAGTCCAGCTTTAAGTTTTCACGGCTCTCATTTTCGACCTTTTTTACCGGCATAGGTATGGCGTCCTCAACTGTTGAGGTTCCGTAAGCTGTTACTCCCGCCTCGTCATACCTGCGGCCTCCCCGGCTGCCGGATTCAGAAGAAGCGTTGTAAAAGCCTCCGTACTTCTTGATAAAGCGCAGCTTTACAGTGCCTATGCGTCCGTTGCGGTGCTTAGCCAATATGACCTCCGCCATATCGGTATCCTGGCTCTGCTTATTGTAATACTCATCGCGATACAGAAAAGCTACCAGGTCGGCGTCCTGTTCGATAGCGCCGGATTCGCGCAAGTCAGCCAGCGTGGGGCGTTTGTCCTGGCGGTTTTCCACTTGGCGGGAAACCTGGGAAAGAGCAATTATAGGAACGTCAAGCTCTTTTGCCATCTCCTTGAGCTGACGGGAGATTTCGGAAATTTCAGCGACACGGTTCTCATGACGCCGGCTGCTGCTGCCGCTGATAAGCTGCAGATAGTCAATAATCACCAAATCCAGGTTGTTCTGGCGTTTTTTCAGACGGCGCAGCCTGGCTTTAATATCCAGAACGGTTATGCCGCCGCGATCATCGATAAAAATGTTCGCCTCGCTGAGGCGTCCGCAGGCCTCAGCCAGCCTGGTCAGATCATTGCCGTCCAATCTGCCGGTGCGCATCCTCTGTCCGTCGACTTCGGCCATTGAGCACATCATGCGCATGCCTAAATCCTCCGCCGACATTTCCAGAGAAAAGAGCGCCACCGTACAGCGCCGGCTCCCCTCCTCATCCTCAATCTGACTTAAAGCCGCGTTCACCGCTATGGAAAGGGCAAAGGCCGTCTTGCCCATACTGGGGCGGGCGCCCACGACAATTAAATTGGATTTATGAAAGCCCGTCGTCAGCTCGTCGAGATCAATAAAGCCTGAGGGCAGTCCGGAAAAAGAGCCGCCCTCCTGACAAATTTTATAGGTTCTTTCAAAAACATTATTTAAAGCGTAGGATATATGCGTCAAATTGCCGGCATTATTCCTATTCCCGACCGCAAAGACCAGTTCCTCGGCCTGATCTATCTTATCCTTGACGCTGATATCGCCGTCGTCTGCCAGTTCTACTACAGCCCGGCCGGCCTGCGAAAGACGGCGCAGCACCCCCTTTTCGGCGACAATCTTTGCATAGCTTTTGACGTTGGCCGCTCTGCCCACGCGCTCCATTATTTTGTCAAGATAGATCCATCCGCCGCAGTTTTCCAGTTTGCCGTGAGATTTCAGATATTCGGCCACCGTGACCAGATCGATAGCGTCGCTGCGCTCGTTAAGGGCGGCCATAGCCAAGTATATTTCCTGGTTCTTCTTAAGATAAAAATCCTCAGGACCGGCAATAATCTCTGAAACCCTATCAAAGGCTTCGCTGTCTGCCAGACAGCTTCCCAAACAGGCCGCTTCAGCTTCAGTATCACATATAGGCAAACTTATATTACCGTTCAAGCTCATTGATTCAAACCCACAACAAAAATATTACCTGAAGGCCGGCGGCCAAAAGACAAAAAAACGGCTCCTTCGGCTGACCTCTGCGCTGAAGAAGCCGCTGCACAGTCTTAAAACTAGACCTTTTCTACCAAAAGCTTAATCTTAGCCTTAACCTTGCTATGCAGCTTGACGCTGATATTAAATTCGCCGAGAGTGCGGATGGGCTCGTCCAATTTGATATTCTTCTTATCAACCTCTTCGGAGAACTGCTCTTTTATAGCGGCCGCTATATCTATGCCGGTAATGGAGCCAAAGAGCTTATCCTGCGCTCCGGCGTTGACCTTTAAATGCAGAGGCTTAGCTTCTAACCTTATGCGCTTGGCTTCGGCGGCATCTTCCTCGCGCTTGAGCATGGCTTCATGCTCCTTCTTTTCCTTCTCGGCCGCCCGCAGACGCCCCTCGGAAGCCACCTCGGCAAAGCCTCTGGCGATCAGATAATTGCGGCCGTAGCCGTCGGAGACATTGCAAATCTGACCTTTTTTACCGACCTTAGCCACGTCCTTCAAAAGAATAACCTGCATCCCGCACCTCCTGCGAATGATATATATAAATTTAAAACAATAATTCTAGCAGGCAAATTGAATAACCTACAAACCCATAAAAAAAGCCCTGCCGATCATATCCGAGGATTACAATGGGCAGGAGCTTTATGAAAAAGAACTTAGCTCTAAGCTTTACCGATTATAAAGTGAAGGGCAGCAAAGCGATGTAGCGGGCTCTCTTGATAGCGGAAGTCACCATGCGCTGATGACGGGCGCAAGTTCCGGAAATACGGCGGGGCAAAATCTTGCCGCGCTCGCTGGTATACTTGCGCAAAGTAGCTACTTCCTTGTAATCGATCTCTTCGATCTTGTTAGCACAAAAATGACAAACCTTCCTGCGCGGTCTGCGGCCGCGACGCTCTCCACGAGCCATGGTTATACCTCCCATAATAAAGACACCTTAATCTAATGATAAAATAAATTTCAGTTAAAAAGGAACATCCATATCGCTTTCGCCTAAGTCGGAATCCATATCCAAAGGATCGGGCGCCGAACTGCGGGTTTCCTGTGCGCGGTAGCTGTCGCGGGACTGATAATCGCCGCCTCCGTAAGAATCGCTGCGGCTTCCCAGCATCTGCATATCGTCGGCGACCACACTTACGAAGGTACGGTAAGTACCGTCGGGCTGCTTCTGAGAATCTATGCGCAGACGCCCTTCAATTGCAACCTCTCTGCCTTTGGTCAGATACTTGCTGCAGGTAACGGCCAAATTATTCCACGTATCGATAGGAATAAAATCCGCTGTTTTGCCCTGATCGCTGCTGCGGCCAAAAGTTCTGTCCACAGCGATGGTAAAATTAGTAACCTGCTGACCGGAAGCTATAGTTCTGGTCTCAGGATCACGGACCAAACGGCCTATTAAAACTACGCGGTTGCGAACTGACACTGCCTTGCACTCCTGCGATATGAAAAAATAAGGAAATTAATCCAAAAGAATAGCCAAGCTGCGCAGCACTTCGTCGCTGTTCTTCATAACGCGGCGAAGCTCGTCGGCGACGGCGCTTTCAGCGGTGAAAACCATAACAATGTAGTAAGCGTCGAGCTTGCCGTTAATCTCATAAGCCATACGCTTCTTGCCCAAGTTATTTACGCTGACAACCTGACCGTTGTCTTTAAGTACGAGAGCTTTGTACTCTTCAATTTTGCCGTTAACGGCTTCTTCGCTCATTTCGGGAACGAGCAGATAAGTAATTTCGTATTTGCGCACAGCGCAAACCTCCTTCCTTCGGCCTTTCAGGCCCGTAACTCAGTTAAAACCTTAGACGGCCTGCGCCTTAAAGGCGCCCAAGAGCTGCGGGCAGGAAGAAGCTCATCCGATAATATTTCGGGAGCTAAATCTGCATAACTTTCATGCAGACTGCACGGGGGAGATTTTAGCATATAACAAACGGCAAAGACAAGGCTTTTTTTGTCATAAAAGAAAAAAATGCGGAAAATTATTCTGCAGAAACCTCATAAGCGCAAGACTTTACGCTCAGCATGACAAAGCGAGCCGCGCAGACGCAAAAACAGGCCGTTCAGAACTTCGCGGCAAAAGGCGTCCGGGTCGGATAAAAGCAGGTATTATTTTAATTCTGCCCAAATCTGAATTTATGTTCAATAATATGCCCTTACGCAGCAAAATGCTGGCTATAACCGCCGCTTCCGTACTCCTTCCCGTCATAGTAATAGGTTCTTACTTCTGCCGCCAGGAGGCCAGAAGCGTATATCAAGGCAAAGTTGAAGATTTGTGTATCCTGGCTAGATCCGTCAGCGAAGATATTGATATCTGGATGAAATTCCAAAAAAGGACTATCGAGTCCGTGGCGGAGACCGAGCCTCTGCGTCAATGCTGCGACGCGCTGATTCGGAAGCAGAACGGCGAATCTGTTCCGGATGAGACCGGCATGTATATCAAGCATTTTATAGAGCTTATTGACAACTCTCTTCCGCAGGTTTCTGAAATTGTAATATCTTCCTGTGAGCCGATGGCTAAGGAAGAAGCTGAAAGCTTAAAAAACACTTTTACAGATTTTTCCGATAAGAACAAGGTTCAGCAGCCGATAAAGCCTGGGAACATAATATACAACACTCAGAGACGCTATAAGCTGAACACCAAGAACCTGTTTATCAAGGGAAAGGTCCTTAAACAGGATACCGCTTACAGAACCGAGATAACGGAAATTTTAGACAAACAGCTTGCGGATCTGAATGAGGGACGGGTTATTATTACCGCTACTCCGGAGGTTAGTACGGAAATAACCGGCGATATGGATACCGACCAGGACTTTGTCAAGTCAAATCCTAAGTTTGTCTGTTATATTTCCACATTAGTATTTAAAGAGTCAAATTCCGATAAAGCTCGTTACAAAACCCCTCTGGCCATCCTCAGTTTCCGCATGGCCTCCAACAGTATTGAAACGCTGTTCGGGCACGGAGATTTTTACGTCGCCGACGCCAAAGGGCGCATTATCACTCTTCCCAAATCACAAACCAAAGAAAAGATCTCCGCCCTGCTCAAAAAGAACAAAGTCCAGTACGAAGGCGCCGCCGACCTTTCATATATTAACTTTCAGATGCGCGACCGCGATCATAATGCCTTTACCGCTCCCATGCAGGCCTATATCGCCGCCAGAAAAAACAATGCCGCCGACTTGGAATTAAGCTTAACAGATTATGTTAAAAAACACGGTTCCGCAAAACCCTATGAGGATATTTACGGAGAGACGGTTATAGGCGGCTGGGCGGCCTGTCATGCCATCGACTGGGTAATTGTGGCGGAGGAATCTTATGACGAAATCTTCCGCTCCATGTACCGCATGGTCTTTATATCAATATTAATAACTTCTGTTATCGCAATTTTCTTCTTAATAGTCTCCTATTGGTTTGCGGAAAACATTACCGATCCCATCATCAAGCTCAACAAGACCGTACAGCTTTTTGCCAACGGCACCTATTCTACCCGCTGCGATATCATGCGTCAGGATGAAATAGGCCAACTCTCCGAAGCCGTCAATTCTATGGTCAGCAAAATTGAGAAAACCATTGTCGATCTGCGCACCGCCCGCAACGAAGCCCGACAGGCCAATTCTATAAAAAGTCGCTTCTTATCGAATATTACCCACGAACTGCGCACTCCTTTAAACGCCATTATCGGCTACAGCGAAGTTCTTTTGGAGGACGCCGAAAGCCGCGGCGACAAGGACTCCTGCGAAGACCTCAACAATATTCACATCGCCGGCCTGAACTTGCTCAGCACCGTCAACGATATTTTGAATATCACGAAACTGGAATCCGGAAAAATGGAGCTCTTTATTGAAAAGTTTGCGGCGGGCGAACTTCTGGTAGAGCTTACGGCCTCAGTCAAGGCCCTGGCCAGAAACAACAACAATGAATTCAAAGCAGAAATGGAATCCGAAGCCATTGAACTGCATACGGATAAGATTAAATTCCGTCAAATTGTAACCAATCTTTTGGGAAATTCTGTAAAATTCACCAAAAACGGAACCGTGGGCATAAAGATTCAGGTTTGGGACGGCGAAAAAGCCAATAAAGAAAATTTCAACGTCGGCCATCTCCAAAGCGATTTGAGCCGCGTCATGGTAGCCAGGGAATTTGACCCCCACAGCAAGGTTGCAGTTGTCTGCGTTTATGACACCGGCATAGGCATGAGCAAGGAAAAATACGACATGATCTTCGAAGAGTTCACTCAAGCCGACAATTCTATTTCCAGAAGCTACGGAGGCACCGGACTGGGCCTGGCTCTGGTGCGCCACTTCTGTCAGATGCTCCACTGCCGCTTAGAGCTCGTCTCCGAACCCGGCAAAGGCTCGGCCTTTACGGTAAAGGTTCCTTACGAATGGGAGGAAATAAGCGAATAGTGCTCTCTGCCCAGCGCTGCGCACCGTCATGCTGAGCGAAGAATCTATCCATTAAAACAGCGAGGCTCCTTCGCCAAAGGCTCAGGACGTCATTGCGGGCGTCTTCAAGCCGATTTGCCGAGGGCCGGCGGGAACGCGCCTGACGCCGGTTGTGAGCCTCGCCTGTCATGCTGAGCGATTAACCTATAACTATAACATGACCGCTCCGACGCCATTAAAAATCGACTTCGTCGGCGCTGGAGGCGCATTCCATAATCAGCCTGTAGCGCGGCGCCACGTCCTTGCCGAAACACTCGGAAATGGCGCAGGAAGCCAGTTCCTCGTCGTCTATAACCACCCGGAAAATAGTGCGGGTGGCCGGATCGAGCGTAGTTGACTTCAACTGCTCGGGACTCATCTCTCCCAAGCCCTTAAAGCGGGTAATCTGGGCATTGCCGCGTCCGAGCTTGCTCAGATTCTCTCTCTCCTCTTCGCTCCAGGCCCAATTTATGCTTTTTCCCTTCTGTACCCGGTAAAGCGGCGGACGTCCCAGATAAATATGGCCCCGACGTACGAGCTCGGGCATAAAGCGATAAAAAAACGTAACCAGCAGACAGGCGATGTGATGGCCGTCGGAATCGGCGTCGGTAAGCACGATTACGCGGCCGTAGCGCAGCTTGTTAAGATTAAACTGACTTCCGGTCCCGCAGCCCAGAGCGCTTATAAGATTGGCGATCTCCTTGTTGGCGCTGATGCGGCCGGAAGCGGCGTTTTCGATATTGAGAATTTTGCCGCGCAGAGGCAGAATGGCCTGATGACGGCGATCGCGGGCCTGTTTGGCTGAACCGCCGGCGGAATCTCCCTCAACGATAAAAAGCTCCGAATCCTCAGGGCGCGTACCCGAACAATCGGCCAGTTTGCCGGGAAGATTGAGTTTACGGGCGGCCGATTTGCGGGCCGCGCTCTCCATAGTCTGTACAGCGGCCGCTCTCTCTCTGGCGCCGCTGACGATCCTTTCCACCAGTCCGGAGGCCACTGAGGGATTTTCGTTTAAAAAGCGTTCTAAGGCCGGCGCGGCAGCATTAGCCACCAAAGCGTTGACTTCGGCGTTGTTCAGGCGCTCCTTTGTTTGTCCCTTGAACTGCGGCTCGGCCACGCGCACCGAAACGATAGCCCGCAGACCGTCGCGAATATCTTCGGTGCTGAGCTTCAGGCCCTTGGGCTGCACTCCGTGGATCTCCATGTAGTTGCGGACCGCTTTGACGATTCCCGCCTTCAGACCCAAATCGTGCGTTCCGCCCTGAGGAGTGTTGATGCCGTTGACAAAGCTTTTAACCTGCTCTCCGCCGTTCTGACTCCACAAAACGGCAATATCCACCGGGACTTCGCCTTCATTCTTTGTGTATGCAAAAATATTTTCTTCCCAGCCGGATGCTCTGGGTTCCTCGCCGACAATCTGCGCCAGGAAGCCGTCCAGACTTCCGTCGGTATGATCGTAGCGATAGACGGTCCCTGAAGTGCGATCTTTGAAGACGATCTTAACCTTGTGGAGCCAGGATCGGGCTTCTAAAGCCTCGGCAATGATCTGAGGATCAAACTGAGTTACCTCAAAGATATCCGCGTCGGGACGGAACCAGATTGAAGTGCCGCTGCCCCTGACTTTATCGCCGACTTGCAGCACCGGCGCCGAAGCCTGTCCGCAGTTGTAAGACTGGAACCACTCGCCGCCGTCGCGCTTGACCGTAACCTCCAGACGCTCGGAAAGAGCGTTGACCACCGAAGCGCCCACGCCGTGCAGGCCGCCGGAATAGGTGTAATTGGAGTGAGCGAACTTGCCGCCGGCGTGCAGAGTGGTCATTATGAGCTCCAAGGCCGATTTTTTGTACTCCTCGTGCATATCTACGGGAATACCGCGTCCGTTGTCGGTAACGCGGACGGAGCGCCCGTCTTTATCGAGCTCCACCTCTACCCAGCTGGCAAAGCCGTTCATAACCTCGTCGATGGAATTATCCAAAATTTCCCAGACCAGATGGTGGAGTCCGGCGGAATCGACGCTGCCTATGTAAAGGCCGGGCCGTTTGCGCACCGGCTCGAGACCTGTCAAAACCTGAATATCTTTGGCGGTGTAAGTCTTCATTTACGCATACCTTAAAAATACAAACTATTATTACTCCGCTCTCGGCGGCGAAGTCTGCGCCTGGCCTCAGCGAAAAGGGAACCTGTCTATGCCGCGGGGCGGCTCTTAAAGGTCCAGCAGGGCTTCGTCCCGAGGAACCTTTGCCGGCGGACCGCCGTAAAATTTTTCTTTGAGCTTTAAGGAACCGCGCTTAATCAAAAATACGCCTTTGCCCCCGCGGGATGAAGTCTTAATCTTCCGTGAAGAGACTTCTACCAAGGTTCCGGTGCTCTCATTGATAAAGAGCATACCGCAGTCAGCGTTATTCAAAACCATAGTTTCCTGAAGGCGGTCGGTCTCCTCCAGTTTCATAAGCTGCACGCCCCGGGCCGCTCCGGCCATGAAGCTGATCTCCTCGGCGGGACAGATCAGGGCCCGATAACGGCGGCTGACCAGCGCCACATTATGGGAAGAGCGTACCGCTTCCACCGCCGCAACCTCGCTGCCTTCGGCCAAGCGCATAAATTTGCGCCCGTTCTTTTTGGAGGCTTCCGCAAAATTAGCAAAGGAAAAACGCAGTCCGTGACCGTCCGAACTGACTGCCAAACCTTGCAGCGCCGGCATTTCTTCGCCCTTTTCGGTCTTCCAGGCCCCTTCCTCTTTAGGATCGAAGGCAAAGACCGAGGTCAGCCGTTCGCCGTCGCTGAAGCTGAAGAATTTCTGCACCGGCTCTCCGAAGCCGCGGGCGCCCAGGGGCAGCTCGTGGACGGCTATCGTATAAGCCGTGCCCAGATTGGTGAAAAATATCATATTGCTCAGCGTCGAGGTCTCGATATTGAGCCAGATAAAATCCTCCTGGCGCAGACGCAGCTTGCTCAAATCGCTGCCGGGAGGCAGACGGCGAATCCAACCGTCGCCGGTAATGACGACTTCCGTCTTTTCGTCGGTTATGAAATCCTGTTCGCTGTAGACGAACTCTTCGGCGGCTTCACCCAGAACCGCGGTGCGCCTGGCGTCGCCCAGACGCCGCTTCAGCTGCGAAAATTCGTCCTTTACAACTCCCCAAAGACCGGGAATATCGTTCAAAAGCGCCTCCAGCTGGTCGCGCCTCTGCGTTTTGTCGGCAAGTTCATTGCGGAGCAAAAATACATCGTTCTGCCCCAGACGGTAGAGTTTCAGTTCCAGCACCGCTTCGGCCTGAGCCTCGTCGAGCAGAAAATACTCCTGGAGACCTAAAGAAGCCTGACTGCGGCTGGCCGAGGTTCTGATGATCCTTATGGCCTCTTCCAAATCGTCAAAGACCTTGACAATGCCCTCTAAAATGTGAATGCGCTCATTTAAAAGGCGGACCTCGTGGTTGAAGCGCCGCACCGTCACCTGAAAGCGGAAGTCGATAAAATCGAGCAGCGCCGCGCGCAGATTGACGCGCTCAGGCCCTCTTTCGGTAAGGCAGGTCATATTTACATGGAAGGCCGACTGAAGCTTGGTATTTTTAAAGAGATAGGCCATAATGGCATTGACGTCGCTGCCTGCCTTGCATTCCAGACAGATGCGCATTTCCTCGGTCGATTCGTCGCGCACATCCAGAATCTGAGGGACCTTGCCGCTCAGCGCAATATTTCCGAATTCCTCGACCAGCTCGGCCTTATTGACCATATATGGAATGGAATTAATGATAATTCTGGTCAGACGCTTGCCGGCTTCCTCGACAAAATAGGTCCCGCGCATCTTGATGGGTCCCTGCCCCTGCTCATAGACCTGCTTAATTTCCTCCGGCGTGCTCAGAATCTCGCCTCCGGTAGGGAAATCCGGCCCCTTGATATATTTCAGCAGATCGGCTGTTTCTAAATGGCGCTTATCGACCAGAGCCCGACAGGCTTGCAGCAGCTCACCCAGATTGTGCGGAGGAATATTGGTGGCCACGCCTACGGCTATGCCCATACAGCCGTTGCAGAGCATCTCGGGAATGCGGGCCGGAAGGACCTTGGGCTCAAGCGTGCTTTCATCGAAATTGGGCGTGAAATCTACGGTTTCATTGCCTAAGTCATCGACAAATTCCAACGCGGCCGAGCTGAGCTTAGCTTCGGTATAGCGGTAAGCCGCCGGACCGTCGCCGTCGACAGAGCCGAAATTCCCCTGTCCGAAAACCAAAGGATAACGCATAACCCAATCTTGAGCCATGCGGACCATAGCCTCGTAAACGGCGGTATCTCCGTGAGGATGGTAGCTTCCCAGCACCTGTCCCACCACTTTGGCGCATTTCAGAGTCGATTTATCGGGAGTTAAGTGCAGATCGTGGTACATGGCGTACAAAATGCGCCTCTGCACCGGCTTGAGGCCGTCGCGGATATCCGGCAGAGCCCTGTCGGTAATGACCGACATAGCATAATTTAAAAATTTTGAACGCACTAAATCGGACAGAGGCGATTCAATAACCCGCCCTAATTCAAATTTATCGTCGTGAGAACGCGAACCCACTTTGCAACTCCCGTCATTCCTGACTGTTCAGATCTAATAAGAATATTATTTATATCATTAAACATATACAATTGTCAACTAGGACACTTTTGGCTCATAATTCTTTCAATTACCAGATGAAGAAGCAGGCATCTTTCATTCTCTGCGGCTCTGTAATAAACTTCTTTTCCCACGCGCCTGCTGACCAGCAGACGGCCGGCTTTAAGGGCCTTCAGATGATGAGAAACGGCAGGCATGGTCATATCCATAAGAGCGGCGATGTTGACCACGCATTCCTCCGCATGGCATAAAAGCCAGAAAATGCGCATTCTGCTGGTGTCGCTGAGCAGCTTAAATACTTCGGCCACGCTCTCGAAGCTATCCTGCTGAGATAAAATCCCGCTGACAGTTTCAATATCCCTGCTGTCATTATGCTCATGTAAAATTATCTCATTTTTCACTATGTTTATACCTGCAACTCTTGACTTAAGCACTATGATATAATATATTACAGAAAAATACTATTAAATAATTGCTTAATTGTTTAAGTAAAAAACTATGGACCGCGAACAAAAGCTCAGCTTAATCAGCATTATTACTGCCGGCGCCGCGCTGGCCGCTTTAAATATTTTCTCTGTCGAAGCCCATCTGCGCCTTCTTCTTTTTCTGGCTCTCTATATCTTTATCGGTTTTGATACTCTTAAAAAGACCGTCAAAAGCATTGCCGAACGCGAAGTATTCAACGAAAGCTTTTTGATGACAGCAGCCTCTCTGGGGGCCTTTGCCCTGGCCATTCACGCCAAAAGCGGAGAGTACAGCGAAGCCATAGCGGTTATGCTCCTTTACAGAATAGGAGAATTTTTTGAAGATTATGCCGTCGGCAAAAGCAGAGAAAGCATAAGAGCTCTTACGGATTTGCGTCCCGACTGCGCCAATCTGGAAAAAGACGGTCAAACCGTAAAGGCTGAGCCTTCAGAAGTCAGGACAGGCAGCATAATAGTCGTAAATCCCGGCGAGAAGATTCCCATTGACGGCATTGTTGAGGAAGGCCGGGGCATGCTCGACAATTCGGCCCTGACCGGAGAAAGTCTGCCTCGGGAAGTCAGCCCGGGCGATGAGGTTTTAAGCGGCGGCATTAGCCTCAGCGGCGTTCTTAAAATAAAAACTACCCGGGAATTTGCGGAATCGACCGCTTCCAAAATTATGGAGTTAATAGAAAACGCCTCCTCTCATAAAGCAGGCTCCGAGCGATTCATTACCAAATTCGCCAGACTTTATACGCCGCTGGTCTGTTTTATCTCTCTGCTCACAGCCTTCATTCCCCCACTTTTCCGCATCGGCGTTTTGCACTTGGCCCCTGAATGGTCCGTCTGGTTCTACAGGGCCCTGCTGATTCTGGTCATAAGCTGTCCCTGCGCTCTGGTCATCAGCGTTCCCCTGACCTTTTTTGCCGGTTTGGGAGGGGCCGGAAGGGCGGGCATCCTGATCAAAGGCGCCAATTACCTCGAAGCTCTGGCCGGAATTGAAACCGCAGTCTTCGACAAAACCGGTACTCTGACTCAGGGAGTTTTTGAGGTCAGCGCCGTGCATCATAATACCCTGGAAGAAGCCAGACTCATAGAATGCGCCGCTCTGGCGGAAAGCGCCTCCTCTCATCCCATAAGCAAAAGTCTGCTCCGAGCCTGCAGCCGAGCCGTGGATCGCTCGCGCGCAAAAGATATTGAGGAAATATCCGGAATGGGCTTAACCGCTTCCGTGGACGGACAGCAAATTGCCATAGGCAATGAAAAGCTGATGAAAAAACTGGGCGTGGCCTATAGAGAA
Source organism: bacterium (assembly GCA_017458675.1). Taxonomy (GTDB): domain Bacteria; phylum Vulcanimicrobiota; class Xenobia; order Xenobiales; family Xenobiaceae; genus RGIG3641. Next base: position 14,046 of record JAFTAM010000158.1, read on the forward strand.
TGCCGCTCTTCCGGAACTATCATCCATGCCGCCGTCGACGGAGAGTATGCCGGCCACATCGTCATTTCCGACATGCTCAAGAGCAGCGCCGCCGAAGCCGTCCAAGCTCTGCGGGACCTGGACATACACAAAATTGTCATGCTTACCGGCGACAGTCAGAAAATAGCCGCCGAGATCGCCGCTCCTCTGAAGCTGGACAAAATTTACGGAGACCTCCTTCCTCAGGACAAAGCGGCCAAGCTTAAAGAACTCAAAGCGGAAATCAATGGCCGGGGCAAACTGGCTTTCGTGGGCGACGGTCTCAACGACGCCCCCGTTCTGGCCGCCGCCGACGTAGGAGTCGCCATGGGCGCCATAGGCTCGGACGCCGCCATTGAAGCCGCCGACGTCGTACTGACGGACGACGATCCCTTAAAGGTAGCCAAAGCCGTCAAAATTGCCCGCCGCTGTCTGGGAATCGTCTATCAGAACATTTTTCTGGCTCTGTCGGTAAAGCTTATGTGCCTGGTGTTGGGAGTTTTCGGCCTGGCCGGCATGTGGACGGCCGTCTTCGCCGACGTCGGCGTCATGGTGCTGGCCGTATTCAACGCCATAAGGGCTTTGTATGTAAAAAGGCTGTGACTATCGGCTGAGCCCGGTACGTCTGCACAAAAAAAGGCAGGCGTACCCACAATGTCATAAAGTTAAGGCAAAATATTGCTAAAAAAGGTACATTAGCTTGTTTTACTTATGCTTGTAACTGTTTCCCTGGTCATTCTGAGCGCAGCGAAGAATCTTTAGAACAAGTTCTGCTTGTTTTCGTTATGTAGGTTTTCTTTGTCGCTACCGCTCCGCGCTCGCTTACGCTCGAATCTCCGCGTACGCGTCAAAGAAAACCTTTATTAGAAATGTATGCTGAGGACATGTTTTTCCTTAACTTACCGACAGTAGGCGCACCCGGCCTGCCCTCTTTGCTTACAATAAAATGCGTTTAAGCGTTCTTTTCCAGATATTCTTCAAACTGATCTTTGGAAATAGGTTTTGAATAATAGTAGCCCTGAATATAATCGCAGCCCAAGTTCTCCAGACGCTCCTTCTGCGAAAGTGTCTCCACGCCCTCGGCTACGGTCTTCATGTTGGTCATCTTGGCCAGATAAATGGCAAACTGCAGAACGTCTTTGCCCTCGCTGGGATGATCGTTTCTGATCAAACTCATGTCGAGCTTCATCACGTCTATGTGCATATTGCTCAGAGTGCTCAGCGACGAATAACCGGCGCCGAAATCGTCCAACTCAATTACAAAACCGCTGTCGTGGAGTTTGTCAATAGTTTTGGTAATCAGGTCCGGATTATCCGAATAAGCCGATTCGGTAACCTCAATATGCAGATAGGAGTGAGGAATATCATATTTATCGGCCATACTGATAATAAAATCAGCCAAATCGTCACATTCAAAATCACGCCGGGAAACGTTAATGGAAATGGGCACGATCCGCTTGCCCTTATCAATCCACTCCCGCAGATTGGAGCATACCTCTTCAAAAATATATCGGTCCAGCTTAGTGATAAAGCCGTTCTGCTCAAACAGAGAGATAAACAGCCCCGGATTCATAAAGCCCAGTTCAGGATGGATCCAGCGCACCAGCGCTTCGGCGCCGCCGGTAATATCATTTTTAATATCATGCTAGGCTGATAATAAACGCAGAACTGGTGCTTGACCAGAGCTTCCTCCATGTTGTCCAGAATCTGCTGCTGCTTAGCCATATTCTGGCGCAGAATATCGTCATATTCCGCTACCATGACATCGTAGCTGCCGCTGATTTTCTCAATCGCCAAAATAGCACGGTCGCAGATATTGGCCAGAGAAAGATCGCTGTATATCGAGCAGAAACCGCATTTGACGCTTAAATTTACAATAGGAGCATTCCTTCTCAGCTTAAGAAGCGCCTCTTTGAGCTCCTTTACCGAACACTTCTTGCCCAAAGCGGCATAGGTACTGCCGGAAATAACGCCGCCCACGTCATATCCGGGAATGACGTCCTTTAAATTCTTGGCCACATAAGCCAGAACCTCGTCGCCGCCCTTAGAGCTGTATTTATCGTTGATCATTTTCAGATTTTCGATATGGACGCAGAAAATTTGATATTCTTCAACATTGCTGTGCTTTAAGATATCCTCGGCCAGCTTGAAGAAGAATTCGCGCGTGTAAAGGCCGGTAAGCGAATCCTTGGCCAAAGTATTGAGCATGGCGGTCGATTCTTTGAGACGGACCAAACTTTTAAGCCTGTTCTTTACCACCTCGGCATTATAGGGCTTAGTAACAAAATCGGAAGCGCCCAGAGACAAACAGGCCACCTCGGTCTCCACATCATCGCTGGCCGTAGTTACAATAATGGGGATGCTGCTGTACTTGCCGTTTTTGTACATATGGTCCAAAAGCTCATAGCCGTTCATCACCGGCATTTCCAGGTCAGTAATTACAGCGGCGATATCCTCATAATTATCTTCTAAAATTTTTAAAGCCTCAGCTCCGTTTTCCGCCTCAAAAAGCTGATATTCATCCTCAATAATCGAGCATAAAATTTCCCGGTTGATCTCGTTGTCTTCTACGACCAAAACCGAACGGCCAATTTTATAGAAATTGTCATACTCTAATTTATCGACGGTAATATCGGATATACCTATTGCGACATGATCTATCTGATGAACATCTTTGCTGATATTTGCCGCCCGCAGACGCAGATAGCAGTCCCTGCCGTTGTAGTTGGCGGGGAAATCTACAGAGAAAGTGCCCTCGGTAGCAATTCTGCGCTTTAAATTCTCTTTGTCAAGGATATTAAGAATACGATCCTGATGCTTTTTGGCGACAATTTTAATTAAGGAGCTGTTGAAAATGGCGTCATAGCTCAGATAGCAAGCCAAAAGGTCCTGATTCTCACCGCTCATCTCGGAATTAAGACGGTAAGGAATCACTCTGTCGGAACGAAAATCTATGTAATAAATGCTTGTAAAAGTATCGCCCATAGCCCGGAAGATATCTTCCATAATGGATATTCGGCCGTCGAGCTCTTTATCGAGTCTCTTGATTACAAGATATATGGAAGAATTGTCCTGACCGTTATTTTCATCCGCCAGCAGTTCAAAAGAGCAGACGCAGTATTCAGAGCCGATTTTGACGCTGAACCTGACCCAATAGCCCATCTTTCCGCCGCTATTGGCATACAGCTTCTTCAGGACTTTAAGATTCAAATTTCGGTGAAAGTCGTAATTATCGTCCTCATGGATGAAATTGTCGCCGAAAATGTACAGCCAATCGCTGTATTTGCCGCATTCTTCAATATCTGCGGCCAGGCTGCCAGGCTGAAAATCTACAACCCTGTAAACATCGTTCTGACGGACAGTATCTTCGTTGTTCTCAGATTCATGTCTGAAATTTACGGCCCTGTAATAATCATTCTGAAGGTCAACCTTTAAAACCAGACATAGAGAAGAATTTATCCCTGTATAAAGCCCTGATTTGCCAATCTGTTTATCCGAACTATCCATCTTACGTACCTTAATTCTGTAAAAAGAAGATATATTTACTGCGGCAGAATCATCTTATAACTCTGACTGATATTTATTTATGCCGCCGACAGTTCGGCTGTAGTCGGAGGCAACGGTCCCGAATAGCTCCTTAATATCCGCAGCGTTCATATTACCGACATTTTCAGGACGAAGAGCGTCCGTAAGCGCAGAAGCAGACTCTCCCAATTTATCGAAAGCCAGATTCATAGCAACGCCTTTGAGAGTATGAGCGTCAAGAAAAGCTTCCGTCCAATCTTCCTTCTGTACGGACTCCGACAGCTTATTAAAGGTACCGTCCTGCAGAAACTTCAAAGCAAACTTTTCGATTAAACGATCCTTCATAAGACGGCTTAAAGCATTATTGTAATTGCCGCCGATTTCGTTATAAAGCTCTTTAACTGTCATTGAATTTTCTCCATCATTGCCATCAAATTGAAAGCTGTAATTGATAAGCAATATAAGTAAGCAAAATTTTATACAAGCAAGCGCTTTCCTGTATTTACTACAGTTTTTTTTGCAATAATATATAACGTTTATGCGTATCAGATTAAGATTCTTCGCTTCGCTCTTAATGACGGAAATTGGCGTCGGAAATGTCAGGAAATGTTCTGCCTGATACGACGGGCGGCACGGCGGCCCTCAGCGGCGCAGGAAAATGCCGCTGGGAACGGCAGCGCTGTCAGTAAGTTAAGCAAAAACAAGCTTTCAGCATACATGTATTGCACAGGTTTTCTTTTGCTCTGAAGCGAGCGTCGTGAGCGAAGCGCAGCCGCGGAGCGAAGTGCAAAAGAAAACAGGCATAG
>JAFTAM010000159.1 GCA_017458675.1 bacterium
TATCAGCAGACGAAAACCAAGGAAAGACTGCATATTTTAAGTTAGGATATAAAACCGCACTACCTGGAACGCCGCACGTTTAAAAGCTAATGCGCTGAAGGCCCCGCACCGCAGATTTCAGGTTGAGAAATACATAAGGAAATCCGGCTGCGGCCTGATAAAAATGCCCGGAGCGGCTCTGTATGAACCGAACTTCAGAATCTGCCGGCGCTTAAATTCAGATATTCTGCTGTTCTCAAAGCTGCGCTGTAGCCGCACCAAGGGCAGACAACATGAGTATCCGTGCCGTTATAGCATACTATATGCTTGCATTTGCAGCAGTAATATAAACTCATATTTCCGCAGTAAGGACAGCCGGGGAATTCCTCCGTGCAGCATAAGCTTCCGTGAATCATAGTACTGTCATAGCCTTCGCGGTTCGCAGTCTTAGGATTAATCTTAAAGGCCCAGGTCCTGTGCCAGTCGCCGTCCTCCATTTTCTGAACGCGAACGCCGACAAAACCGTTTGTTGAAGAGCATTTCATTATTACGATATTAGCTTCCACCTCAGCTTATTCTCCTTTCCCCGCAATCTGCCGGAATAAATACGTCAAATTAGTCTCATATATAGTTCTTTACGTATCGGCGCAGACAACTTCAAAAATTTCTCAAACTTACGGCGCGGAAATTTCGGCAGAAACTCACTCCGCGGCAGGCTCGGCCGCACCGCCGCCTTCAGAAGACGCCTCGTCTGCGGCAGATTCGCCGGAGAGCGGCGCAGGTTCGGCAGCGGCGGAGACTGTCTTGCTGGAAGAAGACGCGCTTAAATCCGCCTCATCGGCGCCGCCGGTATGCGCGTCAGGTTCATTTTCACGCAAAGACGTATTCTTTAACTCGCCGATCCGTTTCTCTGCCTCAGCCTTTCTTTGTTCATATTCGGCTCTTTTGCTCATAAAGGTTTCGCATTCTTGCTTTACAGCCAAATATTTTGCCGTAATCTGTTCAGCGCGGCGATCCGCTTCGTCCTTGGCCTTCTCCAGAGCAGAACGTCTCTTTTCTATAATTTCCTCAATACTGAGGCCAATCCCTAAAGAGCTGAACAGTTTTCTGAATTTCTCCCAGTTGTCCGGAGATTTTGTTTCTTCAGAATCGAACTGACTGCTCTCGGAAACAAAGGCTTGCAAAATCTCATCGGCTTTTTCCTGAATCTGCTTTGCCGCGTCAAAATCGCGTTCGGCCTGCTCGTATTTCTTCTTCAAAGCGTCCATTTTGCCCATACCGTTCATGGACTTCAGACGCGCCTCAGCGTCTCTGATGACGCTTTCCTGTCTGATAATTTCGTTATCGCGCTCAAAAACGCCGGCAAAATCTGCGATCTTGCCGATATCGACAACGCCGCAGACCGTAACGTCGTCGCCGCTTCCGGTTCTGCTGAATTCGGGCAGGGTCTCGTCCAGATGCTTATTCAAAGCCTTCACTCCATTCTGTTGGGCATAAATAAGCAAATCGCGGCAATATGAGTACATCAGGTCCATAGAGAAGAACGAATCTTCCACTCCGTCGCTGGCGGCCAGACAGGCGGCGACAGGATTTTTCTTAAGATCGATGACGCTGTACCTGAACCGCTGCACGGCGTCGGTATCGCACAGCGAAGTGGTAATGTTGGCAAAGCATTTATCGTCCCAGGGTACCGGCTGACAGGCGCTCCCGTCCTGATTGAAGACCACGCATCTGCCGTCGCCCTGCTGAAGCAGCAGCAGATAACGCTCCGTCAGCAGACCGGCGATAAGCGTCGTTCCGTAAATATGCTCCAGTCTCTCGCCGCGGTCGTATTTTTCCAGATATTTCCCGCAGCCGGCTCTCTCTTCTTTTGTCAGAGGCGAGGCTTCAATATCGGCGCTGACGGCCTTTTCCCACTCGGCCATAATGCTGGATATAAGCTGACGGACGCGCAGTTCGCGCCTTTTTCCTTCTGAGAGCAGCTCAGCCTCCAGACCGTTGTCATTTATGCCGGCGCAAAAAGTCTCCATCTTGGCAAGCGCTATCTCGCAGGCCTTTTTCGAACCGATATTACTGCGCGGACAGTTTGAATCGCCGTGCCCGTCTGCGACGGCGAATATTTTGCAAAGCTCAGATTCACGGCACGAGCCGTAATCCTGGCACGGAATTCCGTGCTTTATATGATCGGCTCCCTGAGTTCTAGCACATATAAATTCATACATGCCCCACGCCTCCTTTATACTAATCCCACTTATCGTCTCCCCAAGGATCATCGGCGTCGAAGGTATCCGGTTCAGGATCAGGCGCCGGCGCGGGTTTCGGACTCACATCGTCCGATTTGTCCAGCTTAACGCCCGCATCTTGCTGAATACTGTTGAGTATCTCGCTCTGGGCGTCGGAATCGGTGCGGCTCTTGCTGCCGATCATGGAAGCCGTCACGGAAGCCACCTTGATGAGTCTCTTGAGGGTTTCCAGATCGTTGACCCTGATAACCGCTTCGCTGTTGCCGACAATTTCTTTAAGGACTTCGGTGTCGGCGTCGTCGCCTACGGCTATGGCAATTTTTGTAGAGGCCTTGAACCACTTGTTGGAGGCGTTGATTTTTTTCAAAGCGGACTTATAGTCGTCGGTAGGCTGACCGTCGCTCATAAAGATCAGCACGGGAACCTTATAGCCGACCTCGCTGTTAAGGAACTTTTTCCTGGACATCTTATCGTCCAGCTCCTTCAAAGCGGAACCCAAGTCCGTAAGACCTCCGGCCTTCAGATCGTTCCAGAAAAAGTCTTCCATGAAGACGAATCCGCTGTCGGTGATCCACTGAGAGCCGCTGTCAAACTTCAGAACTCCGATTTTCAGCTCCGCCGAAGGATTGTTTTTAGAGACGTCCTTAAGCACCTCCATAGTCTCCGACATGGCCAGGTTAACGGCGGCGATGCGGTCGCCCTCCATGCTTCCGGAGGTATCGAGAACGTAAATAATGGGAAGCAGCTTGCGGGCAATAGTCTCAGTATTTTCTATATCGGGCATAGTAATTCACTCCTAAAAAACTTATTGAATATCGATGCTGCCGTCAAAAACCTTTACGCTTATTCCGGCCTTTAAGGGGATAATTTCTCCCGGCTTTACCTGATTGACCTTACCGCTGGGAGTTGAAGCGGAAACTACCGTATTGGATACGTTTCTGAGTCCAAGCAAATCGGGATTGTCATTTTTGGCTACGACATGAGCGGCGGGATTGAGAGCGTCGGCAGCATTGCAAATGCCGAGCTGACAGCGGTAAATTCTGGTGTTCTTAGCCGCGGTAACAGAATACTCATAGAGCTTGAGCTTATTCTTAACCTCATACAGTCTGCCGCAGCGGTCGCACTTTGTGCTGGAGGCCCCTATGACAAATATTTCATTGCGGCAGTAAGGACATCTGACGATATCGCTTTGGAAGCGGACCAAAACCTTGAGCCAGTCAAGTTCTTTTATTCTTCGGTTGGGATCTTTGATAGCTTCCTGCGAAAAGGCTTTGATAAAAATATCCTTTACATACTGCGGCATAAAGCCCCATATCCTGAGGACATTATTATGCACGCCCTTGACGGGACGGTTTGACGAATCGCCGGGGTCTAAAATAAACAGCGCGTTATTGCCGTACAGCGCCTTTTCTATATCCGGGGTAAGACAGGGAACCGCCCAGTGAGCGCCTTCAAGCGGATGACCTGTAAAGAGCAGCATAAACAGCACGACCGCCAGAGAAAATTCGTCGGTGCGGGCGCTCGGCGTAGCCTTGCCGACGACAATTTCCGGCGCCATGTACTGCGGAGTTCCTACGATTCCGGTATTGGTTCCGTTAGGAGCGACATTGTCGTTATCGCAGATCAGAACGTTTCCGGTGTCCGGATCGATAAAAAAGTTTCCGGAATTCATGTCCTGATAGCTGTAGCCGTTAATATGCAGCAGCCTGAAAGCCGAAACTATTTTAATGCCGGCTTCAACAACCGCTTTAAAGGACTTGAAGCCTCCGCCTCCCGAGGTGCAGAGAAAATAGGTCAGTTCCTTGAAACTGTCCGGACGCAGGTCCATTATATAGCCGAACGAGCCGCTGCCATCCCCGGCCAGCGCAACCGCCTCGGGCCAAAGAAAAGATTTATCGGGCGCTCCTTTTCTGACATTGTTTTCGAGATTTTTGCGAAAAGCCTCGGGATTTTTAAACACGCCGGTTTTATACCACTTAAGCGCCTTTTTTGTGCCTTCATAGGTAACCTTGTAAACGTCGCCCTGTCCGCCTCCCGCTATATAGGAATCTATAACGACAGGCAGTCCCAGCTGTGTTTTAAGAACCGTACCCGGTTTAAACTGAGCCACTTTTACCTCCATAACGCTTATAAAAAGAAGCAGATGCACTATGACGCCGCAATAATTATATTATTATGCGGGCTGCAAAATAAACTTCAAAATGTTCTTAAAACTGTTTAATACGTTCAAACCGGCCGCTTTACCTCCGTTATATCGTCTGTCGGCCGGAATTTAAACCCACGCATAATCCGCCGCTCATGCTTTCCCGCAGCCGACCGCCCTGACTTTCCCAAAAGGGAATACTGAATTTATTGCAAAAATGAAATTTTCTCTATACGGAAACATTTTTTAAAGATTACCTGCAGTACCGTTAAATACCGTCAGCATTCAAAGGACCGAATTTCAATGAACGAAGAAGCCATGCGGCAGGCGCTCCGGCAGTGCATAGAGCTTAAGGGGACGGAAATCCTCGCCGATAAAGCCAGATTTAAAGGCGTCATCCAGGATATTCTGCCCGGCTATACGCTTCAGAAGGAGCGCAATCTGCTGATAATAGCCGCAGAAAGCTTCAGCCTGGGCAGGAAGTTTCTGGAAGCGCCCTCCGAAGAAACAGTGCGCGCGCATGTTTTTCAGCTTCTGTTAAAAGAGTTGATCGACAACGGTCTCAGCCCGGAAGCAGCCTCGGCTGTTATGAACAGTTTTGCCGCGGCTCTGGACTGGAAGGTGAATTATTCCGGCGTCGGCAGCGGCGCTTCGTCCGCGCAGCCTTCAGCCGGCATCTCAGGTTCATGCGCCCATGAGAATATAGATTTTTCCGCCTTCCGCTGCCGGGACTGCGCTCAGCCCCTGTACGGATTATTCGGCGATAACGTTTACACGCCTTATGAAAAGCTGCGCAGAAGAGAGCGCAGCGGCGTTCTGCTTTCTATAAGCGACAGCTGCGCCGGAGTTCTGGCGCTGCCCGACCGCATTGAATCCTTAGGCGACGACTGCCTGGCGGAACAGCAGGAATTGCTGGAGGTTATTCTGCCAGCCTCCCTGCGCTCCATAGGCAAATACGCCTTCGACGCCTGCCCCGCGCTGAAAACCTTAAATGTGCCGAGCACGGTGACAACCATCGGCGAAGGCGCCTTTCACGGCCTTAAACGCGTCTGTTACAGCGGACCCGCCGCCGGATCGCCATGGGGCGCCGAAGAGCATATTAAAGACGGTCCGTCGTCTTTTCCAGCGCCGCATTCCGCTCCTCACGCGCCTCAATCTGCGCCTCACGCGCCTCAGTCTGCGCCGAATCAGCCCCAGCCGATTCGCAGCCGTATCTCGCCCAAAGCATTTATTGCCGATAAAGCGGATATAAACTTTGCTTACAACTGTTACGGCGACCTAAAAGAAATAACCATTCCCAACAGCGTTAAATATATCGGCAATTACGCTTTTAACGGCTGCGTCAGCTTAAAGAGCGCCGTGATCCCCGACAGCGCCGCCGCCATCGGAGAAGCTGCGTTCCAAGGCTGCTCAAGTCTGGAAAGCGTCGTCATTCCGGACAGCGTTGTTTCTATCGGACAGGGCGCGTTCTTCGGCTGCGCCGGCTTAAAGAGCGTTTTCATCCCGGACAGCGTAGTTTCTATAGGTCAGGGCGCGTTCATGGGCTGCGGCAAATTAGCCTCGGTCCGTCTTCCCAAAGGCCTCAAAGTCATCCCCAAAAGCGCTTTCGCATACTGCGCCGCCTTAACCGACATTACAATTCCCGACAGCGTCGCCTCTGTCAAAGAATACGCGTTCATTGGCTGCAGCAGTTTAACAGTAATAAAAGTTCCTGACAGTACCGCCTCTATCGAGCAAGGCGCATTTACAGACATTAAGCGCGTTTATTACGACGGTTCCGCCGCCGGTTCGCCCTGGGGCGCCAAGACGCACATTAAAAACGGTTCGGAATATTCTCCCGTGTCTATGCCGGAACAGCCCGCCTTCGGCAGACTAGGCGAATTCAGAGAGCTCGCGCTTCCGGACGACATTTTAAATATCGGCAAGCGCGATTAAGCTCAGCTCAGCGCGCCGCCGTCCGGCGGAAACGGCGCTTCCTTTAGACAAAAGGCGCTCTCAAGCAGATATATAAATATAGATTCTTCGCTGGCGCTCAGAATGACAGGGCGTTTCGCATCATGAGCCGGTCAATGCGCCTCCGGCGAAGGATCTTTTATGCAAAAGATTCAGATTCTCCCCTGGCGCACAGAATGACAGGGCGTTTGTCATCCTGAGCCGGTCAATGCGCCTCCGGCGAAGGATCTTTAATGCAAAATGGTATATAATGTTTTATACTGTCAACCTCTAAAGGACCGAATTTAAATGAACGAAGAAGCCATGAGACAGGCGCTCCGCCAGTGCATAGAGCTCAAGGGGGCGGCAATACTTGCCGATAAAAGCAAATTCAGAGGCGCAGTCCATGATCTGCTGCCGGGCCTGAGCCTTCAGAAAGAGCGCAATATGCTGATAATTGCCGTTGAAAGCTTCAGCCTGGGCAAAAGGCTTCTGGAAGCTCCGCAGGAGGACGCAGCCCGAAAGAATATCCTTCAGTATCTGCTCAAAGATTTAACCGAAAGCGGTATTAGTACAGACGCGGCCTCGGCCGTTCTGCAGAGCTTTGCCGCGGCTCTGGAATGGAATATTGCCGGCGGCAGCGCAGGGACGGCGCAGCCTCAATCCGACAGCTCCGCTTTATGCGCTCACCGCAATATAGACTTTTACGCCTTCCGCTGCCAAAACTGCGGTCAGACGCTCTGCGGGCTATACGGCGAAAACACATACACGCCTTACGAAAAGCTCGGCAAAAGGGAGCGCGGCGGCGTATTGCTCTCTGTAAGCGGCAGCTGCGCAGGAACCCTGGTCCTGCCCGATCATATTACAGCCTTGGGCGACGACTGTCTGGCGGAGCAGCAGGAGCTGCAGGAAGTCGTTCTGCCAGCCTCCCTGCTCTCCATAGGCAGGTACGCCTTCGACGCCTGTCCTGCCCTGAAGACCTTAAACGTGCCGAGTACGGTGACAAGCATAGGCGAAGGCGCCTTTCAGGGCCTCAGGCGCGTCTATTACGGCGGCCCCGCCTCCGGATCGCCCTGGGGCGCCAAGGAGCTTATCGCTTCGCTCGATCCTGCTGCAAAATCGCCGCAGTCTCTTCAGCTCGCGCTCAACGCTCCGTCCGCGCCCGCATTTAAACCCATTCAGCAGCCAGTTCGGCCTAACGGTTCTCCCAACGCTTTTATTGCAGATAAAGCCGATAACGATTTTTCTTATTACAGACGCGCCGATTTAAATAAGGTCGTCATACCGGAAGGAATTACTGCTGTCGGCGATTTCGCTTTTACAGACTGCGGCGGCTTAACGGAAGTCGTCATTCCCGACACCGCTGCCAAAATCGGAGAATGCGCATTCTTTAAATGCGGAAGTCTGACCGGCCTCGTCCTTCCTAAAAGCGTCGCATATATCGGCCGCAACGCCTTTAACGGCTGCAGCGGTTTAACGGATATCAACGTCCCTGCCGGCGTTACTTTTATCGGTCAAAACGCCTTTGCGGGCGTTAAGCGCGTCTGCTACGACGGACCGGCCGCCGGCTCGCCCTGGGGCGCCGGGGAGCATATCAAAAGCGGCTCTCCGTTCTCTCCCGCCTCCGGACCCGCTTCGAGAGGTCGGCAGCCTGTTCAGCCCAGTCCGTATACCCCGCCTGCGCCCGCAGCCGGACCTCAGCAGCCCGTCCAGCCCCAAGCCCCGCCTAAGGTTTTGACGGCCGATAAAGCCGATCATAGTTTTGCATATGAAAGACGCGACGATTTCAGCGAAGCTATAATTCCGGAAGGCATTACTTCCATCGGTGATTTTGCTTTCCTCAACTGCCGAAGCTTAACCAGCGTCGTCGTTCCCAGCGGCGTTGTATCTATCGGAGACAATGCCTTCGCCGGCTGCAGCAAATTAAAGGAAATTGTCCTCCCTTACGGCGTTGATTATATCGGCAGAGACGCCTTCAACGGCTGCATCCGCTTAACCCGCGCCGTCCTTCCCGATACAGTAAAGACGATCGGAAGAGACGCCTTCCGAAACTGTATAGATCTCAGTTTCGTTTCCGATCCTGCCGGCCTTGCGGATATCGGAGACAACGCTTTCGAAAACTGCCCGAAGCTTACAAAACTGCCTGAAACCAAGACCTGGTTCCAGCGTTTATTCGATCAGTATTCCGGTTAAAGTTAGCCTTCGGAAGCACAGCCTCGCAGCCCGATTCTGTCATTCTGAGCGACAGCGAAGAATCTATGCCTTTAACGCAAAGATCCTTCGCCGGAGGCTCGGGACGGACGGTCTTTTGGGCTCGGAACGACGTCTTTATCAACTCAGACGACAGCGCCGGACACGGCAGGCTTTATGACGGAAGGTCTTCGCACACCCCGCTTGACAGATCGGAGCATCAGAGCAGAATATGCTTATCATTATGAGAGAAAACGCTGCCATGCAGTAAAGGTCAGTCTAAAACAGACAAATAATATTATAGCAATTGAATACTGTTACACTACAAGGACCGTGTCGTAATGAACGAAGAAGCTATGATACAGGCAATACGGCAGTGCATAGAACTTAAGGGAACGGAAGTACTCGCCGACAAAAAGAAATTCAAATGCATAATTCAGGATTTGCTCCCCAGTTTATACTTACAAAAGGAGCGTAATATTCTGTTTTTTGCAGTTGATAATTTCAATTTAGGCAAAAGACTTCTGACTGAAGCAAAACCGGATAATTCCGCCCGAGAGTACTATTGCGCAAATCTGATTCGGGAAATGACCGACAGCGGTCTCAGCCCTGCGGCAGCTACCGCAGTTATTCGGACATTTACTCTGGCGCTGGGCTGGAATGTTAAACTGCCGGCAATCAGCATATCGCCTGACGCCGCAGAGATTCCCCGATCAATAGCCGCAGCTGTATTTACGGCCGGCAATGCTGATAAAATTGAAGCTTATAAAGGCAGAACCGATTTAACAGATGTTTCTATACCTAAAGGTATCGGCCAAATAGGCGAATCTGCATTTGCCGAATGCATCAATATGACAAGCCTTATTATTCCCGACAGCGTAGCCTCAATCTGCAAAGAAGCTTTTTCATTCTGCAGCAGTCTGAATAATATTCAGCTTCCTGACAGTCTTGTCTTTATCGACGACAGCGCCTTTGAAAGCTGCCGAAGCTTAACCGTCGTCAACATTCCCAACAGCGTAAAATTTTTAGGCAAAGAAACATTTTTTAACTGCAGCAAATTAGAAAAGATTATCATTCCCGACAGCGTCAAATATATCGGACGCGGAGCCTTCGAGCTGTGTTTCGCGCTAAAAATCATTATTTTCCGCAATCAGTATTACGCTGATAGAAACGAATTTAATGAAGCCGCTAAAGCCTGCGCAGCAGCCAGGGACGATAACTGCTGACCGCCATTGTCATTCTGAGCGGCAGCGAAGAATCTATGACTTTAACGCAAAGATCCTTCGCAGGAAACTTAAGACGGCAGCGCCGTCCGTCTCTTGCCAAAAAATCCTGGCGCATTACAATTAGCTAAAATAACTTAATTCCGGCAGAAAGCAGGCCCTTTATGTTCAGACTAAACCTCCCCATCCTGCGCTCGGCGCGTACCTTGTCAAATCCACGCAAAAAAGGCTTCATAGGCAAAAATACGCTCTGGACGCTGACCGCTTCTCTGGGCCTGCTCCTGACCGCTCCGGTCCCGGCCGAAGAACCGATTACCGCATCCGAACCTGCTATCAGAGGAGCCGCTCCGGCTGCAGCGGCGGAGGGCGCGCAGGACAGCGCAAAAAAGCAGAATCTGGAAAATCCCAGTCTGGAGCTTTTCAGTCAGCTTACCCGCATTTTAACGGACAACGCTTCCGAACCGCCCGCTCCTCAGACCGTAGTTAAGTTCTGCAGGGAGGCTGTTCGCGGTTATCTGCAGGAAAAGGAACTCGACAACGCCTTTATTGACAAAATCGGCGGCGAACAGGATGAAATTAAAGAGACCTATCAGGCCGTAAGCGCCATAGCCGCCCTTTACAAGGGCGCTCTGCAGAAATTTCCCGAGCTGGCCGAGGACGTGCAGTTTTCCGTCTGCATTGCCAAAGCTATAATGGAATCGGCCCAGGACGATTATACGGTCTTTGTAAGCCTCAGCGAATACCGGGATTTCAACAGCGATCTGACCGGGGACTATTCTGGAAGCCTGGGCCTGACGCTGAAACCTTACCGCGACGGCGAAGGCGGCTCCCATTTTGAAGTGGCCGAACTGCTGGAAGGCGCTCCGGCTCAGAAGGGCGGCCTGCATATTGGCGACGAGCTCACCGCCGTAGACGGCAAGAGCCTGGAAAAGGCCCTGCCCTCGGAATGCTCGGCCCTGCTGCGCGGTCCCAACGGCTCGCAGGTGGATTTGACCTACCGCTCCCGCCTCTCCCGAATCGCCGGTTCAAAGCAAACCCGGAAGCTGCGCCTCACCCGCGCCAAAGTCCACTACCCGGCCGCCAAAGCCGAGGTGCTGCCTCATAAAGAAGGCGAGCTCAAAATCGGCCTTTTAACGCTGGACATGTTTACCCTGGATTCAAACCTGGAAGCGGAAAGGGCTCTGCGCGAGCTGGAAAAAGACGACTGCCAGGCTTACATTCTGGACCTGCGGGGCAACCCCGGCGGCTACACCAACGCCGCCCGCGACATCTGCTCGAAATTTCTGCCCAAGCCTGCGCTTCTGGCTTCTCTTAAGGATAACAAAGGCCATATAGAACAGCAGATTAAAAGCTACCGCAATATGCACGCCGTCAAGCCTCTGGCGGTTCTTATCGACGGACAGACCGCTTCGGCGGCGGAAATTACCGCCGGGGCCCTGAAAGCCCATAAGGCGGCTTTTCTGGTGGGCATGCCCAGCTTCGGAAAAAACAGCTCTCAGAGGATTTTCAATTTTGACTTCCCTCCCGGCGAGACCTCGGCCTGCAAAGTGACCTACAGCCATTACATTACGCCGGACAACCTCGATCTTGGCAAAACCGGCTTAACCCCAGATTACACTGTGGAAATGCCCGCCAGGCTGCGCCGTTCCAGAGCTAAGGACATTCAGCTGCAAAAAGCCGTCGAGGTACTTAACGAGCTCAACAAAAATAAGGACTAGCAGACGCGCCCGACCTCGCCCGCTTGTCATTCTGAGCGAAGAATCTATGCGCTTTCATATGACAGATCCTTCGCCGGAGGCTCAGGATGACAATTATTCGGCTCAGGACGGCGGCACGAAAATTCAGTACGGCAGCGCCTGGACAGAACGGCGGCGGGCGCAGAATTACAACACGCTATTGCATGGCTCCGGTTCTGCGGCGGAACAGGCGGCCGAAAACAGAATGCTGACACAAATTCAGTCTGTAAATTCGTAAGAACAGGCGCAAGTATAGGATTGATTGAAAATACATCTCGATAAATATATACTTCAGCCCACAATAAAGCTATCATAGTTTAATACCTATTAAACAGCGAGGCGGCATAAATGACTAAAGAGACCTCAAACTATACAGAAAAGCAAAACGAAGCTAACGCTGCAGACAATGTCTTTATTGCAGATAAGGCTGATAAAGCAAAATCCTATTGCGGCAGGGACGATTTACGCAAAGCCGTTATTCCGGACGGCGCTGCCGCTGTCGGACAAAGCGCATTTGAAGGCTGCGTCAGCTTAACCGAAGTCAGTATTCCCGACAGCGCCGCTTCTATTGGAGACTTTGCATTTGCAAAATGCCGCAGCTTAACAAGCATTGTTATTCCAGCCGGCGTCAAGTACATCGGCTTTCGTGCATTTAAAGGCTGCAGCAGCCTGACAGGCGTCCGCATCCCCGACGGCGTCTCTTTTATTGACAGTGAAACATTCTTCGGCTGCGAAAACTTATCGGCAGCACATATTCCCGACAGCGTTGAACATATTCGGCAATACGCATTCTGCGGCTGCAAAAACCTGACGGCAATAAATATACCGGGCGGCGTCAGAAGAATCTTATACGGAGCGTTTATGCAGTGCGGCAGCCTAAGGCAGATAAGTCTTCCCGACGGCCTTGAATCTATCGGGCATCTGGCTTTTGGAAATTGCTGCAGCTTAACGGAAATCCGCATACCCGACAGCGTCTCCCATATTTATACAGGCGCCTTTTACGGCTGCTCCAACTTAAAAAATATTTATTACAGAGGCGTTCATTACACAAGCTTAGAGGCTTTTGGCAAAAATGCTTCCGACTATGATATTGCAGCCTATCCGTCGGAAGAAGAATCTTTTGTCTACAGCTGAAGCGCCGCCTCAGGTAAACAAACCGCCTCTTGTCATACAGAGCGCAGAATCTATGCCCTTTCATATGACAGATCCTTAGCCGGGAGGCTCAGGCTGACAAACTTTTGGCTCAGGACAGCAGCGCCGGACACGGCAGAACCGCGCGGAAGGTCCTTGGCAGGCCGGAACGGCTTATCCGGGTACGGTCGGCAATGGCAGGCGTACTGCGGCGCAGCTGCAGATCCGGACCGCGTTCGGAGCCAGGCGATTTAAAATGCGCTTTAATTGCAGTTTAGAGTTTTTTATGGTATTATAGTAAAATTAAGAAAACGAAGCCGTTGCAGCGGCTTAGGAGTGTTTGCATGAATTTAAAGCGTACTTTTACGTCTTTGACAACAGCCATATTTTTATTGACTTTGACAATCTGTCCGAGCGCCGTCCTTGCGGAACAGCAGGGCGAAGACGCCGGCAGTTCACATACGGCGGCGCTGGCTCAGGCCGCTCCCGCCAAAAAATCTGCGGAAACCGCCGCAAAGAAAACCGGCGACAAGGCCAAGGCTTCGCAGAAGGAGCTTGACGAGGCTCTGCGGGTCATGGACGAGGCTATGGTTCTGGTAAAGAGCGAAGCCCGCGAGAAGCCGACGCCGGCAAAATTAGTCAACGGCGCCATCGACGGCATGACGCTGCTCATCGAAGGCGAGAAGCTTTCCTCTTCTTTCCTGAAGCAGGTGGATATCGGCGCCGATACCAAGACGGCCAATCAGGCTCTCAAGACCCAGTTCCTGGAAGCTGCCGAACGCTATCCCCAGCTTATGAAAGACCATAAGCTCACCATGGCCGCCCTCAAGGGCATCCTCCACGGAACCGACGATCCCTACACGGTCTATATGACCCCCGACGAATACAAGAACCTCAACGAGCAGATGAGCGGAGGAAACTTCGGCGGCATAGGCATCGTCATGGAGTTTAAGGATATTGAAGAAGCTAAGAAAAACCGCGGCGTTCTGGTGATAGCCAAGGTCATGCCCAACGGTCCCGCCGCCAAAGCCGGCCTCGCCGCCAAGGATGAGATTACCCATGTCGACGGCAAGCCTCTCTTCGGTCTCAGTCTGGCGGAATGCTCCAAGTATCTGCGCGGCGAAGCCAACTCCAAAGTGGTGCTGACCATCCGCCGTCCCAGCTCCGGTCACGTCTTCGACGTAACCTTAACCAGGGAAATAATTCACGTCGAGACTTCTAAGAGCGAAGTCCTGGAAAAAGACGGAGTCAAAATCGGCTACATCTATCTGGGCATCTTCGGAGAAAGCACCAATAACGACGTTGAAAAAGCCGTGCGCGAGCTTTCCGATAAGGGCTGCCAGGCCTATATTATAGACGTGCGCGAAAATTCCGGCGGCTATGTGTCTGCGGCGGTGGACGTCTGCAGCAAGTTCCTGCCCGGCGGCAGCCGCGTAGTTTCCATTGTCGACGGCGCCGACCGCGAGCAGGTCATCTATTCGCATCCCAATCTGCGCAAATCCAGCTACCCGCTGGCTGTGCTGATCAACGCCAATTCGGCCAGCGCTTCGGAAATTACCGCCGGCGCCATGCAGGACCACAAACGCGGACAGCTCATCGGCGTCAAGTCCTTCGGCAAGGGCAGCGTCCAGAAGCTCTATCCCAAACAGTTTCCCCCCGGAAAAATCTCGGCCTTTAAGATTACCACCGCCCACTACCACACCCCGGCGGGCCACGATATCCATAAAGCCGGACTGAATCCCGACATTGAAGTCAAGATGGAGCCCGAGCTCATGCTTGAGCACGAAAAAGACACTCAGCTGCAGAAAGCGCTGGAGACCCTGTCCTCTCAGTTAAAAGAGCAGAGCAAGGCCTCCGCCGCCTCCTCTGCCGACGGCAGCGGCTGTATTGCGGTCAAGGGCTTTTACCAGGAGCTGGAATACCTGAACAAAAAATACGGCGGCGATTACAAGATCAAATCGCGCAGCCTCGGCTTCGAGGAAAACAAGCTCATCGAAACCGTCACCGTACAGGACGGCAAGGGCAGCCTCGAAACCTATAAATTCCACATAAAGGCCGATTGACGGCCTGTCCGGACCGATAAAGCGCATCAATTAAAAACAGGGGCTCTCTTCAGTATTCCAAGCTTAATAATTCTGAACCGGAGCCCCAAATTTTTTAAGAAAATTTTTGGGTCGCCATGAATTCTGAAAACAATCAAATCAGCTTAAAAGAAAACGAAGCGGTCAATCCGGAAAGCGCCGCCACGCCTACTCCTGCCCCGGCTGCGGAAACGGCAGCTTCCCTCTCCTCGGACAAGGATGATACGGCTTCAGCCGAGAGTACTTCCGAAAACGGCAGAAGCTGCGAAGCTTCCGACTCGGCTGACGAACAGAAAGTCACTGCCGAGCAGGCCAGGCGAGGCAGAATAAAGCTGGTTCTGAATTTTCTACTGGGCATGTTTTTAGGCCTGGTATTCATGATGGCGGTCGTCGTCTTTATTTGGATTGTCCGAGGCGACATCGATATCGGTTCTGATATCAAAAGCGAAACCTACAGCTTTACAGACAGCAAAGGCAAGACCTACAGCCGCGAGCTTCCGGTCTTAGACGATACCGTCCGGCTGATTCAAAAGAAATTTATCCGCACTCTGACGGCTCAGGAGCTGCTGAACGGAGCCGCGGAAAACGTCAACTACACTCTGGACTGCTTCGGGCTGGCCGAATCCTGCTCCATAAAAAGCATAGACGACGGGCAGGCTAAAAAGCTGACCGACGACGAGTTGATCCGCAGTTTTAAAAACGAGCTGATTCCCGTTTTAATGACGGTAGAAAAAATGCCTGAGGATGAGCGGACTCTGCACCGCAGTCAGCTCAAAAAAGCCAGCAAAAAGAAGCTGGACGAGCTGGAGAAAAAGGAAGACGGAAAGGACGGTAAAGCAAAGGATAATACGGTAGAAAGCTCGGCGCTGCAGCAGGCTAAAGCCGATAATAAAAAATCCGAGGAAGCAGAAAAAGAGAACAACAAAAAAGACGATCCCGACAGCGACATAGTTAAAGATTCCGACAATAAGCCGATTATTTTAGACTCCGAGCTGCTTTTCTACAGCGCCTTAAACGGACTGGCCTACGCCACCGAAGATCCCTTTACCACCGCCCTGCTGCCCAAGGAATACAAACTGTTCAAGCAGAGCATGGGCAACGACGAATACGGCGGCGTCGGCATTTATCTGGAAGCCGATCTCAAGAACAACCGCCAGGTAACGGTAATTGAACCTATCGAAGGCACGCCCGCCGATAAAGCCGGCATCTGTCCCGGCGACAAAATTATGGCCATTGACGGCAAAAAGACCTCAGAACTGGAAATAGACACAGCTTCCGCCATGATTCGCGGCAAGGTAGACACCAAAGTTAAGCTGACCCTGCAGCGCGGCGATAAAACTTTCGACGTCGAGCTGACCCGAACCAATATCCATGTCCCCAGCGTTACCGCCAAAATGAAGGACGGCGGAATAGCTTATCTGAGGGTGCGCTTCTTCGGAGAGGAAACCGGCAAGGAATTCGCCGCCGAACTGAAAAAAATGGCGGGCAAAAACGCCAAGGCCTTAATCATCGATCTGCGCAACAACGGCGGAGGCTACATTGTGGCCGCAGCTCAACTGCTGTCCGAATTTCTGCCTAACGGCAAGACGGCTACTACCGTAGTCAATCCCCGTTTGAATGTCGAGGAAGCCTATCAGATCGAAAATGACGACTACTGCAAGCTTCCCGTTATCCTGCTGGTCAACCGCTTCTCGGCCAGCGCCTCGGAAATTACCGCCGGCGCCTTCCAGGACTATCACCGGGCCCTGCTGATCGGCGAAACCACCTACGGGAAGGGCAGCGTTCAGTCTCTGAACACCTTAACCGACGGCGGCGCCTTTAAAATTACTATCGCCCATTACCTTACTCCTCACAATAAGGACATTCACCTCAAGGGCATAACTCCCGATATCATAAAAGAGGCGGAACCTACCAACAAATTCGGCGGTCCCAAGGACGAGCAGCTCAATTTAGCCTTGAAGGAGGCCAAAAAGCTCATCGACGCCGGAACTAAAGATTTTGTCGAGATAAAAGATTCAGCCTCCAAAGCCAACCCGGCGCTCCACAAAGATCGCTCTGAAAAGAACAAAAAATAGGCGGCGCATTCCCGCGATAAGAGGCCGACGACATTGAAAAGACAGGCAAAGCATCCGTCCGAAGAAAACAGCAAGCTGCCCCGTCCGGAGGATTACCGGACTCCTGACGAGCGGCCCGGCGATCCGGAAAACTGCCACCGCTTCCTGGCCGAAAAGCTGGAGACTCTGCCCTCATGTCCGGGCGTATATCTCATGCGCGACGAGCGCCGCCGCGTCATCTACGTCGGCAAATCGGCCTGCCTGAAAAACCGGGTCCGCTCCTATTTCCATTCCCGCAGCCTCTCCGAACGCATCCGGCGCATGGTAAGCATGATACGCAACTTTGACATCATCACCGTGCAGACAGAGATGGAGGCTCTGCTGCTGGAAAATAACCTTATAAAGAAATACCGTCCCTATTTCAACGTCCTCTTCCGCGACGACAAGCAGTATCCGGCCCTGGAGCTGACCACTTTTGAGACCTTCCCCCGCCTGCGCATCATCCGCCCCCGAGGCGGCCGGACCCGGGGCCTGATTTTCGGCCCTTACGCCAACGGCGTCGTCGACCTCAAAAAAGTCATAAAAACCGTACAGAAAATCTTTAAGCTCCGTCCCTGCCGCGAAACCTGGAAAAAGCTCAAAGAGCGCGCCTGCCTGTACAGCCATATGGGCATGTGTTCCGCTCCCTGCACCGGAAAAGTCTCCGCCGAGGAATACGCCGAACAGGTGGAAATGGCCGCCGATTTTTTGAACGGACACACCAAAGGGCTGCTCGACACTCTGCATATGCAAATAAAGGAAGAGGCCGCTCTGCTCCGTTACGAGCGCTGCGCCGAGCTGCGCGACATGATTAAAGCCATCGAGCTTCTGGAGGAAAAGCAGCAGATTGTCTTTAACAACAGAGACGAAGCCGATTATATCAGCCTAGCCTACAACAGCGAACACAGCCTTTGCTGCGCGCTGCTTTGGCAAGTCCGCGAGGGCAAACTTCAGGGACAGCACAGTTTCATTCTGGAGACCCGTCTCCATGAGCATGAAGCCGAGCATCTGGCCGGTTTTATTCAGCAATATTATGCGGCCAATCAGCAGCCGCCGCCGGAAATATATCTGGAATATCCGCCCGAAAACGCCGATTTGCTCATTAAGTGGCTGGAAAGCCTGCGCGGGGGCAAAGTCAGCTTTGCCGTCCCTCAGCGAGGTACGAAAAAGAGCCTTCTGCAGCAGAGCAAAGCCAACGCCGTCCGCTGCCTGCAGGACGAGATGCACGCTCCCTCGCGCCTGGAGGTCCGTCAGGAGGCCCTGAAGGAGCTCCAGCAGGCTCTTAAGCTTCCCAAGCTGCCTCTGCGCATGGAATGCTACGATATTTCCAACATTCAGGGACGCTATGCGGTAGGTTCCATGGTAGTCTTTGAACACGGACTGCCCCACCGCTCCCATTACCGCAAATTCAAAATTGTCGGTATGGATACCCCCAACGATTTTGCCATGATGCGCCA
>JAFTAM010000160.1 GCA_017458675.1 bacterium
TAACAAACCAAGATACCGGCGGCAAAGAATGGAAAGTTGAAAGCTCTGTCAAGCTATTCGGCGGCGCCAAATTAGGAAATTTTGTTTTGGACGATTCTGTTCTGGACGACCTGCCGCAGAAGGGCAAATATACATATAACATTTATCATGACAAAAGAGCTGTATATCACTACGCTGAACTGCCCGCGGCCTTAACTGTTATAGGCATGCAGAAGGGACGGACCTTAATACGCGATTACAGAATAAAGCTCGGATGTGTTTTTAAGGGAAGGTGCAGCGTCCAGCAGATGATAGATCAGTCGGAGGGCAATTATAAACATTACAGAATTGCAGCCATAATATTTTTTTTGCTCGGCTTTTTAGTCGGCTTTTTACATTGGTCCAGACTGCGGGGAAAGATATTAAACAATAATAACGGCAGTTACGCTTAATCGGCTGATGAGCAGCTGAAAATTCAGCGTAAACAATATTAAAGGATTCGGCAATGGGTTATATTATTGTATTTATCAGCTTTTTATACGGTCTTATCGCCGGCTATCCCGGCCAGAGCGAGAGCGTGCTTTTCAGCTTTTTCCGCTTTGACATGAGCGCCAGATTAAGCCCCGCCGAAATAAGAAACGCCCGTCAGGCCTATTTTTACGGCGTCGTTATCAACACGATCTTTTGGTGTGGCATTGCGGTATACGCCGCCTATCTGTATCTTATGTCCGGCGGCAAATAGAATATATACTTTGCGCAGAAACTCATTCTTATACAGCAGCTGCAGCGGCTGATTATTTATAATTTAGCCAATGCCGGCTTTGCCGATACTCAGTCAGCATAAACAATACATTTTCGCTGCGCCGGATGGCATAACTGCTTAGGCAGACATCTGTTTGCAAACCTCCGTTTTAAAGGAAGCGCTGCCTTTCGCATAGAATTTTCATAAGTTAAAATTCATAATAATTTCGAATGCGGAGGCTGCTTTTCAGTATGGCTATTTTATCGGAACGGGTGCAGAAACTTAAGACTTCCTCTACTCTGGCGGTTACGGCCAAGGCCAGAGCCCTGAAGGAGGCCGGCGAGGACGTCGTAAGCTTCGGCGCCGGCGAACCGGACTTCCCCACTCCCGCCAATATTGTCGAAGCCGGGCGCAAGGCGCTGGCGGACGGCAAGACCCGCTATGAAAATACTCCCGGAACTCCGCAGGCCCGCCAGGCCGTGGCCGATTATTTCTGCGAGAGGTTCGGACGCAAAGTCGGTCCCCAGAACGTGATTATTTCCACCGGCGCCAAGCACGCGCTCTTTTTGAGCTTCCTGGCTCTGGTGAATCCCGGCGACGAGGTGCTGCTGCCCGCGCCCTACTGGGTATCCTACACCGAACAGGCCAAGCTGGCCGGCGGTACGGTTAAGGTTATCGAAACCGATATTGACAACAATTTCAAGGTCACGCCGGAGCTGCTGGAAAAATCCATAACTCCGCAGAGCAAGATATTCCTGCTGTGCTCGCCCTCCAACCCCGCCGGCATCAGCTACAAGCCCGAGGAAATCAAGGCCCTGGCCGAAGTGATTGAGCGCCATCCTCAGCTTTACGTCATTTCCGACGAGATTTACGAGCGCCTTTCCTACGCCGATTATCCCTTCCAGAGCTTCGCTTCCGCCAATTCCAAAATTGAGGAACGCGTCATTACCATCAACGGTCTGAGCAAGGCCTATGCCATGACCGGCTGGCGCGTCGGCTATGCCGTGGCCGATGAGAGCATCGTCAAAGGCATGAGCAAGCTGCAGGGCCAGATGACCTCCAACATTACCGCCTGCACTTACCCCGCCCTGGTGGAAGCCTACAAGGGTCCTCAGGATTCGGTGGCCGCCATGGTTAAGGAATTCGCCAAGAGAGCCGACCACATTTACGAGCGCATGATGTCCATTCCCGGCATTAAGTGCCCCCGTCCCACCGGCGCTTTTTATATCTTCCCCGACGTCAGCGCCTACTTCGGCAAAAAGGACATCAATGGCAAGGTGATTGACAGCGCCGCCGCCCTGGCCCAGTCTCTGCTGGAAATTGAAAAGGTCGCCGTAGTTCCTGGCGAGGATTTCGGAGCTCCCAAACATATCCGCCTGAGCTTTGCCACCAGCATGGAACTGATCGACAAGGGTCTTGACCGCATCATTAAATACATGGCTTCCCTGCATTAAATTTTGCTTTACAGGCTCCGCCTGCAGCCTTAAAGCGAAGGCTGAGCCTGAAAGCTTTTTCCCAAAAAGCAGATTTATTTACAAAGGGCGGGGGGTAGAAAATAGGCAAATTATGGACGTTAATAACGATACTATACGCATTTTTGTTACCGGAGGCACTTTCGATAAAGAGTACGACGAGCTGCAGGGACGTCTGTATTTCAACGATACTCATCTGCACGAAATGCTGCGGCTGGGACGCAGTCAGGTAAAGGTCGACATCCGCACTCTCATGATGGTGGACTCCCTGGAAGTGAGCGACAATGACCGCGAGCTGATTCTCAATTCCTGCCTGAAGAGCCGCTATGAGCGCATCGTCATCACCCACGGCACCGATACCATGGAGGTTACGGCCCGCTATCTCGGTCCCCATATCAAAGATAAAACCGTAGTTTTGACCGGCGCCATGATCCCCTATGCCTTCGGCAGTTCCGACGGTCTTTTCAATTTAGGCAGCGCCCTGGCCTTCGTGCAGTCTCTGCCTCACGGCGTCTATGTCGCCATGAACGGACGCATATTTAAATGGGACAACGTCCACAAGAACCGCTCTGCCGGCCGCTTTGAGGAAAACGAAGACAGCAAATAGAGATTGACAGAGAAATAGACAGTTTTTTACGAGATTCCGTTAAGATAATAAAAGAGGTATTTTATGAACAAACGCACCGTTATCGGTTTAATGGCCGCTCTGGCTTTAAGCTTTTCGGTCTCAGCATTCCAGCCGTCCTTCGCCGCCGAAGAATCTTCGCAGGTTCTGATGCTGCGCAAGGTCTTTGCCACCGCCGTAGAGGGCTGGGAGGATATTCTCAGAGCCAATACCAAGCTGCTGGATAAAAGCTTCTTTGAACGCGTCGAATCCCGCATAAAATGGAGCATCGACAACGGACAGGTTGAAGACGCTGTGCGCTTCGCCTACGTTGGCGACCTGGCCGGAAATATCGTCAATCACAAGACCAATTACCGCATGCAGATGTCCCAGCTCTTCCGCAAGCTCGGCAACATGCCCATGGCCCTGGACTTAATCAACAACGTCTGCATTATGGAGCCCGACAACAAGGAAGCGCTCTTTTATCAGGCCTCTCTGATGCAGGACGCCGGCAGCCATATTGACTGCTATCCCATCTACCAGAAGCTGGCCGAAGACGGCTACAAGCGCGACGAATGCTACTATCGCATGGCCCTTCTGGAGCTGGAGCGCTCGGAGATCGAAACGGCCCGCGAACACTTAAAACAGGCCGTCAAGATCAACTCGCACCATGAGCCGGCCAAAAAGAAGCTGGACCAGATAGAGCGCGCCCTGGCTCAGGCCACCTTTGTGCCCACCGAAAACAACCTCGCTTCCGGAATTCCCGTTTCCAGCAACGGACAGTTCCCCATCGCCGCCTCCAACAGCAGCAAGGCAATGAGCTTCGCCATGGAGGGCGACGCCGCGCTCAAAGAGGGCAGCATCAGCAAGGCCAAAGAGCTTTACTCCAAGGCTCTCACCGCCGATCCTAAGTCGGCCCAGGGCTTGATGGGCCGCGGCATAGTCGCTTACCGCGAAGGCGATCTCGAAGGCGCTATTGCCAGCTTCGAAGCCGCTTCCCAGCGCTTCTTGAACGGCAATGCCAACCTGGAGCGCTATCTGGGAAGCTGCTACGAATTCCGCTACGATTCACTGAAGGACAAGGGCGATTTGGACAAGGCCCGCGCCTGTTATCAGAGGTGCAAGGATCTGGACGCCAACAACGAGTTTGTGGAAGCCGACCTCATGCGCGTCAGCCAGAAATTTATTGAAAAGAATTAAAACGTAAACTTTGTCATTATTAACGCAGCGAAGAATCTATCGAATATAGATCCTTCGCCGAAGGCTCAGGATGACAAACTCTCTGTCATTCTGAGCGAAGCGAAGAATCTGTCGAATATAGATCCTTCGCCAAAGGCTCAGGATGACATAATGTTTATATAAATATTTGATATACAATCATTTACAAGCAAGGAGCAATAATATAATGGCCTGTTTTTTAGTTCCCGCCGCCGAAGCCGCGGTTACGACCATAGCCGCCCAGGTAATGGAAAACCGGGAGAATGAAGGAGATGGCAAAAAGCCTGCCGTCAGCGTCCGCGAAGTCAAATGGCTTTCCAAAATGCTCTGGGGCGGCAGCCTGCTGCTGATGTTCGAGCATCTCTGGCACGGCGAGATCGCGCCCTGGTCTCCCTTTATTACAGCTATGACTTCACAGGCCGATAAAATGCAGGCCCTGCATGAAATGAGCACCGTCGGAGTGAGCATGGCCCTGGCCGTCACCGCCGTCTGGGGCGTCATGGTCGGCGTCAGCAGAGCGATTCGGAAAAAAGCTGCTGCACCGGCCGCAGTCCAATCGGAAAGCGCTCAGCAGTAAATGACTCTGCTGCTTACAGTCTTTGCCGCAGTAGCCGCCACAGTCGTCTGGTATGCTAGCCCTCGGGCCCGGTGCCTCAAAGTTAGCGCCTTATGCTGGATGTTCTGGGGGGCTTCTTTAATGTGGCTGGTCGACGCCTTCTTTGAGTATAAGGAGCTGCAGTCCGCCTATTTTAATCCGCCGCCCCACGAGCTGCTCAATGACGCTTATCTGGGCCTGGCCGTGATAGCTCTGGCTCTGACGGTCTGGACGGTCATATTCTTAGTCAAAGACCCCGAAGGCGTCATAAAAGAGGCTCTGAAGAACAGTTGAAAACATCCGGGCGGCTGCCCAATTTGCAACAGCAGAGGTATTAGGTTATGAAAGTTTTGTATCTGGACTGCGGCATGGGCGCCGCCGGCGACATGCTCAGCGCCGCTCTTTTAGAGCTCCATCCCCATCCGGACGCTTTTATCGCCGAAATGAACGCCCTGGGACTGCCCGGCGTGCATATAAGTGCGGAAAAAGTCCAGAAATGCGGAATAACAGGAACGCACGTATCGGTAAAAATAGACGGCCTGGAAGAACACGAGTATTTTCATAACCGTGACCGCGAGCACGCCGGCGAACATGAACACGACCGTGAACACAGCCATGCACATAGCTGCGAACACGAACACAGCCATGAACACAGCCACACGCACGGCCATGAACACAGCCACACGCACGGCCATGAGCACGGCGAACACTCACACCGCAGCTTAAGCGACATTTACGCCGTTATAGATAATCTGAACCTTCCGGAATCGGTCAAAGCCAAGGCTAAAGGTGTATATAAAGTTATCGCCGAAGCCGAAGGACATGTTCATGGCAAAGCGGTTTCCGACATTCACTTTCACGAAGTGGGAACTTTAGACGCAGTGGCCGATATTACGGCGGTCTGTCAGCTTATTTATGAGCTGAAGCCGGACAGCATTGCCGCCTCTCCCGTCAATACCGGATGCGGCTCTGTAAAATGCGCTCACGGTATTCTCCCCGTCCCCGCGCCGGCGGCGGCTCACATTTTAAGAAATATCCCCATTTACAGCGACGGCATTAGGGGCGAGCTCTGCACCCCTACCGGCGCGGCCCTGCTGGCGGCCTTTGTAAACGAATTCGGCCCTATGCCCGCTCTGAAAGCCGATAAAATCGGCTATGGCATGGGCATGAAAGATTTTCCCAAAGCCAACTGCGTACGCGCCTTCTTTGGCGAAAGCTGCAGCTATGCTGTCGGCGAAGCAGCCAATCCCTATCGCGATCGGATCTGCGAGCTTTCCTGCAACGTCGAAGATATGACCGGCGAAGAAATCGGTTTTGCCATTGAAAAGCTCATGGCCTCGGGAGCGGTCGATGCTAATGCCGTGCCAGTCACGACAAAAAAATCTCGTCCCGGCTTTATAATAAATGTACTCTGCCGCCCCGAAATCAAGGAAGATCTCGCCGGGGAAATCTTCAAACATACCTCGACGCTGGGCGTCCGCGAAAAAATCTGCGAGCGCCGCATTCTCAAACGCGAAATTAAGACGCTGGAAACGCCTTACGGTCCCATACGCGCTAAAATTTCCGAAGGTTACGGAGTTCGGCGCTTTAAATACGAATATGACGATCTGGCCGCAGCCGCCGAAAAACACGGTTTACCCCTTCAGGAATTGAAAGCGAAGCTGCCAGCTTCATTTTGAGCCTCCCCGCTCTGCTGTTGGAGGCGCGGCCTAACATTGCATACCGTTCTCACATTGTCATTCTGAGCGGCAGCTAAGAATCTTTAAAGATAGATCCTTCGCCGAGGGCTCAGGATGACAATAATACAGGCTTAAGATGACAGTAATGCAGGTACTGATGGACAATTAATCAGACCCTGAGGGACTATAAAAAGCACATGAACACCTGTTCCACCTTGTCATTCTGAGCGGCAGCGAAGAATCTTTAGGGACAGATCCTTCGCCAAAGGCTCAGGATGACAAAATATCAAGCTCAGGATGACAAAATATTAGGTTCAGGCCGACAATAATCCGGTTCTGAATGCAGAAGGCTTACATCTATTTGGCGGTTACATCCTGGACGCGGCTGTCGGGATCGTTTTTCCAGGGCGAGCCGGCCTTGAAGTAATCCATAAATATTTCCTGGGTCGATTCCTTAACCTGTTTAGGGCAATTATCGAACATCTTTTTGTCAGAAACGGCTACAGAGGTGGCCATTTTATAGGTCTTGTTCAGATCCAGAGGAGAACCGTCATCCAGAGTAATTTCTGTAACGCGGGAACCGGCAGGCTTGGTGAGATCGTATTTGTAGGAGAATCCGGAGGGTGAAGGCGGCACAAAACGGTCCAGACTGCGGATGCGCGTCTCAATGGCTTCCTTAATTAAATTGCCGGGAACATCCATTAAAACCGAATAATCCTCGGTGTGAGGCAGAGCGTTGAAGAGGTTTTCATAGGTCACGTCGCCGGCTTCAATATTGGCCCGCAGACTGCGGCCGTGCATAAAGGCTATTTCCGCGCCCTCGTCCTTGAAACGCTCCAACAGAGAATCGGCCTGAATCTGGTCCAGTTTGGCGCAGCCTTCATGGGAATAGGTCAGCCTCTCCTCAGCCCGGCCGATAACCTCGCTGCCCTTAGCCTGAGCGTCGGCAATGGGTCCGGCGATCAGACGGGCCACCTCGGGATCGGGCTCGACAGAAGAATCGACGGGAATGAGCTCTGCCTGAGAAGAGACGATCTTTTTGGAGGCGAAATCGAAGTCCAGATTGACCTCGCCCACATACGCGCCCTTGAAACCGCATTGAGCGATCAAGGTATTGCCCACCCGGCAGCCCTCGGGAAGCTCAGTATGACTGTGGCCGCCGATAATGACGTCGAGTTCCGGACAGGCCTCGGCCAGCTTGCGGTCGTTTTCTATGCCAAGATGAGAGAGAACCACCAAAACCTCGGCGCCCTCTTCCTTCATTTCAGGAAGGTACCGCCCCGCAGCGGCTATAGCGTCGCCGAACCTTAAGCCCTCTGTCTTATCGTCGCTCGTAAAGCCGGCCGCATCGACGGTTAGTCCCAAAACGCCTACTTTAACGCCGTTCACCTCTTTGAGGGCATAAGGCTGCCCGATTTCGTGTCCGGGCTGAGCCTCAATATTGGCGCAGAGCACGGTGGCCTTGGTTTCGTCAAGCATAGCCTTGAGAGTATCCTGTCCCCATGCAAAATCGTGATTGCCGGGTGTGACAAAATCACAGCCCATTGCGGCCAGGCTTTCGGTAATGACGCTGCCCTTAGTCAGATAGGAAACCATAGTTCCCTCCGCCATATCCCCGGCGTTAAAGGTTAAAGTCGCTTCCGGCCTTTCAGCCTGTTCTCTTTTTACGAGCGCCGCCGCTTGAGCGATGCCGCATTTTCCGCCCTCGGGCAAAGCCGCTCCGTGCAGATCGTTTAAATGCAGAAAACGCAAATTGCGTATATCCTTAGACTTGCCGTCTGCATCGTCTTTTCCGGAAAGACATACGCCGTCGTTAAGCTGCGGCGCTGCTTTATTTTTTGCGGAGGCCTCCGCAGAAATACCTTTATTATAGTCGACGGCAATTCCGCTCAATGAGGAGATAGTCTGCGCCGAAAAGCTCTGAATGTTCATATGTAACTGCTGCCTTATTATTAATCCGCAATATTATAGCATTATTTTTTTTAAAAGAATAACGCTTTTCAAAAAAAATATTGTTTTAATGCGGAAAACAGCTTTCAGAATATACCAAACCGTTTTCCCGACGGCTCAGTACGCAGTCAGGTCCCTCATTCCGAGCGACGATTATACCGTCCGAAAAAAGATTAAGCCTAAATATACTCGAAGTGTTAAGTCTGTATCCCAAACGGGAAAGCCTCATTCAAAAGGATTTAACAGCATGAAATACGCCGAATTGGGCAATAGCGATCTTAAAGTGTCAAGAATTTGTATGGGCTGCATGGGCTTCGGCGACGCCGCCCGCGGACAGCACAGCTGGACCGTCGACGAGGCGAGCAGCCGAGAGATTATCAAACGCGGCCTTGAGCTGGGAATTAATTTCTTCGACACGGCTATCGGCTATCAGAGCGGTACCAGCGAGCAGTATTTAGGCCGAGCTCTGCGCGATTTTGCCAAACGCGGAGAAGTAATTATCGCCACCAAGTTTCTGCCCCGAACTCAGGAGGAGATCCTAAAGGGCATCAGCGGACAGAAACATATCGAAAATATGCTCAATACCAGTCTGAAAAACCTGGGAACGGATTATGTAGATCTCTATATATATCATATGTGGGATTGGCAGGCGCCGATTTATGACATACTGGAAGGACTGAACAGCGCAGTTAAAGCCGGCAAGGCGCGCTGCATCGGCATATCCAACTGCTATGCCTGGCAGCTTGCCAAGGCCAACGCCTTAGCCGAAAAAGAGAGCTTTGCCAAATTCGTTTCGGTTCAGGGACACTACAATTTAATCTTCCGCGAAGAGGAACGGGAAATGGTTCCCTACTGCCGGGAGGAAAATATCGCTCTTACACCCTACAGTGCGCTCGCCAGCGGAAGGTTGGCCAGAAGGCCGCATGAAGCGGCAACTAAGCGCGAGACAGAGGACGGCTATGCTAAGTTTAAATACGACGCTTCGGCTTCCACGGATCGGGCGATAATCGAGCGCGTAGCCGAGATAGCCGAAAAAAGGCGGGGCAGCATGACTGAGATAGCTTTGGCCTGGCTGCTTGCCAAGTCGACGGCGCCGATTGTCGGTGCAACAAGGCTGCAGCACGTCGAGGGAGCCGTCAAGGCTGTGGACCTGGAGCTTTCCGAGAATGAATTTGCTTACCTGGAGGAGCCTTACGTCCCCCATCCCTTAGCCGGAGTTATGGCTCAGAACAAACCGGAAAACGCCAAACAAAAGCACGTTTGGACCACAGGAGATCAAAAGATAGGAGAACGGAATTAATGAGTGAGAGAATTGTACAAACAGCAGGAAGAAACGCCTTAGGAAGCTTTGCTCCGGATTTTGCCCATTTCAACGACGACATCCTTTTCGGCGAAAACTGGAACAATCAGGATCTGACCCTCAAAACCCGCTGTCTCATTACCGTTATCGCTTTAATGGCTCAGGGCATTACCGACAGCTCTCTGAAGTATCACCTTCAAAACGCCAAAAATCACGGCGTAACCGGAAAAGAGCTGGCCGCCGCGATCACCCATACGGCCTTTTACGCCGGCTGGCCTAAGGCCTGGGCGGTATTCAATCTGGCTAAAGAGATTTACAACGAGCCTATCGAGGAGCAAACCGACAAGGATCGCTACCAAAATACTATTTTCTTCCCTATCGGGCAGCCCAACGACGCCTTTGCCAAGTATTTCGTCGGTCAAAGCTACCTGGCCCCGATATCAGCGGTACAGGTTCCCATATACAACGTGACCTTTGAGCCCGGCTGCCGCAACAATTGGCATATTCATCGCGCCAAAAAGGGAGGCGGCCAGATGCTGATCTGCATAGGCGGACGCGGCTATTATCAGGAATGGGATAAGGAGCCTATAGAAATGGTTCCGGGAAGCGTAATAAATATTCCCGCCGGGATCAAGCACTGGCACGGAGCCGCCCCGAATTCCTGGTTCTCGCACCTTGCCATAGAAATTGCCGGTGAGGAAACAGGCAGCGAATGGCTGGAGGCAGTTGACTCTGAGACCTACGAAAAGCTCAAATAAAGGAGCGGAGCATGAAAATAGCGGTATTAATGGGAAGTCCCAACAAAAACGGCTCTACAAGCATTCTGGTCAATGAATTCAAAAGAGGCGCGGAGGAGGCCGGTCATTCGGTAGAGGTCATCGATGTCTGTCATGCCGACATTCATCCCTGCGCCGGCTGCGTCGCCTGCGGATACGAAGGCCCCTGCGTACAGAAGGACGACGTCGATACGATCCGCCCCAAGCTCCTGGCCTCTGAAATGGTTGTGTTTGCAACGCCTCTTTATTATTACGGAATGACGGCTCAGCTTAAAGCGGTAATTGACCGCTTCTGCGCCTATAACAGCAGCTTAACCGGGAAGCATCTGAAATCGGCGCTGCTGGCAGTGGCCTGGAACGCCGAAAACTGGACCTTTGACGCCCTGGAGGCGCATTATTTTACCTTAGTGAAATATCTCTGCTTTGAGGACAAGGGCAAGGTGCTGGGATACGGCTGCGGACTGCCCGATATGACCAAGCGCAGCCGCTACCCTCAGGATGCCTACAAGCTGGGAAAGTCGCTGTAATTTAGTTTTTACAAGAGTGAAAGATTCTTCGCTTACGCTCGGAATGACAGGAGTTTTATCTTCGCCGCACTCCCAATGACAGGGGATTGCCGAAGCGAAAAAAAAAGACCCGCTTGCTCGAAGCGGGTCTTAAATATCAATCCGGCGGTTTCCTACTCTCCCACACAGTCTCCCGTGCAGTACCATCGGCGTTGCTGAGCTTAACTTCTGTGTTCGGGATGGGAACAGGTGGATCCTCA
>JAFTAM010000161.1 GCA_017458675.1 bacterium
CCCTCGCTGTCGGCCCATTCGTCCCAGATATGCACATTGTGCTCGTGCAGATACTGCAGATTGGAAGCTCCCTTCAGGAACCAAAGCAGCTCATAAATCACCGATTTCATAAACAGCTTTTTGGTCGTCACCGCCGGAAAGCCCTCGGCCAGATTAAAGCGCATCTGCCAGCCGAAGACGCCCTTGGTCCCAGTCCCGGTTCTGTCATGGCGCAGAGCGCCCTCGGCCAATATATGCCCGACTAAATCCAGATACTGACGCATACTAACTATACCTCTCCCCTACATATAAAAAAACTGCGGTTCCTCAGGCCGCCGCAAGCAGAGCCAGCCCCAAAAGACAGCGGTAAACGACAAACGGCTCCAGTCCGAAGCGTCCGATGAGCCTTTCCATAAAACCTATACAGAAAAGTCCGGTGACAAAAGCGGCGCAGACTCCCAAAAAGATATACAGGAAATCCGAAGGCGCCGCCTCCAGTCCCTTGAGAAGCTTTACCGCAAAGGCGCCGCCGATAACGGGAACGGCCGTGAGCAAAGATAAGGAATAAGCCTCTCTTCTGTTTACGCCCATAAGACGC
Source organism: bacterium (assembly GCA_017458675.1). Classification (GTDB taxonomy): domain Bacteria; phylum Vulcanimicrobiota; class Xenobia; order Xenobiales; family Xenobiaceae; genus RGIG3641. Next base: position 578 of record JAFTAM010000161.1, read on the forward strand.
GCTCCCGTCAGAACCGCGCCGGAGCGGGAAACGCCGGGGAACAGAGCCAGAGACTGAAACAAACCGAGCGTCAAAAAGTTTTTGAGGTTAAATGAGGTAAGCTCGCTCTCCTGCCCCTTCCTGTCGGCAAAATACATGACTATTGCCGCAAGGATTAAAAATGCGGAAATCCAGGATAGAGAATGGAAATATTTTTCCACCGTATATTCCAGGCAGAAGCCCAGCGCCGCCGCAGGCAAAGTACAAATAACCGCCGCCGCTCCCAGCATTTCAAAACTGTCCTTAGGCAGGGGGAGACGCCCCCGCCTTATTTCCGCCAAGTTCCTGAACAGATATTCCCGCAGAGCCGTCCAGACCCGGATGCAGAGTTCGCGCTTATTGAGCAGCAGAGCCATGAGCGTAGCGCCGTGCAGAGCCACGTCAAAGGCCTTGCCGAAATAGTCCGCGTCTGTAAATCGGGACAAAAGCAGCAGATGAGCGGAGGATGATATCGGCATAAATTCGGTCAATCCCTGAATAACGCCTAAAATCACGGCATAAAGACATTTTGCGCTTTCATCCATACAGACGTCTCATCTCTAACTTCAAATATCTTTAATATCCTTGTACGGCACGGCCCTGTATGCGTCCTCAAAGGGCTCCGCCTGAGCCTTCAGGCGGCTGAGAAATTTTTCTTCGCGCAGCCCCTCTTTAGTTACATAATGGCGCATAGGGATAGGCACGCTCTTAATATGCTCTCTGCCTATTTCAAAAAGACTTCCGGCATAGACGGTCATATCCTCCACACCGTATTTTTCGGCGTCTCTTATACGAACAAGATCGACAGCGGGGAAAACCGCCTTACCCAGATCGCTCCATTCCGACAGCGTAAAGACCTCGCCGGTTCTCTGGCTCTGGACCAGGGAGATATCGGCATAGGTATAGCCCTGGCGCATATAGCGCTTGCGGAAAACCTTGTCCAAGGTCCGGTATTCCCAAACCAGTTCCAAGTCGGTTCGGCGGAACTCCGGAGCCGGACCGTTGAGCTCCTCCCAGGAATGCCTGGCCTCTTCATTGCAGTGATTCCAGAAAAACAGCAGCTGATCCAAAGCGGCCCGGGCGTCGCTGAAGATCGGTTCATCCTGATAGGCCCATTCTCCGCCGCTGAAATTGCTGGAGTAAAGGCGCACCGCCAGCTTAAATTCTCTGGCCAGAGCCAATCCCATCACCAAGGTTTCCATGGCAAAAAAAGTGGGACAGGGCAAGGGCAGTTCAAAAACTATCTCGCAGCCGTCCTTATCCACGGGAGCATAATTAGCAAACCTGCAGCCCACTCTGGTAGCAGGATTGTAATAATCAGCGCTTTGCAGCCCGTCCGGCGTCCTGCAGAAATTGATACCGCTGAAACCGGACAGAAACTGACGGAGATCGTCCCAGGAGGGGCGGCGAATGCCGGGAGTAATACCGAAATGAACCTGAAAGACCATCGGATCCGGACGGCATATGTACTTGGCAGGCTCTGCTTTTTTAGCGACAGGGCGGACCTGAGCCGAACCGCGGCGGCGGTGGCGCTTGTAAGCCGTGTTTTTGCCGCCGTCGGCTAAAAACGCTTCCATCGTTTCTATTTTCTTCTTAATTTCCGGAGGTAGATTGTCAGACATCTTGATAAAATGAAAAAATAATCGGTATGCTCGAATATGAACTAAGCCTGCTGAAACAGACTGTGAAAAGTGCGCAGAAAAATAATCATTATCCTTCCTGCCACAATTATTATTTGAGATTTTTTCCGAGCTGATAGGCCTGATCGCAGTAAGAACTGCCCTTTACCGACCCGGCCGTCCAGAAACCCGGAGCTATGACTTGACCGACGTCCCGCCAGTTTAAATAGTCAAGCAGGGTCCGATAATGAGCCAGCATAGCCTGGCGCTCACGCTCGGAGGTATCGGCATAGGCCATTATCAGAGCGGCTTTCTTCGGGATAGCCTGCAATTGGCCGTTAAAGGCGTAAAAGCGATCGATAACGGTCTTAAGCTGCGCGGAAAAGCCGAAATAATACATCGGCGATACGAAAATTACCGCATCGGCGTCAAGGAGCCTGGGACGCAGAAGCTTGTCAAAATCGTCGTTTAAAACGCAGGGGCCGTTCATGCCGCAGGCGTTGCAGGCCCTGCAGGGAGAGACCTTCTGAAAAGCGCTGTCGAAGCGGAAGATCTCGTGGCCGGATTCTTTCGCTCCTTTAATAAACTGTTCTGCCAGATAGGCGGTATTGCCGTTTTTACGGGGGCTGCCGGTTATAACCGTAATTTTCATCCTTTTTCCCTGTCCTGCTTTCTGAAGATCTTGAGAGAGCGGCCGCGGTTCTTGCGCAGCCTCGGCAGGCGGCTCCTTCCCGCCGCTCTGCGCCCGGCAGGCCGTTTCCAAAAAGGAAGCGCCAGCCAGCAGCGTTAAAAATTTAAGAAAATTGCGTCTGAACAAAACAATAATCCTCTTTGAGCGTCAGCTTTCAAAAATATCGACGACTTTTTTCAAATGCTCGATAATGGGGATATGCTGAGGGCAGCGGGCCTCGCACTGACCGCAGCCTATGCACTCCGAGGCCATGCCGAATCCGCGCTCCAGCAGCTCCTGATAGGCGCTCAGATTGTAGATGGAATTGCAGAGAGCAAAATATTCGGGTATGCAGATATGGGCCGGACAGCCGTCGGTGCAGTAATGACAGGAGGTGCAGGGTATGACAATATGCCTGCTGACAACAGCTGCAGCCCGTTTAAGAGCCTCCAGCTCCTTTGCGCTCAGAGGCTCAAGACTGTCAAAAGTTTTGACGTTCTCCTTAATCTGAGCCAAAGTATTCATTCCGCTCAATACCATAAATACATTAGGCAGAGAGGCGGCAAAGCGCAGAGCCCAGCCTGCCGGAGTCAGTTCCGGATTCAACTCCCTTAAAATTCCTGCGGCCTCAGCCGGAAGCGAAGCCAGAGAGCCGCCCTTGACCGGCTCCATGACGATAACCGGCCTGCCGTGCCGGCAGCAGACCTCATAGCATCGGCGCGACTGCACCAGAGGATTTTCCCAGTCCAGATAATTTATCTGCAGCTGTACATATTCAACTTCCGGGTGGCGGCTGAGGATGGCGTCGAGAACCTCGGCGCCGTCATGGAAGGAAAAGCCTATATGCTTAATTTTCCCCTCGCGCTTAAGACTCTGCAGAAATTCAAAACCTCCCAGTTTCTCCATTCTTGCGCAGGAGACCGCATCCAGAGAATGGAGAAAATAATAATCGAAATAATCCACGCCGCAGCGTTCAAGCTGCAGTTTAAAAATGGGTGAAAAATCATCCGGTGAAGCGATCTCCCAGCAGGGCAGCTTGTCGGTTACCGTAAAACTCTCCCGCGGCCGCCGCCTGACGGCCAGCTCGCGCAGGGCGGTCTCGCTGCAGCCCTGATGATAAGGGAAAGCGGTGTCAAAATATGAGAAGCCCTCCGTCAGAAAGATATCGATTATCTCCTTTAAAAGCTCAAGATCGATATCCGGAGAGGCCAGATGCGCGCCTGTAAAGCCTTCCTTCAGAGGAAGGCGCATAAGTCCGAAACCCAGCTTTTTCATACGCCTGTTTTATACCGTACTGATTCTGCAAATTCCCCCTCGCTCCGCAAAAGAGATAATTCCCGCTTAACCCGGCGCCTTGCGCTTCCGCGCCGCGCTTGAAGCGGACGGCCGCAGGCGAAGAACTCTCAGCCTCAAAGCCGCCGGCGGCAGTTCCCTGTGCGGAAAAGCAAAAATCCGGGGACAGGCCCCGCGCCCAGAGCGCCATTTATAAAGCGGCGGAGGTAAGAGACCCCGGAACTAGAATTCAAAACCTTTACGAAGTAAAAAATTGAGGCAGTTAACGTGAATAATCAGAAACCCTCCCTGCGCATAAGCTCCCTGGACGGACAGAACCGCGAAGCCGTTTCCGAATCGGCTGCGGCGGCCTCCCGCCATTTAATGGATTATTTTGCGGACTACTGTCCGCTTTCACAGCTGCCGCCTCCGGGAAGCGCCGAAGAGGATAAGCTTTTCAATATGCTCTGCCAAAAGCTCAAGCCCATGTGGCAGGCGCTGAGCGGCTCGGTCCCCATGCGGGAGCTCCTGGTCATCGTCCCCTCTCTGACCCTGGACGCCGACGAGCTTTTAAAAATCAACGGCATCGAGTATTACGAGGAGCGCCTGCTCTTTCTGCTTATTCAGCTGACCAATCCCAGGACTGAGGTCATCTACATAACCTCGCAGCCCATACGCGAGAGCATCGTAGATTATTACCTCCAGCTTCTTCCCGGCGTCCCCTACTCTCACGCCCGCCGGCGTCTGCACATGTACAGCGTCCACGACGCCTCCCGCGACATTTCCTTAACTCAGAAAGTCCTCGACCGGCCCGCTCTTCTGCAGAGAATCCGCAATCACGTAAAAGGATTCCAGGCCGCCCATCTCTCGGTATTCAACGTAACGCCGGCAGAAAAGAGCCTCTCGGCGGCTCTGGGACTGCCGCTCATGGGGGCCGATCCTAAATTTATCCATTACGGCAGCAAATCGGGGGCCCGCAAGCTGTTCAAGCAGGCCGGCGTTCCCTGCCCCGCCGGCTTTGAGGACCTGCGCGACGAAAACGACATTATGGAAGCTACCGTCGATTTATACTTCCGCAATCCCAAACTGAAGCGCGTGGTCGTCAAGATCAACGAGGGCTTTTCCGGCGAAGGCAACGCCATTTACAAATTCAGCAATTTATTGGACGTCAAGCCTTCCGTTCATACCCGCGCTCAGGCCCTGGCCGCGGTGCGCAAAGATTTTGCCGAAACTCTGCAGATGCAGGCCCCCCATCTTCCCTATGAAAAGTTTATCTCCAAATACAGACAGATGGGCGGCATAGTCGAGGAGTTTCTGGAAGGCGTTGAAAAGGCTTCACCCAGCGTCCAGACCCGCCTGACCCCCACCCAGGAGGTGCAGATTATCTCCACCCACGACCAGATTATGGGCGGCGCCGACAAACAGGTGTTCTTAGGATGCTTCTTCCCCGCGCCGAGGGAGTTCCATCAGGCCCTCCACGAGGGCGGTCTGAAAGTCGGCCGCCTGCTGGCGGAAATGGGACTGAGCGAACGCGTTTCCCTCGATTACATGGCCGTTCCCCATATCCCCGAACTGCCGGTAAGCAAGGATAATCCCTGGGATATGTACGCCATAGAGATAAATATGCGCAAAGGCGGCACCACCCATCCCTTCCGCACCCTGCAGTTCCTGACCGGCGGCCGCTACGACGCCGACAGCGGCTTATTCATAACCCCCCGCGGCTCCAACAAATACTATATAGCCTCCGACAACCTCGTGGCCCCCGAATACAAGGGCCTGCTGCCTGAGGACGTCATAGACATCATCACCCACGCCAGGCTGCACTTTAATTCCAACACCAACACCGGCGACATCTTCCACATGATCGGCGCCACCTCTCAGCACGGCAAATTCGGCGTCACCTGCATCGGCAATTCTCCCGAAGAGGCTAAGGAGTTTTACCGCAGAACCCTGCAGATACTCCACGACGAATGCAGCATTATCGCCGGCGGCCGCTGAGAGATTAAAATTCCGGCGCATATCCGGCAGCGGAACGACTTAGCCGCCTCCCGAAAACATGGCGGCGCGTTCTCTCAGCTTCCGAGAAACAGCAGGCTGCCGGGGGGAAAGTTAAGATAGGCTTTTTCACCTTCAAAAGGCGGAAAAGTCTCCGCTTCCGCCCGCAGAACAGCCATGCCCTCTCCCCCCTCCGCCGGGGCGGCCAGAATCGCCGTGCAGTTTATATCGGCTACGGTCCTGAGAATTTTTACGGGAATTGCGTTGAGGCCGGGCTCGACGCTCAGATGCAGGCTGCGGGCGCGGACGGCGGCATACCGGCTGTCGGCGGGAATGTCGGGGACGGCAAGCTCAAAGCCCCAGTCCTCCGCCAGCAGACGACCTTCCCCGATTTTTCTGACGCGGCTGTAATTTTCCCAGCCGGCGGCCATAGCCTGTGAGAGGGTCCGCGGAGCTTCAAAGAGCTCTCTGACGGAAACGGAGCCCCGGCCGAAGCCGCTGTCAATAACGGTGACGCTCCGGCAGAGGCGGCGGACCTCGCCCCGGCTGTGCGAGACAAAGAGGATCGAGCCGCCGAAGGACTCAAAGACCTCCATGAGCTCCAGCTCCGTCTGACGGCGCAGATAAGAGTCCAGAGCGGAAAGCGGCTCGTCGAGCATGAGCAGCTCGGGCCCGCTCAGAAGGATGCGCGCCAGCGCGGCCCGCTGCTGCTGGCCGCCGGACAGCTGTACCGGATAATGGTTCTCCAGCCCCTGCAAATGAAAACGGCGCAGCATCGCTCCGACGGCCTCGCCGTCCCGGCTTCTCCCCTTGGCGTGCAGGGCGGCCCGCAGGTTTTCCTCAAGCGTCATATTGGGAAATAGGGCGTAGTTCTGAAACAAAAGACCCACACTGCGCTTCTGGGGAGGCAAGTCTATGCCGCGGCCGCTGTCAAAGAGAACTCTGCCGTCCACCTCGATGCGGCCGCTGTCCGGCTTCATGACGCCGGCTATGCATAACAGGGTAAGACTTTTGCCGCAGCCGGAGGCGCCCAGCAGACCGTGCACGCCGCCCTCTGTCTGAAAACTGACCTTAAGCTCGAAGCTGCCCAGGCGCTTCCTGATATCGACGCTGACTGCCATTCAGCGATAGCCTCCCGTTCTGCGCTTTTCCAGAAAATTGACCGCCATAAGCACGGCAAAGGATATGGCGATATTGATGAGCGCCCACTTAAAGGCCAGAACCTCGCTGCCGGTGCGCCAAAGGTGATAGACCGCCGTGGAAACCGTAGCCGTCCGTCCCGGCGTATAGCCGGCGATCATGCTGGTGGCCCCGTATTCCCCCAGAGCTCTGGCGAAGGCCAGCACCGTGCCGGCCAAGACGCCGCTGCGGCAGCAGGGTAGCTTGATCCGCCAGAAGATGTAGGCGTCGGAGAGGCCCAGCGTCTGCGCGGCGCATTTAAGCGCGGGGTCGAAAGCTTCAAAAGCCCCCCGGGCGGTGCGGTACATCAGCGGAAAGGCCACCGCCGAAGAGGCGAAGATCGCCGCATACCACACCATCGTCAGCCTGATCTGAAAGAGCGACTGCACCCATTCCCCGATCAGGCGGTTGGGCCCCAGAAAGCAGAGCAGAAAATAACCGACCACCGTGGGCGGCAGCACCAGAGGCAGGGTCAGCACGACGTCCAGAAATCCCTTCAGCCCTCTGGACAGCCTGGTTATGTACTCAGCGGCGAAGATGCCCGCAAAAAAGACAATAACGCTGGAAATAAGGGCTATGCGCAGAGAGTTCCAAAGCGGAAAAAGGTCCATGCTAATCTTCGCTTCTCCGGAAATCGCCGCTTTTGCCTCCGCTCTTTTTCAGAAGGCGGATATTGCCGATCACCATATCCTTCTGGACCGCCTTGCACATATCGTAAACGGTCAGCGCCGCCGCCGAGACGGCGGTCAGAGCTTCCATCTCCACGCCGGTAACCCCGCTGCATTTTACGGCCGCTGCGATCTCGATTGAGTTTTCCCGCTCATTGAAGGCAAACTTAATATCGACGGCGCTCAGAGGCAGCGGATGGCACATGGGGATCAAATCCGAGGTGCGTTTGGCGGCCATGATTCCGGCCACCTGGGCTACCGCCAGGACGTCGCCTTTTTTGAGGCCGCCGCTCTTTATCAGCCTTAAGGTTTCAGGCTTCATATAGACCGAACCGGCGGCCTCGGCCCGGCGCTCGCTGGAGCTTTTGGCCGAGACGTCGACCATATGGGCCAGTCCCTGTTCGTTAAAATGAGTGAATTCTTCCATATTATTTTGAAGCCGGACTGAAGCCAACGGCGGCAAATTCCTTCATGGCCTCGGGCCCCTGCAGGAAGTTCAGGAATTCCCGAGCCGCTTTTTCATTTTTAGTGTTCTTCATAACCGCGGCAGGATAAATTACCTGAGAGCAGAGCTTTTCGTCGGCGACAGCGGCGACTTTGAGACCGGCGGAAAAAGCGTCGGTAGCGTAAATAATGCCGGCGTCGGCCAGTCCCTCTTTAACCTGCGTGGTCACCTCTTTGACGTTGGAGCCGTAGGTGAGCTTTTTCTCGCTCTGCAATTTGTCCCAGAGCTTGAGGTTTTTCAGAATTTCCTCAGAATAAGCCCCGACCGGCACGTCCTCATTGCCGATACAGAGAAGCTTGAGCCTGTCGCTTCCCAAATCCTCAAAGGAGGCTATCTCCGCCTTATTGTCGGCGGGGACCGCCAGAACCACTTTATTGATCAGAAGATCGACCCGGCTGCCCGGCAGTACAAAATCGAGCCCCTCTTTATTGCCGCCTTCGGCGTCTCTGGAAGCGTCCAGCTGATTCATCTGCTTCTGAGCCGCGGAGATAAAGACGTCGCAGGGAGCGCCCTCCTGAATCTGAGTTTTGAGAGTGCCCGAGGAATCGTAGGAGACAATAATTTTAACGTCGGGAGCTGTCTCTTTATAGGCTTCGATAACCCGGTCGAGCGCTTCCGTCAGGGAAGCGGCCGCAAAGACCGTAAGTCCCGTCTGAGCCTTGGCTTCGGATTTTTCAGCCTGTCCCTCGGCCTTAGGCTGAGAGGCGGCGGGGTTTTCTTCCTGCCGCTTTTCGCTGCAGGCGATTAGTCCCAGAAGAAAGAGAGCTGATACAATAAACAGATAAGCAATTTTTTTCATATTTTTTAATTACCTCCGGCGCAGTTATTTACCGCGCCCTTCAATATCTGCAGACCGTGCTTCAGAGCGGGCAGAACCGAAGTCAGACACTCCCTGACCGCCTTGGGACTGCCCGGCAGATTGACGATCAGGGTTCTTCCGCGAATTCCCGCCGCCGCCCTAGACAGCATGGCCATCGGCGTAACCTGCAGCGAATAACAGCGCATAGCCTCGGGAATGCCGGGGACCTCCCTTTCAATTACGTCACGGGTGGCTTCCGGCGTGCAGTCGCGGGGAGAAAAGCCCGTGCCGCCGGTCGTAACCAGCAGATCGGCTGAGCCGCCATCGGCGATTTCCCGCATCTTTTCCGCCAGCAGAGATCTCTCGTCGGGCAGAACCGCATAGCCGACCGATATAAATCCGGCCTCGATTAAAATCCTCTCGATTTCGGGACCGGAAAGGTCCTCGCGCTGGCCGTTAAAAGCCGAATCGCTGGCCGTCAAAACGTAAAAATTCATAATTAAGGCTCCATGACCTCCAAAATATCCCCCACCGAAACAGCGCCGCCGCTCAGCACTTTGGTGAACACGCCCTCGCGCGGCATTATGCAGTCTCCCATCCGCTGAAAGATGGCGCAGCCGGAATGGCATTTTTTGCCTATCTGGGTGAGCTCCAAAACGACCTCGCCGCATTTGAAGCGCGTGCCGACCGGCAGAGAGGCAAAATCTATGCCTTCCACCACAAGGTTCTCGCCGAAAGCCCCGTATTCGACCTCCGCTCCCCGGGCCCGAAAGGCCTCGATCTTTTCCAGGCTGAGCAGCGAAACCTGACGATGCCATTTGCCGGCATGGGCGTCGCCCTTTATGCCCCAGTCTTCAGCGAACTCGGCCCGCTCCGCCGTGTGTTTCTCCGTGCCCTTGCGCTCGCTTATGCAGATCGCCCTCACTATGCCCATTCTGTCAGCCTCCTATCTGATTCATAGCCGCCCCGTCCCTGAAAGGCAGCTCCGATTTTCCGAAAAAATGCTCCGCCGGTTTGCGCTCAATAGCCTCTGCCGCCGCCTGACGCGCCTTCTCCGGCGATTCCGCCAGAAGCGGGCGCAGATTCACTCCCGTGCTGTACTGCAGGCAGGTCTTCAGGAAGCCCGATGAGGTCAGGCGCAGACGGCGGCAGCTGCGGCAGAATTTATGGCTCAGGGCGCTGATAAAGCCGATCCGCCCTTTAAAGCCCTCCAATTTGTAATAGACGGCCGGTCCCGGTCCCAGAGGGAGTTCCTCAGGCTGCAGGGGGCCGTAAGCCGCTTCCAGTGCGCTCCTTACCTCAGCCTCCCCTATCTGTTCCGCTCTTTCGGCCACGCCCAGAGGCATGCGCTCAATAAACCTCACCGCCAGAGCCCGATCCCTGGCCATTTCGGCCAGTCCCAGCCAGTCGTCGGCATTGGCGGACAGAATTACGCAGTTGAGCTTCAGCCTGAAATCGGGCAGAACCGCGGCCGCCTCCAGTCCCTCCAGGACCGCCGGCAGCAGATCGCGGCGGGCGATCTCAGCATAGCGGCGGCGATCCGGGCTGTCCAGGCTCACGTTAATGCCGTCGATTCCGGCTTTCGTAAGCGCAGGCATGAATTCAGCCAGCCTGACGCCGTTTGTCGTCAGGGTGACGCTCTCCGCACCCGGCAAAGCTTTAAGAGCGGCGATAAATTCGCACACGCCTCTGCGCGCCAGAGGCTCGCCTCCGGTAACTTTAAACTTATTTACGCCCAGACAGATAAAAACGCGGCAAAGCCTCAGAATTTCCTCATAGCTGAGTATATCCTCATGCCGAAGCTCTCTTATGCCTTCCTCGGGCATGCAGTAGCGGCAGCGCAGATTGCAGCGGTCGGTGACGGAGATGCGCAGATAATCTATTTCGCGTCCGAAGCTGTCTTTAATGGCCTCAGTCCTCTCTCATCCCTTCAGTCTAGCCCTTGCCGAAGGCGCAGTTGGGAAAATGACAGACGGGGCAGTTAAGGCAAAGTCCGCCGTGGCCCAGCTTTTTAATATCCTGGCGAGCTATGCGCAGACCGCAGGCCAGACGGGGCAGCATAATGTCAAAAATTGTGGTCCTGGCATACATGGCGCAGCCGGGCAGACCTACTGCGGGCGTCCCGCCGTCAAGATAGCCGAGTAAAAACATGGCTCCGGGCAGCACAGGAGCGCCGTAGGTCACGATCTCCGCTCCAGTATCCTTAATGGCTCCGGGCGTGCGATCGTCGGGATCGACGCTCATTCCGCCGGTACAGACGATGAGCTCCGCTCCTTCTCTTTTAAACCTGTCAATCGCCTCGGTTATGGCGCGGCGGTCGTCGCCGGGAGTGCAGCGCCAAAGCGTCTCTATGCCGTAAAGGGCCAGCTTTTCTTCAATGACGGGCGTAAAAGTATCTTTTATCAGCCCTTTGGCAACTTCGTTTCCGGTAGCGATTACGGCGGCCTTCTTCAGCTTATAGGGCAGAATTTCCAGGATCTTGCGATTCCCGCAGATCTCTTCGGCCTGCTTGAGCTTCGCTTCCTCGATCACCAGAGGAATGACGCGCATTCCCGCCAGCTTGTCACCCTTATGAACCGGCGTATCGGTATGACGGGTGGCTATCATCAGCTCGTCGACGGAATTGACCGCTTCCAGAAGCTCGGTATCAACCGAGAGAATACCGTCAATCTCGGCGGTAAGTTCGATCTTGCCCTCTTTAGGCTCGGAGGCCAGCATGTTTTCGCTCTGACAGATCCCCCGCAGACGCTCGGCGGCCTCGTCCTCGTGCAGCATCCCGGGCGTCTTTTCCCAGACAAAGAGCGACTCTTTGCCCATGCTCAGCAGCACAGGGATATCCTCCTCACGAACGACATGCCCCTTGCGGAAGCGCGGCCCTTTCGTCACTCCGCGGATTATCTGGGTCATATCGTGGCAGAGTATATGCCCAACAGCTTCAGTTGTTTTTATTTCCCGCAATTTTCGGCCTCAACAGTCTGCGCCCAAGCGCAGCGGTATTATTTCGATATCCGGACAAAAGGATATCGAGAGGCTTAAATTTCTAGCCTCCCCCGCGCCGCGCCTTCCCGCCGACGGAAAATTATTGCAAAACGCCGGACAAAAGGCGCGAACGGCTCATGCACGGTATTTGCGGAAAGCCGTACATCTCAGCGCGCGCTCTCTTTAACCTTGACAAAGCTTTCCTTCTTCCAGAAGGCTATGCCGTAACTCACGACTTTACGTATCTGCGGGCCCAGCCCTGCCTCATACCGGCGCTCTTCGATCTGCTTTAAGCCCTCTTCGGCTTTGGCTTCCAGTTCTTCGTACTCGGGCGCAATTTTCAGCTCAATTATCAGAGCCCGCCTCCGGCGGCCGTCCTCTATCAGGAGATCGCTCCGCCCCAGGCCGTGTTCGCGGTTAGATTTTACATTGAGCCCGGCCCCGCGCAGCAGACCGCTCATAAAGCCGTGATAATAATTCTCGGCGCTGTCAAAATAACTGATCGTATCGTAAAGGAAATCGGTAAGCGTATTCTGCACCGCCTCGGCATTGCCGTCCCAAAGGGCCTGCACGAAGCGGCTGAGATCCTGCTTTTGCAAAGATTCATTAAACCATTTGGATACCGTGCTTATAAATATCTGCCGAACCTCTTTATTGGGAATAACCAGAGCTGTATTTGCGCCTTCCGGCTGCTCGGCAGCTTTGGTCAGATAGCCGGTCAGATAAAGCATCGTCCAGATATTGCTCTCGCTTTCATATACAATATCATAAGTCAAACTTTCAGCCAGTTCCTCTTCAATGGCTTCGCCAGCGATCAGACGCTCGATCTTATCCTTGATATCGTCGCCGGCGCGGTTTATCAGCGTCCGCACTATGGCGTTGCCGCTGGTATTGTTCCAATAGGCCTGAGGCTGAGCCGAGGCGTTGTGCTGCAGATCGTCAAGGTACAAGAGCACATCCCAGGGGCAGTATATCTCCGATCTATCGCCGAAGCGGTAGCCGTCGTACCATTTCTTCAGCAGAGCTTTTTTGTCCGAGAACCCGGCCTGAGACAGAAGATCGTCAATTTCAGCGACGGTAAAGCCGAATTTATCGGCAAACTGAACGTCGGATATGCCATAGCATTTAAAATTGTTTAAACCGGTAAAAATACTTTCCCGGGCGATGCGCAGACAGCCGGTCAGCACGGCAAATTTGAGCGAAAAGTTCGTCTTCAGAGCCGAACCCAAAAGAGCGCGCATAAAGCCGATCATCTCTTTATAGTAACCGTTCTGCTCGGCATAATTTATCGGCACGTCGTATTCGTCTATGAGCAGAATTGCCGGCTGTCCCCAATGGGCCTCCAAGGCCCGGCAGAGAGTCTGCAGCACGGCGGCCAGCTCGGCAGGCTCGGCTTGACGGTCGAGTACGCGCTGCAGCATCGCCTTATTTTCGCGCGAAACTTTTTCACTCTCCAAAAGATAAGCATGTTCGCCGCACAGATTAACAGCCGTCTCTCGGAAATGGATCAGAGAATCTTTAAAATTCTGTCCTTCCACACCCTTAAAAGTCATAAAAAGCGTGGGATACCGGTTCATCCACTTTTCGCACAGCTCGGCGTTTCGGGAAACGCCCAGTCCCTCGAACAAAGCCCGGCTCTCCCGGCGGATATCGAAAAACTCCTGAAGCATGGTCATGTTCAGCGTCTTGCCGAAACGCCTCGGACGCGTTATCAGAGAAACCATAGCCTGTGTGGAAGAGATCAGCTCTTCGATAAAGCCGGTCTTATCTACGTAACAGCGATTTTCTTCGCGAAGCCTGCGGAAGCTTTCGCCGCCTATTGATATGTTGAGAGCCGCCATTTCCTCACTCCTTGCCCGAAAATCCGTTCCGCTTACATTTTAACCTGTTATGCGCCGGCCTTCAAGTTGGAAAAAGCAAATCGCGGCTGCCTCGCCTTCCTTTCGGAATCCTATGCAGTACTGTTTTTTATCCGCGCCCAAAAAAATGCGGTTTCAAGTATCGGAGCTTCAGCTCTTACTTAAAAATGAGAGAGTAAACGAAAGAACCGACTATCCAACACAGAAATAAAAGCCATGCTAACCACCCGCAGGCTACGACACAACCATCAAAACCAGGATTATCATCATTATTCTTAGCCGCTGCATGTTCTGCAATCCTTTTTAATTCCGCACGACCAGGAACATATCGCAGCGCCGGATGCAAATGCTTGCCGTTAATAGTCAGTTTCCGCAGAGCATCTCTTTTGTCATTATCTGCGCTTTTCAAAGCCGCCGCGAAAGATGTCGACACATACATCAAAATGAAAGAGACACCGCAAATGTAAGAGGTCGGCCATTCTAATATGCCCCAGCTGATGAAATAGGTTGGCCAATTTATTCGATTACCGACGAAATGTATCGCTATCAAAAAAAAACCAGCAGCTGCAAAAATTAAGACGCAGAAGAACAAAGACCAGTATTTAAAGCCTTTCCTGCCTCTCAGGTAGCTTATGGCTTTTTCAATTTCTGCAGTATCTGTTATGCAGGCTTTCAGAGCCTTTAAATAAGGTTCTGAAGCATCCGTTCGCTGTTTGGCTATTATTAAATCAATAGCTTGACGTACGGCTTTACTATCCTTTAAATCGGTACTTAGATATATCTTGCTGAAGACCTCATCATCTTCCTCGGACCTAATTTTATCAATTTGCTTCCTTACGCGGTCGGCATAGACTTTCTTTATTTCTTCCGGCGCATCAAAATCACCGATCTTCGGCAGAAGCTCCTGCAAATGCGTTTCATCCGCCTCCTCATAACCGCTGCATATCGCTTGCAGACCGGATTCCCAGATATCATCCCTACGTTTCTCGATATCCTTCAGATACTGCGACTTAATCTCAGCGCGCGCATCATATGCTTCTACAGCAGCTTTAAGCTCATTGCACTGAGCTACAGTATTCTGTTGTGCACGTTCCAAAAAACGTTTAAGCAGAGCCTTATCCAAATCATCCATGGTTTGACTTGAACTGACATTGTATTCCAGCATCAAAGAGCGCAGCTTATTCTTCAGTTTTAAGAGATCATCGTCAGATTCTTTCGGGGACGATTCATAACCGCTTTTAAGCGCAGCTTCTATGTCATTGGACAAATCAACGCCGAAGCGCCGGGCCAGCTCGGCTGCCGTCTTTCTTTCACGTTCATAATTGACAAATATATACGAAAGCAGCGCGTGGTACCACGGAGCGTACCGGACGGCCTGAACCAGCAGTCCCTCGCGCTTATCGGCCATCTCCTTGGCATTTTCAAAGAGCGCATCAGCTTTTTCGCTCTTGAAATAATAGACAACATAATCCCGCTCGTACTCATTAAGCAAATCTGTATGTTTATTGATGATACGGCCAATATCATCCTGAATTCCGCTGAGCAGCTTCTTTTTAGCGTCGTCGTACAGCCTGCTCTTACTTATGGATGCGCTTATAGCAGAGAGCGAATTGCCCACGGCGTTTATCATGCTGTGCCCTATCCCGCTGGCTAAATTCAAAGCGCCGGCGGTAACGGCGCCTTTAATAGCCCCCTCCAAGCCAAAGCCTCCGCCGACCCAGCGGCCGCGCATTTCTTTCCGAAGCTCGCGGGCCTTCTCCTCGCCCAGTTGTTTCAGAACAATTTCCTCAAGCTTTTCAGCTATATCCGCATAAGCCTTCTGACAGTTTTCTAAAACCAGACATTTATTCAAATAAACATTTTTGGAAACATCGTATATTTCACTGTCGGCAAGCTGTTTATACAACGGCGTACAAACCTCAGAAACCAGCAGCTCTGTTACAAACTCCTGATACTTATTCAGAACACTCTCTATGTCGTCTGCATTCTTATACCATTCGGTGAATTCTTTTTCCGCGGTCTCCTTCACAGTCCACATAAAACGGTTAAGATCATATTGACGCTCCGCCGCGTCGGAGAATTTTACCTCTTGTCCGAATAAAGTATAAATTTTCCCGTAGCTTTCGGTTTTAAAAATCTTCTCAGCCATATCGAGCCTCCCGCAGTTTACCGCAATCATAACAAAAGCAGCGGACACCCGTATGTCTTGGTAAAAATAATACGCTGATAATTACTTAAAATTATACAAGAACACGCTTTTCAAAGGACTTATTTCATTTCGGCTGCCTATGGAGCGAAAGCGGGCGCCGTGAGGCAAAGCGAGGCAGCGAAGCGTAAATGGAAACCGACATAACACAAAACAGGCAGAAACAAAAGCCGGTACACTTTACCGGGTATTTGTTCCGTTTTTAGCAAAATATCGCCTTAATTTAACGACATTGAATCATAATTACACTGTCCGCGAGCCAAATACAAATTAACGGCGCCTGCCGTCATACACGGCAGGAGCCTCAATCTTTACATAAAATAAACATTAGCATTAGGCCTGTTATTACGGACATATATGGGACACGTATAAAATCCTCCCGCCAACCGCTTAGAACGGCGTTTAATGCGAAATCAGATAAGGGAGCATAACCATGCTGGGCAAGGACGTCAGTTTCCGTCAGGTTTATCACAAGCTTTGCTTTATTTCCAAGGACAAACATTATTACGATAATACCGAAAATTTCAGCCGACCGCCGAAGGCCAACGGCACTCTGACCTACGCCTATGTCGACCACGAGGCCGGACTTACCTATGAAATTCTGGCCTGCGCCCGCCGCCGAACCGACGGAAGCATTACCGCTTACGAGCCTAACGATAAAGTGATGGTAAAATACAGAGCGGAAGCGGTGGACGAGTGTCAGATTGAAGTTATAGACGACCCCGAGCTCAAAGAAAAGTACGCCTGGAAAATAAACGTCATAAACAAATTCTACAAAGCCGATAAGGGCGTGCTCCGTACCCGCAGGGACGCCGCATTGGACGAATACCGCCATAAACATTATCCCGACGACGTCCAGGCTGTGCTTTTGTATAAGGACAATACGCCCGAGGAAGTATGGGTGCGCTGCGAAGAGAGACCCGAAGATTCCCCCTTCTATATCGGCAGGCTGCTGAATCAGCCCTTTGGCAGTTTTCCCGTAAACAAAGGCGATCTCATTCCTTTTTTTATCGTTGAAAAAGACGATATCCGTAAATGCTTCTGTTTACTGTCCGTACCTGACGCTGATTAGCAAATATTTCCAGGTTCTGCGCTAACTAACAGCGCCTGTATTTACATTCCATTTTTTGCAGCAGCTCAATAAAATAAAAGAGACTTTGACGCTTATCGCTATGATGAACGCAGAGTACGATATTGAATTTTTCTTCACAATCGAAGGGAATGCGCCTGAAGCAGTTCATCTCTTCGTCAAAAAAGTCAGGCGACAGACAGACCCCTTTTTTGGCCGCAACGTTAGTCAAAGTGGTATCGTGATCGGCAGAATTGAAATAATGAATCTTCTGAGAGCGCACCAGACGCTGCTGCACATTGCGCAGGGCTGGCGGCGAGCCGCCGCCGACCATAAGCGTCCTGCCATAGAGATCTTCCTGACGGATGCTCTTACGCGAAGCCAGTTCATCATCTCGGTGCACGATAAGAGAGATGCCGCATTCATATAAAGGATAAACCTCGGTATCGGGCAGATGAGAGACCTCAAAATCCATCGCGATCAAAATATCGGCTTTATGCCGCAGCAGAACATCCACATTGTAAAAGCCGCTGAACAGCGGAGAAATAAAGACGTCAGGATAAGCCTCCGCACACGCTGTCATCGCTTCCGGCAGAGATTTGAGCATAGAACGCACCGGAAGCGCGACGGTAATGCTGTCTGAATATTGAACGCTGAAATTCTGTCCGCGTTCGATCGCATTTTTCAATGCATCGCGTATGCTGCGAAGCTCCTGACAAAACTGACTGCCGGCCGGCGTCAAAACGGCGCCCTTGCCGGAACGGTCAAATATTCTAAAGCCGATTTCTCCTTCCAACTCCTTAATTACATAAGAAAGGGCCGGCTGAGAAACGCACAGCAGCTCGGCGGCACGGTTGAAATTCAAGGTCTGCGCCAAAATTAAAGCCGCCTCAATTTGCTTTGTATTCATAACTTTTCTCACTCATAATAAAATTATTCTATTAAGTATAATATGTTTTAATTAGATTTATTTATCATTATTTGATATAATGCCTGCAGGAAGTAAATAATACCGCAGGAGGCGCACATAAATGCAATACGTAAAATTAGGCAATACCGGAGTTGACGTTTCGAGAATCTGTCTGGGATGCATGAGCTTCGGCAAACCCGGAAAAGAAAACGGCGTATTTCCCTGGGCGAAAGATTATGACGAGGCCAAGCCTATTTTCAAAAAGGCCGTCGATTTGGGGATCAATTACTTTGACACCGCCAACGTCTACCAGATGGGCACTTCGGAAGAGATTACCGGCCGGCTGATTAAAGATTTCGGCTTAGACAGGGACGAGATAGTCGTCGCTACCAAAGTGCATTTCGATATGCGTCCGGGAAGACCCAACGGCGGCGGAAGCTCCCGGAAAAACATTATGGCGGAAATTGACCACAGCTTAAAGCGCCTGGGTCTGGATTATGTCGACCTTTATCAGATTCACAGACTCGATCACAACACGCCGTGGGAAGAGATCATGGAAGCGCTGCACGATGTCGTCAAGTCGGGCAAAGCCCGCTATATCGGCGCCAGCACCATGTTTGCCTGGGAATTTGAACGGCTGAACTCTATTGCCGAACGCTACGGCTGGACTAAGTTCGTCTCCATGCAGAATCAGTACAATTTAATCTATCGCGAAGAAGAGCGGGAGATGATGCCGCTGTGCCAAGACAGGAAAGTGGCCGTAGTCCCCTGGTCGCCTCTGGCCGGCGGCAGATGCACCCGTCCCTGGGGAACCCAGACGGAGCGCTCTAAAGTTGACGACGTCTCCCCCATGGTCTGGGGAGCTACCGAAGAGCAGGACAAAAAGGTTGTCGACGCGCTGGAAAGCCTGTCAAAACAAAACGGCAATTCCATGGCTCAGAACGCATTGGCTTGGATGCTTTCCAAACCTTACGTTACCTCCCCTATAGTCGGCTTCACCCAGCCCAAACATGTTGAAGAGGCTGCCGCAGCCTTGGAAATTAAACTTACGGACGAAGAGCTTAAAGCTCTGGAAGCCCCCTATGTTCCGCATATCAAAACCGGCGCTTTTTAATAAAGGAGATCGTCATGAAAGTTTTGCTGATCAACGGTTCGCCGCACAAAAACGGCTGTACGAACGCCGCCTTGGATGAGATTGCCAAAACGCTCGGCCAAGAAGGAATTGAATCGCAGGTTTTCCAGCTGGGAAACGCCGCCGTTTCCGGCTGCCGAGGCTGCGGCGCCTGCGCCAAAATAGGCAGGTGCGTTATTAACGACAAAGTAAATGAATTTCTGGAGCTGGCCAAAGATTTTGACGGATATATCGTCGGAGCTCCCGTTCATTACGGTTCTGCCGCAGGCAACATAACTTCGTTCCTGGACCGCGCATTCTTCGTCAATTTCTGCGCCGGTAAAAACATATTTGAACATAAGCCCGGAGCGGCTGTCGCCTGTGCGCGCCGTTCCGGAACGACCGCGGCGCTGGACCAGCTCAATAAATATTTTTTAATCACGCAAATGCCTCTGATCTCCGGACGCTACTGGAACTTAGTGTACGGCATGGACGCGGAAGAAGCCGAAAAAGATGAAGAAGGGATGCAGAATATGCGGTTTTTGGCGCGCAATTTCGCCTGGCATTTAAAATGCCGGGAAGCGGCCGAGAAAGCCGGCATAAGCATACCAGAGCAAGAAAAAGTTGTGCATACAAATTTCATCAGATAATGAAAAGACAAATAAAGCTCATCTGACAGAACAGTCGGTAAGTTAAGCAAAAACATGCCATCAGCATACATTTCTAATAAAGGTTTGCTTTGACGCGTACGCGGAGATTAGAGCACAGCTTCGCGCGGAGCGGTAGCGACAAAGAAAACCGACATAGCGAAAACGTGAAGAACATGCTTGAAAGATTCTTCGCTCCGCTCAGAATGACAAGGTAACATTTACAAGCATTGGTAAAACAAGCTAATGTACCTTTATCAGCAATATTTTGCCTAACTTTATGACATGTCTGACAGTCTGTTCATAAAACTGACTCTGCTGAGCGCAGCCTAAGTCAAATCGGCATTAAGCAAACCGTCTAATATGCCTGTATGATTCTCGGCTGCGCTCAGCTTGTTTTCTTAATATCTTGGCACTTTTCCGGAGCGCACACACCCTCACCATAAACAAAAGAACCGCCGTAACAAGACGGCGGTCTGCGGCAGAGGCTATAAAACGGTTAAGCTTCTAGCGCTTTATAAATTTATCCCAGCAGGCGGTGGGATCGTTGTGGGCGTTCTCCTTGGCCTTTTCGATAATGAAGTCGGCCATGTGATTGACCACCCAGGGGAAGTGAGCGTCCTTCAGGGAGCGGTAATCAAAGTCGCAGACGTAATTGGTTATGTCAATGGCGTAAAGGACGTGATCCTTGACCGCAAACTCTAAGGCGTTCATATCATAGCCGATAGCCTGATTGAAGATTCTGGCGTACTCTTCGGCCTTGGCCAAATCAGCAGGGTCCAGAACTCCCTGATCCTGCACGTACTCGCCCTGGCCCATCGGACGCGGAATGTAGCGGATGGCCCGGAAATACTTGCGGCCTACGCTCAGACAGCGAATATAATCGTCCCACTTGATGAACTCCTGCAGAGTCATGGTCAGAGAGCCGGACTCGTCGTAAGCGCGGACAGCCTCCTCCACGCTGTGGATCTTATAGACGTTCTTCCAGCCGCCGCCGAAAGCCGGCTTCATAATGCAGGGCAGCCCCACTTCGGCCAGACGGGCCTCCCAATCGATGGGCCAGAGGTTGCGCAGCGAACCGGCGTTAATGTCGGCAATATACTCTCTGTTGGGCAGAACCACGGTTTTGGGGACCGGAATGCCCAGCTTCTGAGCTAAAGCATAGCCGAAAAACTTGTCGTCGACATGCATCCAGAAGGGATTGTTGACAATATAAGTTCCCTGCATCGAGGCCTGCTTCAAATAGACCTCATAATAAGGAACTTCATGAGAAATGCGATCCAAAATTACGCTGTAGGGACAGACCTCGCCGCAGCTGGTGCCGCCCAAATGAATGAACTCCGCTTCTACTCCGCAATTGCGGCGGTTTATCTCGGCAATAACCGCCTCGGGGAAGCTGTCCTCACGGCCTCTTAAAACTCCAACCTTCAACATTTTTACCCGCAGGCTCCCTTCTTAAAATTTTATTTTAAGCCCTTTATATAATTCAACGCCCAGATGCGCACTTCCAAATCTTTGTCTTTGAGCGCCTGACGCAGGAAATCCCGGCCTTCAGTCTTAGCCGCGATAGTATAAGCCCGGCGGCGCAGACTGGCGCTTTCGCTGGCGACGCACAGTTCAAATACGCGCTGACGGAACAGAATATTAGGATCCGAACCAGCGCGGAACTCCCTCTCTCTGCTGTCCCGGGAACGCATCTCGATTAAATCGAGCAAGCCGTGCAGTATGGATCTGGTATCTATCCAACTGTCAATATAGTTCAAAATATGGTTGACTATCTTGAGAGCATCGTCGCCGATACGCACCAGCGAAACTATAGCGATTCGCGCCAAAAAGCTGGGCGGATAAGGCATCGTCTTCAAAAAGCCGCAGGCGACATAGCTCTTGACATCCATTCCGATAGCCCACTGATAGAGAATGCGGCGTTCGGCGGCCGTAAAGCAGCGCATTTCCAGCGTATGCGCCAAAATAGCATTGCGCCCTTCCTCAGAAAGACAGTTGCTGATCAGCAGACAGATGATAATATCTATGCGTTCATCGCGGCTGAGCTCATCTCTGCTGAGCAAAGCGTCGGCACAGAAGATACACTGCGCTTCATCCAAGCCTTCCTTTGAAACGGCCCTGGTCAAATTTAAAACCGTATTAGAGTCAGAAATTTCGCTGGCAAAGCTTTTGATTTTATCAACGGTTATGATATCGCTGGCTTCCTCGCAAAGCCAGGCCATGGCCAAAATTCCGCCGGGAGAAACCTGCACCAGATTCAAAAAAGCCTGCCTGCGAATTTCATCGTTCAAGTTGCCGGCTTTGAATATTTCACGCGCCAAAATATCCCGGTAATCCTGCTCCGTGGGTTCAATATCTAAATTATCGCCGCCGGAATTACGCCTTAAACGCTTAATCGCATTGCGCTTTATGCGCTGCAAAACTTCCAGATTAAAAACTTCATCCAAGAAAAAGTTCCTCCTAACCGGCAAAACGAGGGCACATAACCCAGCCCAAAAAAAATACCCAACATTATATTTTTGCTAAATAAAAATAAAAACCTGCCTGAAACTGCAAGCAAAAATACAGCCCGCAAAAATACTGAAGACGGGCCGAAAGCCTATAAAGATAAGCTCAGCACCGCCTTCAGAAAGAGACGAATATCTCTATACGTATTCAGTACAGACTATGGCTCGGGACTAAAGCTCAGAGAGTTGATCAAATCCTCCTCAGGATCTCTGAAGTCGACCAGACGTTCAGCCTGAGTTCCTGCCTCTGCCGTCGCCGGCTTGCCGTCCTTTAAGCCGACGGAAACCTGACGGTACTGATCCATACCGGTGCCCGCAGGAATGAGTTTGCCGATAATGACGTTCTCCTTCAGACCGCGCAGACGGTCGATGCGGCCGTTTATGGCAGCTTCAGTAAGGACCTTGGTGGTCTCCTGGAAGGAGGCGGCAGACAGGAATGAATCTGTAGCCAGAGAGGCCTTAGTTACACCCAGAAGCACCGGTTCATAGGTGGCATATTCCTTATACTCAGATTCTTCGCCGTTTCTGGCCCGCACAGCGTCATTATATTCGCGGATGAGATCGTTCTCTTTTTCGACGTGGAGAATATCCTGCAAGCTGCCGGGCAGCATGCTGGTGTCGCCGGCATCCTGAACTTTGACCTTGCGCAGCATCTGCCGCACTATGACCTCGATATGTTTGTCGCTGATGTCTACGCCCTGTTCGCGGTAAACGGTCTGCACCTGATCGACGATATAGCGCTGAACATCCTCCAGCCCCTTGACACGCAGAATATCATGAGGATTCATAAAGCCGTCAACCAGAATATCGCCGGCCACGACCTCGCTGCCGTCCTTGACCTTGAGCTCCGCCGAATGGGGAACCAACTGTTCAAATTCGCGTATAATCGAGCCGTCGGGAGCGCGCTGGGTCATGGTCACCTTCTTCTGACCCTTCTCCTCGCCCAGAGTAACCGTGCCGCTGATCTCGGCCAGATAGCCCAAATTCTTTGGCTTGCGGGCTTCGAAGAGCTCTTCGACGCGGGGCAGACCCTGTACGATGTCTTCCTGAGCGACGCCGCCGGTGTGGAAGGTTCGCAGCGTGAGCTGAGTACCGGGCTCGCCGATAGACTGAGCGGCGATGGTACCTACGGTTTCACCGATTTCCACGGGCTTGCCGGTGGCCAGGTTGCGTCCGTAGCATTTCACGCAGACGCCGTGCTCGGCATGACAGGTCATAACCGAACGGATCCGGAAGCCGGGACGGTGCCAGGTGTGCCTGTCCTCGGGGTCCTCATGGATGAGGCCGTCGACAGGATCCGCCTCGGCATAGACGGCTCGCTCAATATCCGCAGCGATCTCTTCGTCAATCAGATCGCCGCAGCTCAGATGGCAGCTTTCGCCGTTCTTATTGATATAATCGAAGTCCTGAGCCGAATAGCGTCCGGTCAGACGCTCAACTAAGGAAATCTTAATATTGCCGTCGTTCATAGCGGCTTCCATGAAGATGCCATGAGTCGTGCCGCAGTCCTCTTCACGAACGATAATGTCCTGAGAGACGTCGATCAGACGGCGGGTGAGGTATCCGGAGTCAGCCGTACGCAGAGCGGTATCGGCCAGACCTTTGCGTGCGCCGTGAGTACCGATGAAGTATTCCAAAACGGTCAGACCTTCGCGCAGGTTGGCGCGAATAGGCATGGGGATGATTCGTCCGGTTGGGTCGGCCATCAGACCGCGCATACCGGCCAGCTGCTTCACCTGGGATGGGTTGCCGCGCGCGCCCGAAGTTGCCATCATAAAGACCGGGTTCAAACGATCTAAGTGATTCATCATCACCGAACCCACTTCTTCTGTTGCGCTGCCCCAAATAGCATTGAGCTGCAGATAATGCTCGTTTTCGGTCAGGAAGCCGCGAGCCAGGAAACGGTCTGCTTCAGCCACCTTGCGATCGGCCTCCGCCAGAATGCGTCCCTTTTCCGGGGGAATCTTAATGTCGTGCAGACTGATCGACGTCCCGGAGCGGGTGGCGAACTTAAAGCCCAGAGCCTTGAGGTTGTCCAGGAAGACCGCCGTTTTGGTATTGCCGTGAGCGGCATGAGTGCGCTTAACCAGCTTGACGATGTCTTTCTTGCCGAAGGAATGGTTGAACTCGTTGAATACGAAAGCGCCCTTGCCTTCCTTGCGCCCGTCGCCGGGATGGAGGGCATCCTCGCGGATATTGTCGGGAACGGCCCGCCACATGATCAGACGTCCTACAGTGGTAGAGACGCGCTCGCCGAACAGATCTACAAAGACCGGGGCCTGCAGTTCCACGTCGCCGGAATCGTAAGCCAGGATAGCCTCGTCGATGCTGCTGAAGCACTTGCCCTCGCCTTTGGAGTCATGCTTTTCAATGGTCAGGTAATACATGCCCAGAACCATGTCCTGGGTAGGCACCGTCGCCGGAGAGCCGTAAGCGGGCATCAGAATATTGTGAGCCGAGAGCATCAGAATGCGGGCTTCGGCCTGAGCTCCCGCCGAAAGCGGCAGGTGAACGGCCATCTGGTCGCCGTCGAAGTCGGCGTTGTAAGGGGTGCAGACCAGAGGATGGAGCTGCAGAGCCTTGCCCTCGACCAGAACCGGCTCGAAGGCCTGAATGCCTAAGCGGTGCAGCGTCGGAGCGCGGTTGAGCAGGACGGGGTGATCGACGATGACCTCCTCCAGAGCGTCCCAGACCTCGGGACGGACCCTTTCAACCATGCGTTTGGCCGCCTTGATGTTGTTGGCCTTCTTATGCTCGACCAAACTCTTCATCACGAAAGGCTTGAAGAGCACCACAGCCATCTCCTTGGGCAGACCGCACTGATGGAGCTTCAGCTTGGGACCGACCACGATCACCGAACGGCCGGAATAGTCCACGCGTTTGCCCAGCAGGTTCTGACGGAAGCGTCCCTGCTTGCCCTTGAGCATATCGGAAAGGCTCTTTAAAGGACGGCTGTTGGGACCGGTGACGGGACGGCCGCGGCGGCCGTTGTCGATGAGAGCGTCAACCGCTTCCTGAAGCATGCGCTTCTCGTTTTTGACGATAATATCCGGAGCGCCCAAATCCTGAAGGCGGCGCAGACGGTTGTTGCGGTTGATGACGCGGCGGTAAAGGTCGTTCAAGTCTGAAGTGGCGAAACGGGCGCCGTCCAGCTGAACCATGGGGCGCAGATCCGGAGGGATGACCGGGATTACGGTCAGAACCATCCACTCGGGGCGGTTGCCGGATTTGCGGAAGGCCTCTACGACCTCAAGGCGCTTGATAGCTTTAGCTTTCTTCTGTCCGCTCTGCTCTTTGATATCTTTGCGCAGCTCCTCGTAAAGAGCGTCTAAATCGATCTCTTTGAGCAGCTCGTAAATGGCTTCGGCGCCCATGCCGGCTTTAAAATCGCTGTAAGGGAACTTTTCCCGCAGCTCGCGGTACTGCATTTCCGAAAGGAAATCACACTTTTTAAGGCCGGTCTCGTCGCTGTCGCTGCCGGGATCGGTCACTATGTAATTGGTAAAATAAATGACCTTTTCCAGGTTGCGCGGAGAGATCTCCAACAGCAGGCCTATGCGGGAAGGCACGCCCTTAAAATACCAGATATGAGTAACCGGCGAAGCTAAATTTATATGGCCCATGCGCTCGCGGCGAACTTTGGAACGGGTAATTTCTACGCCGCATCTGTCGCAGATTAAGCCTTTATAACGGACGCGCTTATATTTTCCGCAGTGACATTCCCAGTCTTTGACCGGTCCGAAAATACGCTCGCAGAAAAGTCCGTCGCGCTCCGGCTTTAAAGTTCTGTAGTTAATAGTTTCGGGCTTTTTAACTTCTCCTAATGACCAATTGCGTATCTGCTCGGGAGAAGCAAGACCAATTTGCATGGCCTCAAAATTGTTAACATCCATATTAACCTGAGTCCTCCTGATGGGCCGCGGAGAAAAGCTCTGCCAAGAACTCTATCCTCCGGCGGCCCCAGTAAGAGCTTAAAAACCTAGGCGTCAGACCCCAGCTTAAGCCAATCCTTCATTAGAAAAATCCAACAGTTCACTGCTGTGTCCGACATTGCTGTGCATAGGCTCCTGATCCTCAACCGAGCTGAGCTCGATCTCACGGTCGTCAGGTCCTAAAATCTTAACGTCCAGGGCCAGGCTCTGAAGCTCCTTAATGAGAACTTTGAAAGATTCCGGCACTCCGGGCTCAAGCACGTTTTCGCCCTTGACAATAGCTTCGTAGGTCTTGACGCGTCCGGTGACGTCGTCAGATTTAACGGTAAGCAGCTCCTGCAGAGTGTAGGCGGCGCCGTAAGCCTCCAAAGCCCAGACCTCCATTTCACCGAAGCGCTGGCCGCCGAACTGCGCCTTGCCGCCCAGAGGCTGCTGCGTAATCAGGCTGTAAGGGCCGGTGGAGCGGGCGTGAATCTTGTCGTCGACAAGGTGCGCCAGCTTGAGCATGTAAATCTGGCCTACGGTCACGCGGTTGTCGTAGGGCTCGCCGGTACGTCCGTCATAAAGCACGGTCTTGCCGTCGGTTACGGCGTTCTTGCGGTACTCGGCAATATAATCGGCCAGAGCGCGGATTTCTTCCAGACCGTAGTGCTTGCAGTGACGGCTCAGCACTTCAAAGAGACGATCCTCCAAAGTGCGGTCGCGCAGCACAGCCTTTAAATCCACAAGGTCGACGTCATAGCCGCGCAGTTCGCTGCAGAGAGCAGCAGCCAGCTTTTCTTCGGGATTCTTATCAATAATTTCCTGAAGTTCGGCCGTAGTATAGACTAACGAGGTCTTAGCGCGGATGAATTCCTGCAGACGGGAGATACGGCTGGGATTGTCCAGAACGTAAACCAGCTCTTCGGTGCTGAGATAAACGCCTTTGCTGCGCAGATCGGCGCGCAGATTGGCGGTGCTCATCACGTCTCTGATTTCGCTTTCGGAAGCGGAGTCAAAAACGGGGACTTCTACCCTATGGCGAGGCTCGCCGGGTTCGGAAAGCATATCCATGGCCAGGCCCAGGTGAGTTTCCATGATCTGACCGATGTTCATACGGGAGGGTACGCCCAGGGGGTTGAGCACGATCTGCACGGGAGTTCCGTCAGGCAGATACGGCATATCCTCAACCGGCATGACCCGGGAGACTACGCCCTTATTTCCGTGACGTCCGGCCATCTTGTCGCCCTGGAGGATCTTGCGCTTCTGAGCTACATAGACGCGCACCAGCTTATTGACGCCGGGCTTAAGCTCGTCGGTATCCTCTTTGGTGAAGATCTTGACGTCGATGACCTTGCCCTTCTGTCCGTGAGGAACTTTGAGAGAGGTATCGCGCACATCGCGGGCCTTCTCGCCGAAGATAGCGCGCAGCAGGCGCTCTTCCGCGGTAAGCTCGGCCTCGCCTTTAGGCGTAACCTTGCCGACCAGGATATCGTCGGTATCGACCTCGGCGCCGATGCGCACAATGCCGTCGGCGTCCAGATCCTTGAGAGCGTCCTCGCCCACGCTGGGGATATCGCGGGTGATCTCTTCCGCGCCGAGCTTGGTGTCGCGGGCTTCGCATTCATGCTCCTCAATATGGATGGAGGTAAACACGTCGTCGCGGGCCACTTCCTCGCTGAGCAGAATAGCGTCCTCGTAGTTGTAGCCCTCCCAGGGAATAAAGGCCACCAATACGTTGCGGCCCAGAGCCAGCTCGCCGTTGACCGAGGAAGCGCCGTCGGCCAGAACGCTGCGCACATGGACGCGCTGTCCCAGATCGACAGCCGGACGCTGATTGATGCAGGTTCCGGCGTTGGAGCGCTTAAATTTGCGCAGTTTATAAATATGAGGTTCGCCGTTCAAATCGGTGACGGTAATGCTGTTGGCGTCGACCGCTGTAACGACGCCCTCATGCTTGGAAATTACCAGAGCGCCGGAGTCGGTTGCGGCGCGATATTCCATACCGGTTCCGACTATGGGGGCCTGAGGCGAAAGCAGAGGCACGGCCTGGCGCTGCATGTTGGCGCCCATGAGGGCGCGGTTGGCGTCGTCATGCTCCAAGAAGGGGATCAGAGCCGTAGCCACGGAGACAATCTGCTTAGGAGTTACGTCCATGAAGTCGACCTCCTCGCGGGGGACTACCGTGGTTTCCTTCTTGCCGCGCTTGCGGCGGACTACGACGCGCTTATCGGTAATATTGCTGCGCTCGTCCAGACGGGTATTAGCCTGACAAATTACATATTCGTCCTCAACGTCGGCGTCCTGATACTGGATTTCATCCATGACATGGACGCGCACGGGGACCTCGACGCCGGCGTTTACCAGCTCGAAGTAGCGGCTGCGCTCAATGACTTCGCCGCCCTGCAGAACTTCGCCGGAAGCGGGATCGGTTACGTCATGAATCAGGATGCGCTCGACCTTGCGGTAGGGCGCTTCGATAAATCCGAAGGCGTTGACGCGTCCGTAAGTAGCCAGGGAACCGATCAGACCGATGTTGGGACCTTCAGGAGTTTCAATAGGACAGATGCGGCCATAGTGAGAGTCGTGAACGTCGCGGACTTCAAAGCCGGCGCGCTCGCGGGAGAGACCGCCGGGGCCCAGCGCCGAGAGACGGCGTTTGTGAGTGAGCTCGGCCAGCATGTTGGTCTGGTCCATAAACTGAGAAAGCTGAGAGGAACCAAAAAATTCCTTTATGGCCGCGACTACGGGACGAATGTTAATCAAAACCTGAGGAGTGGTGGTTTCCACGTCCTGAACCGACATGCGCTCGCGCACCACGCGCTCCAGCCGCATTAAGCCCACGCGGAACTGATTCTGCAGCAGCTCGCCTACGCCTCTGATGCGGCGATTGCCCAAATGGTCGATATCGTCGTGTTTTACCAATACGTCAAAGCTGTCCTCGCCGCAGGAGGCCAGCTTTACGGTATCCTCCTCGATGATTAGGCTAAGACCGCTCTCCAGAATGCTGTGATCATCGGTGCGGCGGAATTTATCGGCCTTCATCAGAGCCAGCATATAGCGAACTGCCGCCACGACGGAGCTCTTGCTCAGGGTAGAGGGATACTGCAGCGCCTGACCGCATTCCTCGCAGGTATCGCTTAAAGGCATATTGTAATGGCCGCAGCCGCTGCATTTGATTTTCTGTCCAAGCTTGCGGGCCAGGCGGTAGCTGCCGACCATCGCCAAATCGTAGCGCTTGGCTTCAAAGAACAAATTATTTAATAAGGTTTTGGCGCTTTCTGCCGAAGCCTGTTCGCCGGGACGCTGCTTCTTATAGATCTCTATCAAAGCGTCCTCTACGGTTTCGATGCCGTCCTTTTCCAGGGTGGGCGCCAGCAGCTCGTCGTCGTTGAACAGAGCCGAAATAGCCTCGTTATCCTGATAGCCCAAGGCCCGAAGCAGAACGCTGGCGGGCAGCTTGCGGGCTTTGTCTATGCGCACATAGATCACGCCGGCGATATCGGTTTCAAATTCCATC
Organism: bacterium; assembly: GCA_017458675.1. Lineage (GTDB taxonomy): Bacteria > Vulcanimicrobiota > Xenobia > Xenobiales > Xenobiaceae > RGIG3641. The sequence goes on from JAFTAM010000161.1 coordinate 30,025, forward strand.
CAGGCGCCGCGGTTGGGGATGACGACCGCCGACCAGGTAGGCAGTCCGGTGGCAGGGTCCTCGTGATGCTGATAATATATGCCGGGAGAACGCACCAGCTGGCTGACGATAACGCGCTCGGCGCCGTTGATGACAAACGTTCCCTTATCGGTCATGGCAGGGAAATCGCCCATATAGATTTCCTGCTCTTTAGAATCTTTGATCTTACCGTTTTCCTTGCTGGTCAAACGGACTCTGACCTTCAAAGGCCTGGCATAGGTAACGTCCTTATCGCGGCATTCCTCTACGTCAAGCTTAGGTTCGCCCAGTTCATGCTCAAGGAATTCAAGAACCAGATTGCCGGTGTAGTCCTCAATGGGAGAGATGTCTTTAAAGGCATTGCTCATGCCCTCTGCAATAAAGCGTTCATAAGACGAGCACTGGAGCTCTATCAGATAAGGCAGCTCCATAACCGGCGGAATTTTCTGAAAAGTTATACGCCCTGTGGCCTCGTTCTTGTGTCGAAGAAACGACATTCGAGAAGATCCTCCTCTGCGCAATTACGCGTTATAAAAATTGCCGGTTTATGCTAAGACATTCACGCTCAATACCTTTTGCACGGGACCTGGGTTCTCGACGCGGCAGCTTAAGAGCAATGGCTGCCGGTATCCGTCCGCAGGCTGCCCTGCCAGTCCCGCTCCAGCGGGGTCAGAGCAAGCCTAAACGGACATTTATCGAAATTCAGTCCGCAAACACGGCAAAATGGACAAAAAAAGCTCACACCGACCTTGCAGCAAAGCCGGAGCGTCAGCTCTTTTCATCCTGTTTTATAAAAATTTATGTACAAATATTTGCTACGAGCTACTCTTTACTCAATACCAACTATTTATCGAGAACAACTCGACCGCGAAGGCTTAGCAGCCTCACTGAATGAAAAACAACATTCAAACGCGCATTTTATCTTACTCTAAACGGCAGCGTAAGTCAAGGGATAATAGTTACAAATAAAAAAACTGCCGCTATTCTGTGCAGCGGCAGCTTAGTAACTCGAAGACGGCTTGTTCAGACGCTCTGTCTCTATTTGGAGGAGCTGTACATTCCCAAAACCTGCATATAGGTATGCAGAAGGCTCTGCTGCTCGTCGCGCTCGCTGGGATCCATCTTTCTCAGTCTGATAATCTGGCGCAGAATTTTGGTATCGAATCCGTCGATTTTGGCCTGATCGTAAACTTCTTTAATCCTCAGAGCGATTTCTGATTTTTCAAGCTCTAAATTCTCTATATCATCGACATACTGTACTAATCTTTCTTCAACGGCGTTTTCCACGGTTATTGGCCTCCACTCTTAAAGCTGAAATTGTGCTGCAGTCCGCATTTCACGCAAGGCTTCCGGCCGCTCCTCCGGAGCTTCAGACGCGGCAGACAGGTCAAATTATTTTCAAGGCCGGCCACTTTTAACCTTCTCAAGCGGCCGGCGCCTCTCCGGGAAGCTCAATGTCGTAAAGTTAAGCAAAACTCATTTTCTTAACTCCCAAAAATATCCATATACTAGGTAAGTTAAGAGAATCCTTTGTACTATCAAACATCAAAAAGCCTGTTAAACCTTGAATCAAACGAAGGCATAACAGGTTTTTCTGTTTATCTGCTTATTAAATTGCTTATAAAATAAAGAAACTTAAACCTATTCCACAAAATTGACAGAAAGGTCTAAGCTCTCCTATTGATATAAAATTATGAAATCTAATAGCGGCGCTTATAAGCTATTTTAGGCTACTCTGTAGATGAATCCGACTATAATGAACCCATAAATTCGGACAAAAAAAATATGGTTTTTAAGTTGGATTTATCCTACCATAAATTCATATTGAAAGGAGTCTACCTATGGCAAAAAGACTTCATACACCTGAAGAAAA